>NZ_JAWNCA010000010.1:0-141987 GCF_034106185.1 Enterobacter sp. 296B2 | reverse complement strand
CAGATCAAGAGCCTGTCCAATGTGCATAAAAAAATCCGGAAACGGGTGAGCATTTCCGGATTCTTACACAGCCACTGGATCGGTCAACCGATCCTTAACTGATCGGCATTACAGCTATAGCTGCCGTTTTGCTTTTACCTATGCCAGCTTTGGATATGCATCCGCGATTGCATCACCCGTAAACTGGGCAACCCACCCTTCCGGGTTATCGAAAATACGAATGGCGGTAAAGTTCGGCTCTGAGCCCATATCAAACCAGTGCGGCGTGCCCGCGGGCACGGAAATCAGGTCGTTTTTCTCGCACAGCACCTGATACACCTCATCGCCAATGTGCAGGCAGAACAGCCCCGCGCCTTCCACGAAGAAGCGCACTTCGTCTTCGCCGTGGGTGTGTTCATTCAGGAACTTCGCGCGCAGCGCCTCTTTCTGCGGATTGTCGGCGCGCAGGCTGATTACGTCCCAGCTCTGATAGCCTTTCTCCGCCACCAGCTTGTCGATGGCGTGCTGATACGCGGCGATCACGGCCTCGGGCGCGGGATCCTGCCCTAAATCACGATCCGCGTCCCAGCGTTCAAAACGTACGCCTTTAGCGTTGAGCTGCTGGGCGATCTCGGCGGCGTCGGTACTGTGCCACTGGTGTTGACTGGCGTCTTTGTCGGAATAAATGGTCAATGCGCTCATGAAGGGATCTGCTCCGGATTAATCTCGTCAAACTGGTGGACCTGATGGTGATGGCTTGCGCCGTCATCATCGCCGCGAATCAGCTGCAGGGTGCGAAAACCTGCCTGTTCAGCCGCGTCCAGCTCCTGATGGATATCAGACAGGAACAAGATCTGCGACGGGGCGATGCCCGTTTGCGCCGCAATGTTTTGATAAGACTGCACCTCGCGCTTGGCACCGATGTGTGTATCAAAATAGCCGCTGAACAGATGAGTAATATCACCTTCGTCGCTGTAGCCAAATAACAGTTTCTGCGCGGCGACGGAGCCAGAGGAATATACATAGAGATCAATCCCCTGCGCTTTCCACTTTTCCAGCGCGGGCAGCACGTCCGGGTAGAGGTGGCCGGTAAAGTCGCCGTTCACGTAGCCGTCGTGCCAGACGATCCCCTGCAGCGCTTTCAGCGCCGTCGATTTGCGGTCTTCATCCATAAAGGCAAAAAGGGCCTCGATAAGCTCGCTGACGCTGGCGTGCGGGTTACCGATTTCATCACGCAGGTTGTCCAGAATGGATTTGACCGGCTCGGCGTACTGCTGCGCGGTCACGAAGGCCGCCAGCCGCTCACGCGCGTAGGGGAACAAAACATCATGGACAAAACGGATATCGCTGGTGGTCCCTTCAATATCCGTCACAATCGCGCGAATCATACTCTCTCCAGTTGTCGTAAACGCATTTCGCATTCAAATAAGAATTCTAGTCCTTCCAGATGACGCCGGGCTTCGGCCACGTCGCGTCCCCAGCAGGTTAAGCCATGGCCGCGCAGAAGAAAACCATAATTAAGCGGGCGTTTCTGTGCGTAATGGGCGATTCGCGAGGCGAGGGCGTCAATATCCTGGTCGTTATCAAAGACCGGGATAGCCACCGTATCCAGATGCGTGGTCTGCCCGGAGAGGGACTTTTGCATCTCGAAACCGCTGATGTTCAGCTCGGTATCTTTGACCAGACGCGACAGCACCGTGGCGTTAACGGTATGAACGTGCAGAACGGCGTTGGCCTGCGGGAACAGGCGATAGATGAGAGTGTGCAGTCCGGTTTCCGCCGACGGTTTTCGACCGGACGGCGCGCGGTTGGTGGCGATTTCAACCTGCAAAAAATCTTCCGTCGTCAGGCTGCCTTTGTCCTTGCCGGATTCGCTGAGCCAGCACAGATGTTCGTTCTGACGCACCGACATATTGCCGCCGGTGGCGGGGGCCCAGCCTTTGGCGCCGATCCAGCGGCAGGCGTCGACCAGATGCGTGAGTTGCAGGTTGTCTGTCATTTCCTTTTACCCTCTCGGTCAGGAATATTCATATGGTTTATACCCGTCATACTTCAAGTTGCAGGTGCGTTGGCTGCACTCACTCACCCCAGTCACGTACTTTTGTACGCTCCCGGGGATTCATTCCCTTGCCGCCTTCCTGCAACTCGAATTATTTAGGGTATAGACGTCTAAGCGTCTTGATTGCCAAAGACTAACATCGTGTTATAGTGGCAGCAACATAAGTATTACAAGCAGGCACAACAAAATGAGCAATAACGCATTGATCCCGAAGAGTAAACTTCCCGGTCTCGGTACCACCATCTTTACGCAGATGAGCGCCCTGGCGCAGCAGCACAACGCCATTAACCTCTCGCAAGGGTTCCCGGATTTTGACGGGCCAGGCTATTTGCAGGAGCGCCTGGCGTACCACGTTGCGCAGGGGGCGAACCAGTATGCGCCGATGACCGGCGTGCAGGCGCTGCGGGAGGCCATTGCGGATAAAACGGCGGAGTTGTACGGCCATAAGCCCGATGCGAACAGCGAGATCACGGTGACGGCAGGGGCGACCGAAGCGCTGTATGCGGCCATTACCGCGCTGGTGCGTGCGGGCGATGAGGTGATTTGCTTTGACCCGAGCTATGACAGCTATGCGCCTGCGGTTGAACTTTCCGGCGGCGCGGTGAAACGCGTGGCGCTGCAGCCGCCGCATTTCCGTCCGGACTGGCAGGCGTTCACGGCGCTGCTGAGTGACAAAACCCGTCTGGTTATTCTGAATACGCCGCACAACCCGTCGGCGACGGTGTGGCAAAAGGCCGATTTTGCCGCGCTGTGGCAGGCCATCGCCGAACGTGAAATCTATGTCCTGAGCGACGAGGTGTATGAGCACATCTGTTTCGCGAAAGAAGGGCACGCCAGCGTGCTGGCTCATCCGCAGCTTCGTGAACGCGCCGTAGCCGTCTCGTCATTCGGTAAAACTTATCATATGACCGGCTGGAAGGTGGGGTACTGCGTGGCACCCGCCGCCATCAGCGCTGAGCTGCGCAAGGTGCACCAGTACCTGACGTTTGCCGTTAATACTCCGGCTCAGCTGGCGCTGGCGGATATGCTGCGCGCTGAACCACAGCACTATCGCGACCTGCCGGATTTTTACCGTGCACGCCGGGATCTGTTTGTGACGGCGCTGGGCCAAAGCCGCCTGGAAATTTTGCCGTCTGAAGGAACCTACTTCCTGCTGGCCGATTACAGCGCCATTTCCGATTTGGACGACGTCAGTTTCTGCCAGTGGCTGACGAAAGAGGTCGGCGTGGCTGCCATTCCGCTGTCGGTGTTCTGCGCCGATCCCTTCCCGCACAAGCTGATCCGTCTCTGCTTTGCGAAGCAGGAATCGACGCTGCTGGCCGCGGCGGAGCGTCTGAACACGCTCTGATTATTTCACCGTCCAGGCTTCTGAGTAACGGCGGTCTGCAAACAGCTCCAGCAGGCCGTTGATTTGCTTGAGGCGCAAGACTTCATCGCTGTCCATTCCCAGCTCCTTGCTTATTTTCTCGTCATTCCAGCCAAGCTGCACCAGTTCGCGAACGATCTCCGACATTGCGTTAATCTGGTGTCGACCCCGCGCCCGGTTGTGCCGAATGGTTGCGGCCATACGGTTATGTTTATCCTGTCGGTCCTGGCGTAGGCAGGTGACGGGGAGGTATCCCTTAAGCTGGTGCTTCAATGCCGCCCGGTTTTTGCCAATTTCATGCCGATGAAATCCATCCACAATTTCGTAATGTTGCGGTTCGCTTTCGGTCACAACAATTGGCTGGGTGAATCCATCAAGTTCCAGGGATTTGCTGAGCAACCGTTTTTCCGGCGGGGCCACATTATTGGGATTGTAATTGTTGGCGGTAATAGCGTCCTGTTTGATCCACAGTACGCAGTCGACAGGCTGATCGTAAAACGGGCTATTTTTGTGTAGTGCCTGGCGAAAGGCATTAATGGCGTTTATTCGATCCTCTTCGGGAAGAGACTGAAGATATGTTTCGATATCGTTGATTATTCTTTGTCGCATAAAATGCCCCACTCCTTGCGTTTAGCCTTCACCCTGTCGCTGTAGCGCTGATAATGTTTGGGTTTATTTGGGCTGAATGACAGTGCTCTGCACCAGTAGTCGTTATTCAGTAAAACCTTACAAATACGGCGCCACGAGGGAATGTCTTTGGCGCCGATATCGCCTTCCTGGGTATCGGGGATATCCTCCATGCCTCTCTTCTGATACCAGTGCAGATAAACGGCGATTTTATTGCGGTAATGCTCAGCCGTATTTTGCGGCATGCTGTTGATAAGCAGCATGGCGTATTCGCGCCAGCAGAGATGGTCCGGTTTGAGTATTTTGCGGTGACCGTAAAAATGGTTGTCATGCCCTGCGTAAATTCCTCCGCTGCGTACGCCGCTGACGCGCTCGCACATCATTGCCCAGCGTTCGGGTTCTACAACGTGGTAGAGCCATAACCCCTGACGCTGTTCCGGGCCAAAGGGTTCGCAGATGCGCATGTAGCGTGGCGGCACGCCGGCCTGAAACATCAGGTCATAGAGTGGGTTATAGCAACTCCCCGATTTGGCGAACCAGGTCCAGATATCGGCGGTTTTCCAGTCGTAGAGAGGGTAGATATACCAGGCATGCCCCCCCGGCGCGATGGTCGTCCAGGGTTTATCGTCGGCAAACCGCTGCTTTCGTGCTGAAGCGATAGCCAGAAAGCGGTTGTAGGATTCATCGGCACGAATACCAATCAGTACGGCCGCCGGGCGGTTGCGTGAATACCAGTCGGAGAAACTGCGAACAAAGACTTCAAACGTCATGCCTGGCTGGTAGAAAGGAAAAAAGGCGGGATCGGTTACTGCATCTTCAGGAGGCTGGCGAACCCACCGGGTGCCCGGTTCCCAGCATTGCCACTCTGGCTGAAATTGCGACAGGGAATTTTGCGTTGTCAGGGGGAGGGCCACCCACCAGAAATGGTCAATGACATCGCTGTACAATTCGCGCATATGTTCAACGTGGGCGATGGTATAAGAAAATTGCGCTTCCCAGTCGATAAACAGCACATCTATTTTTGTTTTCATCTGTCGCGCCCGAAGGGCAACCAGATGCAGCATGACGGTGGAGTCTTTACCGCCAGAAAAAGAGACACAGGTTCTGGGTAAATTCTCGAGAGTCCATTTTATTCGTTCCTGAGTCGCACTAAGAACATCCTGGTGCAGGGGGTACTTATAAATTGACATGTGCATTCTCATCCTGAGTAATTAATGCCGGGCTTAAGTGTCAATACTAAGGTGAGAATTATATCAGTCAAATAATAAATAAATGTATAAAGTTAATGCCGATTGTTTCTATAACGAGGGTGTATGTTTCAGTAATATCGTGGCTCGGCATTCTCAGCGAGAACCACGATAGTTATTCATGGGAACGTTATTTCTTCAATAAAACTCGCGAATGCTGAGCTATTCAGTGCGGAACGATTATACATCATGTAAATATCAATGCTGGGGAATTGAATATCAGTTTCTACTTTGCGCAGGTTGAGTGCCTGGCCATATTGCTCAAAGGCCGGGGTTGGCGCTAATCCGATGAGGTCCGATGAACTGATCATCGATAACAGAGAAATAAAGGAATCACTACGATAGACAACATTCCTTTCGGTTAAAATGTTTTCGGCTTTTTCCTGATAGTCTTTGACGCTGTTCTCATCGCTCAGGTAGGCGGTAAAACCTTCATTGAGGACCTCTTCACGGGTCGGATTTCCGCTCAGGCGGGGATGGCCCTCACGACAAACAAGGACAAAGGGAAGCTGGTAATACAGCGTGCTGGCGACAGAACGGCTGTTAGAGGAGGCAAAAGAAAATACCAGGTCAGCCTTGCGGTAGGCTAAGAGATCTTCAGCAGAGTCAGGCGCAAGAAAAACATCATGTAATTCAATGGAGTAATTGTACTTATCCATCAGCAGCTTCATAGGGGCAAGCATCGTTTTGGTGCTCATAAACTGCGGGCAGTAAATGATAAAGTTCTTCTTTAACCCGCTGCTGTGCATGATATTGATGGTCTGCTCAAGCTGATTCAGGTTTTGCTCAAGATGATGGTGCAGATTGACCCCGACCGTAGTCGGCGTGATCCCCTTACCTGAACGAATAAACAGCGGATCGTTGAGCTGTCCGCGTAAACGCTGCAGCGACTGGCTTACCGCAGAAGGTGTAATATAGAGTGTCTCAGCGGCTTTACTGATACTCAGATGTTGATAAATGCACTCAAAAATGACCAACAGGTTGAGGTCGAATTTTTTAAGATCGTAGAGGTTTGCCATTTTTCGTCCTGATGATGTCGTGTTTGCTGTGGTTATCACATCACTGATAACTATAGTTTGAAGTTAACCATTTACAATCCTTTCGGTTAACTCTCTTAATTTTAAATTAAACTCACCTTAATATATCACGGCGTCAGATTATTAAAATAGCGCTTCAAAGATGATTAAGATAATTTTATCTTAGAAAGTGAGGTGAAGAGCTTAAATGACAATTGTCATTTATATATCGAGGTATTTTTATCATAAAAAGAAATTTATAACGCCCCGAAATGATGTTCGATACTGCCTATCACAGCCATAGGCAGAAATGCCTCTGTTATGGATTGCTCAATCTCTGCACGGGTGGTGTAATCAAACCGCTGTTACCGCCTTGATATTAAGGGTTGTAGAGCGCAACGCAACGCCAGCTTCGGCTGGTACTGAATGTACCTGCGGGGAATTCAGGTATCAGGGCCGCCCGTCGAGGCGGCCTTTTTACTTTTGGCGTTTCCTTTAAAAGGTTCACCTTACTGTCTTGTTGATGTTGTTAGGTTTGGCTGATTGATTTGATAAAGCATACGCATTAGCCCCGATGAAGAAAGTTGGTTACCTTACATCTCAACGAAAACACGGAGGAAGTACAGATGTCTTTGATTAATACCAAAATTAAACCTTTCAAAAACCAGGCGTTCAAAAACGGTGAATTCATTGAAGTCACCGAGAAAGATACCGAAGGCCGCTGGAGCGTGTTCTTCTTCTATCCTGCTGACTTCACCTTTGTTTGCCCGACTGAACTGGGTGACGTGGCAGACCACTACGAAGAACTGCAGAAGCTGGGCGTCGACGTTTACTCTGTCTCTACCGATACCCACTTCACCCACAAAGCGTGGCACAGCAGCTCTGAAACCATCGCGAAAATTAAATACGCGATGATCGGCGACCCGACTGGCGCCCTGACCCGTAACTTCGACAACATGCGTGAAGATGAAGGCCTGGCCGACCGTGCAACCTTCGTGGTTGACCCGCAGGGCATTATTCAGGCTATCGAAGTTACCGCTGAAGGTATCGGCCGTGATGCTTCTGACCTGCTGCGTAAAGTGAAAGCGGCTCAGTACGTGGCTTCTCACCCAGGTGAAGTGTGCCCGGCGAAATGGAAAGAAGGCGAAGCGACCCTGGCGCCATCCCTGGACCTGGTCGGCAAGATCTAAATTTCCGTCGTCTTTCACGCCATAGCTGCGTTGGCGTCGCCTGCTCACCCCGGTCACTTACTTCAGTAAGCTCCCGGGGATTCTCAGGCTAGCCGCCTTGCTCTGACGCGAAATACTTTGGAAGTTGTTTCAGTTATGGGCGCTCCCGCGCCCATTTCATTCCAGCACCATGATGCAAGTTGCATTCAGGCCGCCCCTATAAGGCAGCTTGCATGATGACGTCTTAAGAGAGGGAAGAACCATGCTCGACACTACGATGAAAACCCAGCTCAAGGCTTACCTTGAGAAACTGACCAAACCTGTTGAGCTGATTGCCACGCTGGACGACAGCGCGAAATCGGCAGAGATCAAGGAACTGCTGGCAGAGATCGCTGAACTGTCACCGAAGGTGACCTTTAAAGAAGATAATACGCTTGCCGTCCGTAAGCCTTCTTTCCTGATCGCTAACCCAGGCTCTGACCAGGGGCCGCGCTTTGCCGGCTCTCCGCTGGGACATGAATTTACCTCGCTGGTGCTGGCGCTGCTGTGGACCGGCGGTCATCCGTCTAAAGAAGCGCAGGCGCTGCTGGAGCAGATCCGCGATATCGACGGTGATTTTGAGTTTGAAACCTATTACTCGCTCTCCTGCCACAACTGCCCGGACGTTGTGCAGGCGCTGAACCTGATGTCGGTTCTGAACCCTCGCATCAAACACACGGCGATTGACGGCGGTACGTTCCAGAACGAAATCACCGAGCGCAACGTAATGGGCGTTCCGGCGGTGTATCTGAACGGTCAGGAATTTGGGCAGGGGCGTATGACCCTGACCGAAATTGTTGCCAAAGTGGATACCGGCGCGGAAAAACGCGCGGCGGAAGCGCTGAACCAGCGCGATGCGTACGACGTACTGATTGTCGGCTCCGGCCCGGCGGGTGCGGCGGCGGCGGTGTACTCTGCGCGTAAAGGGATCCGTACCGGCCTGATGGGCGAACGCTTTGGCGGCCAGGTGCTGGATACCGTAGACATCGAAAACTACATTTCCATGCCGAAAACCGAAGGCCAGAAGCTGGCGGGGGCGCTTAAAGCGCACGTCAGCGACTACGACGTGGACGTGATCGACAGCCAGAGCGCCAGCAAGCTGGTTCCGGCAGCGGTTGAGGGTGGATTACATCAGATTGAAACCGCGTCCGGCGCGGTGCTGAAAGCGCGCAGCGTGATCGTTGCCACCGGCGCGAAATGGCGCAACATGAACGTGCCGGGTGAAGATCAGTATCGCACCAAAGGCGTGACCTACTGCCCACACTGCGACGGCCCGCTGTTCAAAGGTAAACGCGTGGCGGTAATCGGCGGCGGTAACTCCGGCGTGGAAGCGGCTATCGACCTGGCGGGGATCGTTGAGCACGTGACGCTGCTGGAGTTCGCGCCAGAGATGAAGGCCGACCAGGTTCTGCAGGATAAAGTTCGCAGCCTGAAAAACGTTGATATCGTCCTGAACGCGCAAACCACGGAAGTGAAGGGCGACGGCAGCAAAGTGACCGGGCTGGAATACCGTGACCGCGTAAGCGGCGACGTTCATAGCGTTCAGCTTTCGGGTATCTTCGTACAAATTGGCCTGCTGCCAAACACCACCTGGCTTGAAGGCGCGATTGAGCGCAACCGCATGGGCGAGATCATCATCGATGCGAAATGCGAGACCAGCGTGAAGGGCGTGTTTGCCGCAGGCGACTGCACCACCGTGCCGTACAAGCAGATCATCATCGCCACTGGCGAAGGTGCGAAAGCGTCCCTGAGCGCGTTTGACTATCTGATCCGCACCAAAACCGCATAATAAAAGAAAGCAAGACGATACCTGCAGTAGCCACCTCATCATGGGGTGGCTTTTTTTTTAGGTTTTTTTTACCCTCAATTATCCTCGTTATTGACTACTTCATGCGTTAATTACCTGCTTCGATCAAAGAAATTAATAAGTCTGCTGATAATATCTCGTCGTTTTCCCGTCGATAAATATTTATATTTAACATGAATGATAAAGATATATTCACCTCTTCAATATATGAGGCGTTAACCTCTTTTGAAATAAAGGGGCTAACGTTTCGCGATTTTTTTAACGCGGCGGATACAACATCGCGATGCGCCTCGTTACACCTTTTATTTCCGGAGAGTCGAGCCTGGCAGCAGGATGAGGCGTTAGAGGTTGAGTATGACTTCAACGCTCTGTTTGTCGGCCCTGCGATGCTGCTGGCACCGCCTTATGCCTCGGTATATCTGGATGAGGAGCCGCTGCTGATGGGGGCCACTACGCTTAGAGTGCGCGAATTCCTGCAAAGCATTGGGCTGTTCGTGACGGAGGAGAATAGCGTTCCCGACGATCATATCAGCTATGAAATGGAGCTGGCGGTGATGCTCTCCGTGCATGCCAGACATTCCCCGCAATATCACGATGCACTTACTCGCTTTGTACGCGGCCATCTCGAATTATGGCTCCCTGCGTTTATCACAAAAATAAATGATTGTGCACAAACTTCCGCAATGAAATGTCTCGCGTCGCAACTGACTAATTGGTTTGATGAATTAAAAACGAGAGTAATATTATGAGTATTGATAAAGGGCAGCTAAACCGACGCTCCTTTTTAAAAGGACTGATTGCGCTGGGTACCGTCGCCGCATTACCCGGCGGATTATTATCATCCCGATGTGCCATGGCACAGCCTCCCATTCCGTTTAACCCGAAAACCTACAAAATTTTCCGTAACGCTTGCCCGCGTAACTGCTACGACACCTGCAGCTTAAAAACCTGGGTCAAAGATGACGTTATCACCTTTGTCGACGGGGCGAGCGAGTCCACGTTTACGCACGGCGCGCCGTGTGTGAAAGGGCTGACCTACCCGCGCCGGGTCTACTCCCCGGATCGTATTAAATACCCGATGATTCAGGATGGTCGCGGCAGCGGTAAATGGCGTCGCATCTCCTGGGATGAAGCCATGCAGCGCATTGCCAGCAAAATGCTGGAGATTAAAAAGAAAGACGGCTCTATGCTCGGCCTGGCGCTGTCGAAATACTCCGGCAACCTGGGCGTGATGAGCTATGCCGTGGAAGGAATGATGTCTTCTCTCGGTTACACCACGCGGTTTGCCGGTACGCCATGCTGGCCGGCAGGGATCGATGCTCAGCACTACGACATGGGCGACATGTGGTGTAACGACCCGGAAGATCTGGTTAAAGCAAAATACATCATTATCTGGGGCGCAAACCCGGCGTGGTGCTCCATGCACACCATGAAGTACATCTATCAGGCGCGTGAGAAAGGGGCGAAAGTGGTGGTCATTGATCCGCTGTTCTCGCAAACCGCCGCGAAAGCCGATCTGTATTTGCGCGTGCGCCCAGGCTCAGACGGTGCGCTGGCGCTGGGGATGGCGCGCCATCTGCTGGATATAGGCCGCGTCGACCAGGAGTTTGTGAATAACTTCGCGCACGGTTTCCCGGAGTTCGAGCAGTATCTGCGAAGCAATATCACCGTTGAGTGGGCGTCTGAAATCTGTGGCCTGTCGGCAGACGTAATTCGCCAGCTGGCGGAAGAGTTCACCGCGGTAAAACCTGCCACCGTCTGGATCGGCTACGGGATGCAGCGCCACGTCAACGGCGGGGCGAACGTGCGCGCCATTGACGCCTTCGTTGCCATGACCGGCAACATCGGTGTGGAAGGCGGCGGTGCCCGCTACGGCCATCTGCAGACCTGGGGCTACAACTACCATGCGATGACGCAGAAGCCACCGGTCGGGTCTGTTGGCATGGTGGGCGAAAGCGGCCCGGTAGGCGAGTTCGTCAGCGACAGCGGCGAAAAGAGCCACTACTCCGACCGCGCGCTGAACCTGAACCAGACCGCGCAGAGCATTCTTGATGCCAACGATCCGCCCATTCGTATGCTCTGGGTGGCGTGTAAGAACCCGTTTGCCCAGGACTTTGACCGCAACAAAATGGAAAAAGCCTTCAGCAAGCTGGAGATGGTGGTCTGCGTCGATCAGTTCTTCAACGAGACGGTGCAGCATGCCGATATCGTGCTGCCGGTGACCACGACCTTTGAGCACTGGAACCTGTCGTCGTCTTACTGGCATTACTGGCTGTCGGTGAATGAACCGGCCATTAAGCCGATGTACGAATGCAAGAGCGATCTGGATATTGCCGTGCTGCTCTCGCGTACCATCAACAAAATGGAGCCGGGCTCCTGTACCTTCCCGCAGGACATTGACCAGAAAAAATGGCTCGACCTTGAGTTTAATGAGGGCATGGCGAAACAGTTCGGCATCCACTCCTGGGACGATCTGCTGGATGGGCCGGTGAAAGCCAAAATGGTCAGCTCTGCAGCCTGGCACGACCGCAAGTTTAAAACGCCATCGGGCAAGTATGAGTTCCTCTCTGAGCTATGTGAAAAGAACGGCCATAAAGCGCTGCCGGAGTATATGCCGGCCGCAGAGGGCAAGCTGCCGTTCCATCTCTTCACCCCGCACTTGCAGTACGGCCTCCACTCTCAGTTCGTCAACCTCGACTGGATGCAGGTCTTCTGGCCGGAGCCGTTTGTCTATATCCATCCTGCCGCTGCGCAGAAGAAGGGCATTCGCGAGCTGGCAAAAGTCCGCGTGTTTAACGACGTGGGCGAAGTGGAGCTGCGGGCGAAGATCACCACCAACGTGCCGGAAGATTTCCTGGTGATGTATGAGTCCTGGTTTAACAAGCTTAAGTACAACGTGCAGAACGTCGTGAAAGATACGCCAGCCGATATGGGCAAAATGGCAACCGGTGCACCTGGCGCGGCGATCCACAGCCAGTTTGTCGACATTGCCCTTATCGCGAATGAAGGAGCAGACGCATGAGACGCGCATTTTTAGTAAACAGTGATAAATGTATTGGCTGCCGCGGATGCGCCATGGCCTGCAAGAGTTTTAACCAGCTTGAGCCGGATCGTT
The DNA here is from genome assembly GCF_034106185.1 of Enterobacter sp. 296B2. Lineage (NCBI taxonomy): Bacteria > Pseudomonadati > Pseudomonadota > Gammaproteobacteria > Enterobacterales > Enterobacteriaceae > Enterobacter > Enterobacter sp. 296B2. The sequence goes on along the minus strand of NZ_JAWNCA010000010.1, from coordinate 129,563 downwards.
TCTGGCGCTATGTCTATCCGCTGGATAAAGAAATTTATCCGCATGAGGAACGTGCGTTTTTCTCGCTGGCCTGTAACCACTGTGAAAACCCGGCCTGTCTGGCGGCGTGTCCGGTGGAAGCCTACACCAAACGTGATGACGGCGTGGTGGTGCATAACCCTGAACGCTGCATCGGCTGTAAAAACTGCATCCGTAACTGCCCGTACGGCGCCCCGCGCTTTAATGAGGAGACGCAAAAGGCTGAGAAGTGCAGCATGTGCTATGAACGTCTGGATATCGGAATGGCCCCGGCCTGCGTTAACGCGTGCCCGGTCGGTGCGCTGACGATTATCGATCTGGATGCCGATCCGCTGCCGAACAATGCTGTGCAGTATCCGCCTGGCTTCCCGAAGATGCCTCAGCTTAATCCGGGTACGCGCTTCATTCTGGCCCGTCAGCCAAAACAGCCGGGGGATAAATAATGGAAAAGTATGAATTACCGCTCGTTATCTTTACCGTGCTGAGCCAGATGTCCGTCGGGATGACGCTGCTCCTGACCTGGCGCACGCTGCGTGGCGAAGTCATTGGCAACCGCATGCACTGGCTGATTACCGGGCTGATTCTGGGCGTGGCCTCCGTCGCCGCGGTGCTGCATCTGGCGCACCCGGAACACGCTTACAATGCGCTCATTAACCTGAAGCATGCCTGGCTGAGCCGTGAAATTCTGGGCGCGACCCTCTACGGCGCCATGATTGGGCTGGCCTTCCTGAGTAAGGGGAACAAAGGCGCGGCGCTGCTGGCGTCCCTGTTCGGGATCCTGCTGGTGGTGGTGCAGGGGATGACCTACGCGGCACCGGCGATGCAGGCTATTGCCAACGGCATCACCATGATGCTGTTCTTTGCGACGGTCTGGGTGATGGGCTGTGCCGCAACGCCGCTGCTTGGGCTGAAAGCATCAAACGCCGCGCTGCGCCAGGGGATTATCGCCCTGATGGCGCTGCTGATTGCCGCGCCGGTGATGTGGCTCAGCGGTGGCACTATCATGAAGATGACCGCTCACGCCTGGCTAAGCTCGCCGCTCTATCTGGGCAGCCTGCTGTGCTGCGTCGTGGGAGGCGTGTTGTCGATGAAGCGCCAGCCGATGCAGAAAGCGGTGTTTGCGCTCCTGCTGGTGAGCGTGGTGCTCAGCCGTCTGACCTTCTTCGGCGATACCGTCAGCACCATCGTCAATATTGGTCACCTGTACTGATAAACAAAACCCCGCGAAAGCGGGGTTTTTTGTTGGTATTTACCGGACCACCATCACCGGAATGTGGGTATGGCGGATCACGCTGGAGGCGTTCGACCCCAGCAGGTGAGTGGTAATGGAAGGATTACGTGAACCGATCACCACCACGTCTGCATCCAGCTCCGCGGCCAGCTCATTGACGGCATCGCGCACGCTATCGAACCGGACGTGGGTTTTGATGCGGGAAGGGTCGATGCTGAAATGCCCGACCATGGTCTGCAGGCGCGTCTCGGCTTCGTGCTGTAAATGCTCCTCAAAGCGACGCACGTCGGCGGCAAAGCGGTGCAGACTCAGGCTGGCAGAGCCCGGTAAGACATGTAAAAGATGAATAATTCCGTCCTGCTGCGCGAGAAATTCCGCGTGGCGCACAGCCTTGTCGCTCAGTTCCATTTCGAAAACATCAACCGGCATAATGATTGTCTTATACATAACCGTTTCTCCTTGTTTATAAACGCTGGATACATTCAACCACAAAATATGAATGGTTTCTGTAAGCGCTTCGGCACTTTTCCTCTCTCGCCAGGATAAATCTCAAAAGGCGCGTATTTCCCGGCAGACATTCAGAGGTAGCTACCCTTTATAAACTTACCTGAAACCTTTCGGAGGTTGCATGAAAGCACTCACGTATCACGGTCCGCACCATGTTCGCGTCGAGAATGTCCCCGATCCCATCATTGAACAGCCCGACGATATCATCCTGCGCGTCACGGCCACGGCGATTTGCGGCTCCGACCTGCATCTCTATCGCGGAAAGATCCCAAAGGTGCAGCACGGCGACATTTTTGGACATGAATTTATGGGCGAGATCGTCGAGTGCGGTCGGGAGGTGAAGGATCTGCAAAAAGGCGATCGCGTGGTGATCCCCTTTGTCATCGCCTGTGGTGACTGCTTCTTTTGCCGTCTGCAGCAGTACGCGGCCTGTGAGAATACCAATGCCGGGCAGGGCGCCGCGCTGAACAAAAAGCAAATTCCCGCGCCGGCAGCGCTGTTTGGCTATAGCCATCTCTACGGCGGCGTGCCGGGAGGACAGGCGGAATATGTGCGTGTGCCGAAAGGCAACGTCGGACCGTTTAAGGTGCCGCAGCTGCTCTCCGATGATAAGGCCCTCTTCCTGTCTGATATTTTACCCACCGCCTGGCAGGCGGCAAAAAATGCGCAAGTTGAAAAAGGCTCCAGCGTCGCCGTTTTTGGTGCCGGTCCGGTGGGGTTATTGACTATAGCCTGCGCGCGGCTGCTAGGGGCTGAGCAGATCTTTGTTATCGACCATCACCCCTACAGGCTGCGGTTTGCCGAGGCGCGTTACGGCGCCATCCCCATCAACTTCGATGATGATAACGACGCGGCGGAAAAGATCATTGAGCAAACCGCCGGGCAGCGGGGCGTCGATGCCGTCATTGATGCCGTCGGGTTCGAAGCCAAAGGCAGCACAACGGAGACGATCCTCAGCAACCTTAAAATCGAGGGCAGCAGCGGCAAAGCGCTGCGCCAGTGTATCGCTGCCGTCCGGCGCGGCGGGGTAGTCAGCGTACCCGGCGTGTATGCCGGGTTTATTCATGGCTTCCTGTTTGGGGATGCCTTCGATAAGGGGCTGACGTTTAAGATGGGCCAGACGCACGTCCACGCCTGGCTGGGAGAGCTGTTACCGCTGATCGAAAAAGGGCTGCTGACGCCGGAAGAGATTGTGACCCATTATCTCCCCCTGGCGGATGCGGAGCGTGCCTATAAGATTTTTGAAAAACGGGAGGAGGAGTGCCGGAAGGTGATTCTGGTGCCCGGCGCAGAAACGCCTGAGGCCGCCGAGCAAAAAGTGAAGGGCCTGGTGAATGCGTTCCCGGGCGGCGTCGTGTGAGGTCACTCGCCAGTGGCGTTCAGGATACTGTCCCGGGTTGTAGCACAATCGGGTGAAGATGTTCGGAAAGAGGATGCAGGCGCATCCTCTGTGCAACGCGGGTCGCGTTTGTTCAGAATGACATTAACGCAGGTAATCGCCCGCAGCTTCTGGCTGGTAGAGCAGCTCCAGCACTTCCAGATGGGTGGAGGCACCGCCCGGCAATTCCCAGTGGATAGTATCGCCCGTGCGCAGCCCCAGCAGCGCGGCTCCCACTGGAGCAAGAACCGAAAGCTGCGCGCTGCTGTCGGTCATCTGAGCCGGGTAAACCAGCGTGCGGGTCAGCTCTTCACCGGTGGTGAGGTTGCGGAATTTCACCTGGCTGTTCATGGTGACCACGTCATGCGGCATGGACTCTGGCGTGCACATCTGCGCGCGGTCGAGCTCCTCATTCAGGGCGTCGGCCACCGGAAGTGAGGCGAATTCTGCTTTTTCCAGCAGTCTGTCGATACGTTCTGCGTCGAGCTCGTTGATGATAATTGTAGGTCTGGACATTTTTTACTCCATGTCGTTAATGCTGCGTCTAACGCAGAAACCAATCCAAAAGAAAACCCTCGCCGTCTGGCAGCGAGGGTTTTACTCTCCCGATGATACTGGCTGAACGGGCAAGTTTGAAGTGATGAAAGTCACATTCATGGGCCATATGAATTTTTGCTGAAATTTATTCAGTCTTCATTCCTGACGGATTGCGTTACGCTGTGTGTCCTGAATCAGGGCGTTGCCCGCCAACGAGAGAGAACTATGTACTTCTACCAACCGTCTCAGGGTCACGGCCTGCCGCACGATCCGCTGAACGCCATTATTGGTCCACGTCCGATCGGCTGGATCTCCTCATGCGATAAGGCCGGGCAGCAGAACCTCGCGCCGTATAGCTTCTTTAACTGCTTTAACTATCGCCCACCGATCATCGGCTTTTCCAGCAACGGCTGGAAAGACAGCGTGCGTAATATTGCTGAAACAAAGGAGTTTGTCTGGAACCTGGCGACGCGGGATCTCGCTGAAGCGATGAATCTAACCTCCGCCACGCTTCCTCACGACCGGGATGAATTTACCTTTTCGGGATTAACGCCTGCCGCAAGCCAGCTGGTGAGCGCTCCCCGCGTGGCGGAAAGCCCGGTCAATTTTGAGTGCCGCCTGTCTCAGTGCATTCAGCTTACCGGCGCCGACGGTACGCCGGTGGATACCTGGCTGGTGCTGGGAGAAGTGGTCGGGATCCATATTGCCGAAACGCTGCTGGAAGAGGGGATATACCAGACGGCGAAAGCGCAGCCCATCCTGCGAGCGGGTGGGCCGACGGCTTACTATGGTATCAGTGACGAACACCGGTTCGACATGGTGCGCCCGACGGTGGATCAGTAACCGGCTTTATCAATGACAAATTGTTTTCCGCAGTTGCCTGGATGCGGCTGCGGGGCAAAGGATGCCGCAGAAAGCGGGGCGTTAATGGTGTCTGCTTTCAGCGAAATCTGCATCTCGGTCAGATACGCAGGATTACCGTTGCAGGTCAGCTTGAAGGCTTTGATATTTTCCTTGCCCCAGGTTTTGGCAACAGCGCTGTCAAAATCACTCCGGCTGACGGTTTTACCGTAATTTTCCGCAAGGAAATGACCGACGGCGCTGTTTTTCATTTCCTGATTCATTCTCACCATGGTGCCGAAATAGGCGTCGGGATCAAAACCAAAGCAGACGCCATGTTTGGCATATTCGTACCGTTCAAGACAGGAGTTTCCACCCGCGCCCGGCATGACCTCGTTCAGCTTAGCCGCGCCGGAGAGCGACAACCCTGTTTCGGCGGCAGCACACTTGCGGCTGGCCTTCACTTCCGGCATGTTCGGGATGGGACGCGTGGCGCAGCCAAATCGCATCCAACGACGTTCATCCACGCCGCGTGCAGCTATCGATTTTGGCAGGCCTGGCCATAATCCGTGAACGGTCAGAAAATCGGTTTTATTATCGCGCTCTTTTTGCAGACGACATTCATCCGGTTCATTGCGGTTACGCTCAACCATGCTTTGACAAAACCCCGTTTGCCAGGACAAAGCCAGCACATAGCGATCGAAATCGCCGTACTGCGTGGCCTTGAGGGGTTCGGCCTGTGCTGAGAAGAGACTGAGTGCAAGCGCTGCTGCGCCAGACGGGATAACGATATCCTTCCTGAACATGTGATTTCCTGATTGGTTGTGCGCAATTCATTTTTGTGGGTTATTAAAGCACAAAAAGCGCCCGCAGGCGCTTTTTGGCAATCAGGAATTTAACTTAGGCGGCGCCGGGAACCAGCACTTCGGTAGCAATAATGACGATGACCAGGCCAACCAGCACCGGTACTGACGTGCGTTTCACCACTTCAAACGGCGAGATTTTTGCCATCCCGGCAACCGCAACCACCACGCCTGAGACAGGCGAGATGGTACGACCCAGGTTTGAGGCCTGGAGCATGGGAATGGAAAGATAAGCCGGATTGATACCGGACGAGTGAGCCAGCTTAGGGATCATCTCAACGAAGGCGTAAAATGGCGCGTTACCCGAACCCGTGGTCATTGCTGCCAGCATGGTCAGTACCACCAGGACCAGCATCAGGATAATACTGGCTGAGCCAAACGAGGTGGCGATGGAGATCAGGCTCTGGATAAAGCCAATCGTGCTCAGGCCCTGGGCAAAGACGCCCGCCGCAACCAACAGCATCACCACGCCCGCGAAGGCATCCGCCATACCGCGATATGCCACCTCAAGGCCGGAGAAGACTTTTTGCGTGTTGAAACCGCGTATGAACTCCAGCACAGCAGCCAGCAGCATGCAGATAACCAGAATAGTAATAATGTGCAGCTGTGGGCCCCATTTTCCGTCAAAAATGAGCACGCCGATAATCGGCGTGAACGGCAGAATGGCATAGAACGCAGGCGCGGTGGTGGTGATTTCGCTTACATCCATCATTTCATGGCTAATGTTCTCTTTCTTATCGAGATAGCGCTGCCAGAAGAAATGCGCGATACCCATTCCCACAATGGCGACAATCGAGATTGGCAGCGTGGTCTTAAAGGCGAAGTCGATAAGCGACATTTCGGCTGCTTTCGCCGCCAGCACCACGTCACCTGACGTAGGGGAGAGAATAATGGCCGCCGGGGAAGCGCAAATTGCCGCCGCCGCCCCGCGGCTGATGCCCACGTTCACCATCACCGGGAACAGCGTGGCCATTAACAGTACGCCAAGCCCGGTTGCCGATGAAACGGCCAGCGACATCAGGCAGGCGAGGAAATAGGCGGCAACCATCAGCAGATACGGCGAGTTAATGTACTGCAGGGGTTTCGAGGCAAGCTTCACAACCATGTCGTTCGCGCCGATATGGGTCATATAGGCTGCAAAACCGCACAGCATCATGATCATCATACCCAGATCGCCACCGCGGCTCATGAGCAGTATTTTAATATATTCAACAATATCTGTGGCGGTGTAACCCGTGCTGGCTGCGCTGGCAGGTAAAATCTGATGACCCATTACTGCGCTGATAATCAGCAGCGTTAACCCACCAACAAATAAAACGCCTGTGGCTGAGTATCCTTTGATGATGTAACGCGCTACACCCACAATGACGACGACCCCAATTAGGAGCTCGATAAACGTAAGCATGATTTCCCCTGTATCTTTATGCCCTGAGATATAAAAAATTAATATAAAAAGAAGGATGAAAATGTGCCGAATTAATGGCCTGTCCTTGCTGATTAAAATCAATAAACAGACGACTAACGAACAGCATAACAGCGTTTTTGCCGTGGCTCAGGCATTTATGTCATAAGGATCTTGACCGTCAAAGATAGCGTAACATGTCTATCTAATGATAACAAAATGTTAAGATTTTGTGTGATCTGGCCCGTTAATCCTGGAGACGGTTAACGGGCAGTAGGCATACATAGTATGGGTTTATTCAGCGTGTGCAGAACTCCGCTTTAAGAATATTCCCGAAAAGGGGCCTGATATTTAAGAGTAGCGCTGATGCTGTTAAGGCTTGGTTCAATTATTTTATGGTAAACTTTGCCTCGAATATCAAGAATGGTAATTGCATTGTGAGTGTACGTAATACTTTTTTCTCTATTTTATTGTTTATTATTGGTCAGTTAACGTTTTCTTCTGTTGTACAGGCAGAGGACAACGCGACGGATAAAGGCTGGTTCTCTACTTTTACGGATAATGTATCGCAGACCTGGTCAGCACCTGAACATTATGATCTCTATGTTCCGGCAATAACGTGGCACGCGCGCTTTGCTTACGACAAAGAGAAAACGGATAAATACAACGAGCGTCCCTGGGGCGCGGGTTTTGGGCAGTCGCGCTGGGATGAAAAAGGAAACTGGCATGGCATCTATCTGATGGCCTTCAAAGACTCCTTTAACAAGTGGGAACCGATTGGTGGCTACGGCTGGGAAAAAACCTGGCGTCCGTTAGCGGATGAGAACTTCCACGTTGGTCTGGGCTATACCGCCGGGGTGACCGCGCGCGACAACTGGAAGTATATTCCGATCCCTGTGTTGCTGCCTCTGGCCTCTGTTGGCTATGGCCCTGCAACGTTCCAGATGACCTACATTCCGGGGACATACAACAACGGTAACGTTTACTTCGCCTGGATGCGTTTTCAGTTTTAACTGACATAACGTTACATGGTGGTGAAAAAACGCGCAGTCGTTGATTCATAAGCGATAAAAATCTGCCAGTGAAAATTAACGCGACTTTAGTCACTTTTTGTCAAAGATCCGCTGGACAAAAGGTCCCACAATTGATGTACTGGTAACCGACACAGCATTTGTGTCGTTTTTTAATGTAAAGGTAATTTTGATGTCTAAGATTAAAGGTAACGTTAAGTGGTTTAATGAGTCCAAAGGATTCGGTTTCATTACTCCTGAAGATGGCAGCAAAGACGTGTTCGTACACTTCTCTGCAATCCAGTCTAATGGTTTCAAAACTCTGGCTGAAGGTCAGCGTGTAGAGTTCGAAATCACTAACGGTGCCAAAGGCCCTTCTGCTGCTAACGTAATCGCTCTGTAATTCAGACGCGTCAGCAAGAATTTCAAAACCCGCTCATTGAGCGGGTTTTTTTCGTTATGAATCAGCCAAGCAGGTACATTTTCAGGAAGCTGGCCACGATCAGTACGCTCAACAACACCATGCCTGCGCTCATCAGACTCTGTTTCATTCTGTCACCCTCGTTCAGTATTGCCTCCAGAGTGACAGAGAAAAATTAAGCCAACATTAACGCTCCGGCAGTTAATGCGTGCTGACAGAGGAAAATAACCAAAATGCGATCCCGGTCATCGCGAAGGATCCGATCATGTTGATGGCGATATTCACCAGCGCCCAGCCGATACGACCTTCCTGAAAGAGAAAAACCGTTTCCGCAGAAAAGGTTGAAAAGGTGGTCAAACCGCCGCAGAAGCCGGTGGTAATCAAGACTTTCCACATGGGATCGATGTGCGTCATCCGGTTAAACCAGGCCAGGCCCATACCAATGATAAAAGCACCAATCAGGTTGGCGGCCAGCGTCCCCATTGGAATCGCCTGATGCAGCGGATTAAAACGCATACTCAGGAACCACCTCGCAACGCTCCCTGTGCCTCCACCAATAAAAACAGCTAAAAGGAGTTGTAACACGCTAAATACCTGCTATTTGATGTGTAAGAGTAGCGAGTTTAACGCTGTTTATGATGAGGGGACAAATATGTATGTTGCGGTAGGGCAGTTTGCAGTCACGCCTGACTGGCGGGTTAACGCAGTGCAGTGCGTTAACCTGATGATGCAGGCCCGACGGAAAGGGGCGTCGCTGCTGGTACTTCCTGAGGCGCTATTGGCAAGGGATGATAATGACCCTGATTTGTCCGTGAAGTCCGCGCAATCCCTTGACGGCGAATTTTTACAGCAGCTGCTTGCCCAGAGCGTGGGCAGTAAGATGACCACCATCTTAACCGTGCACGTTCCCTCAACGCCGGGTCGCGCAGTAAATACGCTCGTGGTTATCCGTGACGGTGCAATTGTTGCGCGCTATGCCAAGCTTCATCTCTATGATGCGTTCAGCATTCAGGAATCGCGACGCGTTGATCCGGGAGATGTTGTCCCACCGCTCATTGATATCGACGGGTTTAAGGTGGGGTTGATGACCTGTTATGACCTGCGTTTCCCGGAGCTGGCCCTGCATCTGGCGTTGCAAGGGGCGGACGTGCTGGTATTGCCTGCCGCATGGGTTAAGGGGCCGCTAAAAGAGCAGCACTGGGCAACGCTGCTTGCGGCACGTGCGCTGGACACGACCTGCTATGTCGTTGCCTCCGGAGAGTGCGGCAATAAAAACATTGGACAGAGCAGGGTGGTTGATCCGCTGGGCGTCACGATTGCCGCCGCAGCGGAAGCGCCCGTTCTGCTGATGGCGGAGATAATTTTAGAAAGAATTGCGCTTGCGCGTCAGCAATTACCTGTTCTTCGCAACCGACGCTTTGCGCCACCGCAATTATTGTGATGTTTTTTTCAACAATGCTTGATTCACCTTGTTACAGATTGCTATTGTGTGCACGCGCCAAATGACCGTTAATACAATCGGGTTTTGGCGCTGAATGCAGCCTGTTTTATGTAAAGAAGGTATCTATGGGTGAGATTAGTATTACCAAACTGCTGGTGGTTGCCGCACTGGTCGTCCTGCTGTTTGGTACCAAGAAGTTACGCACGCTGGGTGGTGACCTGGGGGCTGCCATCAAAGGCTTCAAGAAAGCGATGAACGACGATGACGCAGCCGCGAAGAAAAGCGCTGAGGACATCCCGGCAGAGAAGCTTTCCCACAAAGAGTAACGGCAGTGCCTGAGGGCTTGCGAAAAAAAACCGGCTCATGAGGCCGGTTTTTTTGCATTACTGTAAATGAATATTACGGTGTTATTTGACTTCTTCACCCTTCGCCTGCATGTCCGCGTGGTAAGAAGAACGAACAAACGGACCGCACGCTGCGTGGGTAAAGCCCATCGCCAGCGCTTCGGCTTTCATCTCGTCAAACTCATCCGGGCTGACGTAGCGCTGAACCGGCAGGTGGTGACGGCTTGGCTGCAGATACTGACCGAGCGTCAACATGGTCACACCGTGGCGGCGCAGATCGCGCATAACGTCGATGATTTCGTCATTGGTTTCGCCAAGGCCGACCATCAGACCTGACTTGGTTGGAATATGCGGATGCGCTTCTTTAAAGCGCTCCAGCAGCTTCAGAGACCAGTTATAGTCTGCGCCTGGACGCACCTGACGATAAAGACGCGGAACGTTCTCCAGGTTGTGGTTAAACACATCTGGCGGCGTTGCGGTCAGGATGTCCAGCGCGCGATCCATACGGCCGCGGAAGTCGGGAACCAGCGTCTCGATTTTGATATTTGGGCTTTTTTCGCGAATGGCAGTAATGCAGTCGGCGAAGTGCTGAGCACCCCCATCACGCAGATCGTCACGGTCAACGGACGTGATAACCACATAACGCAGCGCCATGTCGGCGATGGTTTGCGCCAGTTTTTGCGGTTCGTTGGCATCGGGGGCCACCGGGCGGCCATGAGCTACGTCGCAGAATGGGCAGCGGCGGGTACAGATGGCACCCAGAATCATAAACGTCGCGGTGCCGTGATTGAAACATTCAGCAAGGTTCGGGCAAGAGGCTTCTTCACAAACTGAGTGAAGGCCGTTCTTACGCATCGCCGCTTTGATCCCCTGGATACGCGAAGAGTCGGCCGGAAGTTTGATTTTCATCCATTCCGGTTTTCTTAACAGCGCCTCGCGCTCTGTAGCCACGTTTTTAACCGGGATAAGGGCCATTTTATCGGCATCGCGGTATTTAACACCGCGTTCCATCACAATGGGTTTACTCATAGCGTGCGTGTTCCAGTTGCGAATATCGAAGGAAAGCGTTTCAATTCAAGGGAATGTTGTATTTATCAACTATTTTTGAACGAACGACAGGCAGTATATCATTGAAAGGGGCTTTAAAGCAGCCTGTCAGGTCGCCAATTTGTAAAATAGTTGTTGTTTTGTGCGTTTTGCCCTGCAAGCGGCAGGAACGTGTACTGGCACGCTTTGTCAGAAGGCCTGACGGATAATGCGGATGACGTTTTCCAGCACCGGATCGCGCAAGCTGAGTTTGTTGTAATGCAGTGAAATCTCGATAGATTCTGCATTGAGCTGGCTGAGCGGGATGCTCTCCAGCGGCCAGCATTTCCGCAGCAGGTTATACAGGCGTGAAGGCATGATGCACAGCATATCGCTGCTGCCGATCAGGGATGCGGTGGTGAACATATTGTAACTGCTGAAGCTGATCTGACGTTCCGGGAAAATTTCATCAATACGCTGACGCAGGGCATGGTTTGACTGTCCTTCGGTCATGAAAGACGAGTGGTCGTAGTTGCGCAGGTTCTCAATGGTTAACGGCTCGCTGAGAGCGGGGTGCTGCTTGCGGCAAACCAGCACCAGGTTATCCGCGTAAAGCACATTTTGCCCCAGCGCCCGGGCACTAAAGCTGCCGCTTTCAATAACCAGATCCGTCTGGAACTGAGCAAGCTGAACGTCAGGTTCGTTGAGAGGCACATTGCGAAGCAGAAGCTGTGGCGCATGCTCTTTTACAGCCTGGAAGATCGCAGGCATCACCAGCACGCCGACAGAAGGAGAACAGCCGATGGTAATGGTTCTCTGTTTGTCATAGCTTCCGGTTAAATCCAACGCACCCAGAATCGACTCCAGCCCCTGGCTAATGTATTCGTGGAGATGTGTTGCATAGGCCGTCGGCGTGACGCCCTGACCCTTACGGATAAATAAGGGATCGGGAAATATAGCCCGTAACTTTTGAATTGACTGGCTTATTGCAGACGGCGTGAGATTAAGAATTTTCGCAGCGTTAACGATCCCCTTATGGACATATACTGCCTCAAAAATAGTCAGTAAATTGAGGTCAATATTACGTAAAGTCCGAAAAATTTGCGGCTTGTCTTCGCCACCAGGGTCATTCAGGCGTTTGGCTGGTAAATTATTATACTCCACGCTTTCACTCCGTATACATTCACAACATGAATGATAGTTGAATTTATTTATTATGCTTGTAGAGATTCGTAAAGTGTTGGTTTTGTTCCACTTGTTTATCAAAAACAAACAGTTGTGTGATTATCACTCAAGTTACTTAGCCTGTGTATGCCGTGCTGTCCGGAGGCTAAATAATATGTAACGGCAATATTCGGGCGCTTCGAAAATATAGAATCTGCGGTTTATTGTAAAGCGTAAAAGCGGTAAATAAACAGTGGCCCGTCAAATTATCGGGCCGCCTGGAAGATATATTAAGCAGGGATATATTCGTGTGGGGGATTGTTAAGTAGTGCTAACATGTTCTTCAGAAGCACGGGGCGTATATTCCCCGGCGTAGCGGTGTCGACCCACTGGCGCATTTGCGTCATTTCCATGCCGGCGTAGCCGCAGGGGTTTATGCGCTGGAAAGGCGTAAGATCCATATTAATATTCAATGCCAGGCCGTGGAAGGAACAGCCTTTACGAATACGTAGCCCCAGAGAGCAGATCTTCATTTCGCCAACGTAGACGCCCGGCGCATCGGCACGCGGATGCGCGTCAATACCATATTCCGCCAGCGTGTTGACGACGGTTTGCTCCAGCAAAGTGACCAGCTCACGCACGCCAAGCTTTCTGCGCTTCAGATTAAGCAGGACGTACATGACCTGCTGACCCGGGCCGTGGTAAGTCACCTGTCCGCCACGATCGCTCTGGATCACCGGGATATCGCCCGTCATTAATAAGTGTTCCGCTTTTCCCGCCTGGCCCTGCGTAAATACCGGCAGATGTTCGACCAGCCAAATCTCATCAGGGGTAGCGTCATCGCGTGAATCGGTGAACTCGTGCATAGCCTGGGAGACAGGCTCATAAGGTTGCAGCCCGAGATGACGGACCAGAATTTTATCCTGATACAAAACGCGTCTCCGAAGACGAGGAACAAAAGATGAGGGGGGAGTATATCACAGCGGGGGAGAGGGGTTACCCGGTAAACCGGGTAACCGCAAAGGGACTACAGCACCATACGAACAATTTCGATATTGCCGAGCTCTTCGTACAGCGTCTCAACCTGCTCGATATGTGTAGCAGTGATGGTAATAGAAACCGAGTGGTAGTTGCCCTTGCTGCTTGGTTTTACTGACGGAGAGTAGTCACCCGGCGCATGGCGCTGTACCACTTCAACCACCTGATCAACCAGCTCAGGTTTCGCCAGACCCATTACTTTGTAGGTAAATGGGGTAGGGAATTCAAGCAGTTCGTTAAGTTTGGTTTTCATGTCAGCTCCGGCGTAACGTCAAAAAGAATAACTCCCACGTCAGGTGGGAGTTATCAGGATACTTAGTATATGGGGATCAAAATCACACTTTCAAGTGTTCGATTTTTAGCCAAACCAGTGATGGAACATCAATTTAATGTAATCAATGATTTTGCCGAAGAAATTGCCTTCAGGAATTTCTTCCAATACCACGAGTGGGCGCTGGTCGATTGTTTTACCGTCCAGCTGGAAATTGATGGTACCCACCACCTGGTTTTTCTGCAGCGGGGCATGCAGTTCGGTGGTGTTGAGCACATAGCTTGCTTTCAGATCCTTCATACGACCGCGTGGAATGGTCAGATACAGGTCTTTATCCACGCCCAGGGAAGCACGGTCGTTATCGCCGAACCAGACGGGTTCAGAAGCAAACTCTTTGCCGGCCTTCAGTGGGTTCACGGTTTCGAAGAAGCGGAAGCCCCAGGTCAGCAGCTTCTTGCTTTCGGTTTCGCGACCTTTGAAGGTGCGACCCCCCATCACGGCTGAGATCAGACGCATCTGGCCTTCAGTGGCAGAAGCCACCAGGTTGTAGCCGGCTTTGTCGGTGTGGCCGGTTTTGATGCCATCAACGTTCAGGCTGTTATCCCACAGCAGGCCGTTACGGTTGGTTTGACGAATACCGTTGAAGGTGAACTCTTTCTCTTTGTAAATAGAGTACTCGTTCGGCACATCACGGATCAGCGCCTGACCAATCAGCGCCATATCACGCGCGGAGCTGTACTGACCGTCTGCATCGAGACCGTGTACGGTCTGGAAATGGCTGTTCTTCAGGCCCAGCGCGGTAACGTAGCTGTTCATCAGACCGACGAAAGCATCCTGGCTACCGGCGGCGAAATCGGCCATGGCCACACAGGCATCGTTGCCGGACTGCAGGTTAATACCACGAATTAACTGAGAAACCGGAACCTGCATTCCTGGTTTCAGGAACATCAGCGAGGAACCTTTGAAAACCGGGTTCCCGGTAGCCCACGCATCGTTACCGATGGTGACCAGATCCGTCTCTTTGAACTTACCGGCTTTCATTGCCTGACCGATAACATAGCTGGTCATCATTTTGGTCAGGCTGGCCGGGTCACGGCGGGCATCGGCATTCTGTTCTGCCAGCACTTTGCCAGAGTTGTAATCGATCAGGATGTAGGATTCCGCGTCGATTTGCGGAACGCCAGGGATCATGGTCTTGATATTCAGGTCATCAGCATGAGCTGCAGAGAGTGCAGCCGCGCAAAGGGCCGTGGTCAGCGCCATGCGCTGCACAAAACGAGCAGAAAAAGTGGTCTTCATGGTCAGAACTACGACATCCGTGATGGAATTAAAAAAAGTGCCTTACTATAGCAAATGCTATTCAGGCAGGCATCCGACTTTAAGCATGAGTTTGTGAATGTGTTTTACACAAACTGACATTTCGGATACCGCCGATTAATTACTTCGTAACAGCGATAAAGGACTGCAGCTGTGCCTCACTCTGCAAACGCTGCTGCAGGGACGCCGCCTGCGACTTGCTGGAGAACGGCCCCATCTGAATACGCCAGACCGCGCCGTTTTGCTCGACGCGTCCTGGTACGCCAAACTGCTGGCTGAGACGCTGCTGATACTGCTGGGCACGGGCCCGATCGCTCACAGCCCCCACCTGAACGACAAAGCCGCCGCTGGCTGCTGCGGGAGCGGCAACGGCTGCGCTCTGGGTCGTGACCGGAGCCGTTACGGGGGCAGGCTGCTGCACGACGGGGGCGGCAACCGGCGCGGGAGTCGGCTCACTGCCCTCCAGCACGCCCGAGGCTAAGTTCGTTGGTGCGCCAAGGAAGCCGCTGCTTTTTACCGGTGCGCCAGTGGAATCATCGCTTTGCAGGGTGTCATTGCTGATCGGGCGTATTTCTCCCGCCGGCTGAGAAGGCTCTGCTGGCGAGGAGACGCTTCCCATGCCGCCGTCCAGATTTGGGCGGTCAGGGAGGGCATAGGTCTGTTTCGCCACCGTGGTACACGCGGTTCCCGGCCCGGAGAGCGAACCATCCTGCGCCACGACAATCGGGTCAATGCGAACTTTGGTGTTGTTCGAGGTGTTCAGGCGATCGGCTGACGCGCGCGACAGGGAAATTACCCGGTCGTTACCGTACGGGCCGCGGTCGTTAATACGCACGACGATCATTCGGCCGTTCGCCAGGTTGGTGATACGGGCGTAGCTTGGGATCGGTAGCGTCGGGTGCGCCGCAGTCAGCTGCATTGGATCAAATGTTTCACCCGATGCCGTCAGGTTACTGCCCGGCTCAGCATCATAAATGGCGGCAAAGCCAGCCTGGCTAAAGCGGGACGGATCCTGCACGATTTTGTAGCTTTTGCCGTCGCGTTCGTAATCCTGATTCGCGCTGGCATTCAGCGGTTCATAAACGGGATCGGCACCGCTGATTTCAACGATTGGGCCATTACACACCGCAGGCTGCGGCGGCGCGACGGTTGCCTGTTGCTGACCATCATCACTTGTGCAGGCCGCAAGTAAACTTGCCGCAATGCAGATCCCCAGCCACTGCTTACGCATTCCGATCCCCTTATTTTTATACGCTTTTTGACAACATTTTTCTGTGGGTGTGGATCGACATCACGATACCAAACCCGGCCATCAACACGATCAGTGCCGAGCCCCCGTAACTCACCAGCGGCAGCGGTACGCCTACGACCGGCAGAATACCACTCACCATACCAATATTTACGAAGACATAAACGAATAAAATCAGCATCAATCCACCTGCCATGACGCGGCCAAAGGTGGTTTGCGCGCGTGCCGCAATCCACAATCCTCGCATGATGAGCAGCACGTAAAGCGCCAGCAGGATCAGGATGCCAACCAGTCCCAGCTCTTCCGCCAGTACCGCAAAGATAAAGTCGGTGTGGCGTTCCGGTAAAAACTCCAGCTGTGACTGGGTACCGTGCAGCCAGCCTTTACCGCGCAGGCCACCGGAGCCAATCGCAATCTTGGACTGAATAATATGATAGCCCGCACCGAGCGGATCGGTTTCCGGATCGAGAAGCATCATGACGCGCTGGCGCTGGTAGTCATGCATCAGGAAGAACCACAGGATAGGGATAAACGCGGCCACCAGCACCACCGCGATACCAATCAGGCGCCAGCTTAAGCCCGACAGGAACAGGACAAACAGGCCGGAGAGGGCGATAAGGATTGAGGTACCGAGGTCAGGCTGCGCCGCAACCAGCAGCGTCGGCAGGAATATCAGCACCAGGGCGATAGCGGTATTTTTCAGTGACGGCGGACAGACGTCACGGTTGATAAAGCGCGCTACCATCAGCGGGACCGCGATTTTGGCAATCTCCGAGGGCTGGAATCGGACAATGCCCAGATCCAGCCAGCGCTGTGCCCCTTTTGAGATGGCACCGAACGCATCTACCGCCACCAGCAAAATAATGCAGAAGATGTAGAGATAGGGTGCCCAGCCTTCATAGACGCGCGGCGGGATCTGCGCCATCACTACCATGATGACCAGACCCATCGCGATCTGGCCGATCTTGCGTTCCATCATGCCGATGTCCTGGCCGCTGGCGCTCCAGATAACCAGGGCGCTGTAAACCAGCAGGGCCAGCAGGATCAGCAGCATGGCTGGGTCGATGTGAATTTTATCCCACAGCGATTTTTTATTTGGATTATCCGTCATGATTATTGGTCCTCCGCCGCAGCGGCGGCCGGGTTTTCAGCCGGCAGTTCGGTGTTGTTATCACCCAGCATAATGTGGTCCAGGATCTGGCGCATGATGGTCCCTACCGCCGGGCCAGCGCCGCCGTTCTCCAGAATCATCGCCACCGCTACTTGCGGGTTATCATAAGGGGCAAACGCCGTCATCAGCTTATGGTCACGCAGACGTTCGGCAATGCGGTGTGCGTTATAGGTTTCATTGGCTTTCAGGCCAAAGACCTGTGCCGTACCGGATTTCGCGGCTACTTTATATGGCGTACCCGCGAAATACTTGTGCGCGGTTCCGTTTGGACGGTTTGCCACACCGTACATACCGTCTTTCGCTATTTCCCAGAAGCCGGAATGGATGTCACCCACCGGCGCTTCATGGGGCTGCACCCACGGCACTTTTTTGCCGTCTTCAACGGTACTTTGCAGCAGGTGCGGGACCTTAACCACGCCGTCGTTGATGAGGATCATCATCGCTTTGTTCATCTGAAGCGGTGTAGCCGTCCAGTAGCCCTGGCCGATACCCACCGGTATGGTATCACCCTGATACCACGGCTTCTTAAAGCGCTTCAGCTTCCACTCGCGGGTGGGCATGTTGCCGGACCGTTCCTCTGCCAGATCCACGCCGGTGTAGTGTCCGTAGCCGAATTTGCTCATCCACTCAGACAGGCGGTCAATGCCCATGTCATACGCCACCTGATAGAAGAAAGTATCCGCAGATTCTTCCAGCGATTTAGTGACGTTCAGATGGCCGTGACCCCATTTTTTCCAGTCGCGATAGCGTTTTTCAGAGCCGGGGAGCTGCCACCAGCCCGGGTCAAACAGGCTGGTATTGCGGTTGATAACGCCCGCACTCAGCGCTGAGACTGCCACGTAAGGTTTAACCGTTGATGCCGGCGGGTAAACGCCTTGCGTAGCGCGGTTCACCAGCGGGGTGTTAGGGTCATTCAGCAGGCCGGAGTAGTCTTTACTGGATATGCCGTCAACAAAGAGGTTCGGGTCATAGCTTGGCATAGAAACCATGGCCAGAATGCCGCCGGTGCGCGGGTCTGTGACCACCACGGCCGCACGGCTGCCAGCCAGCAGGGTTTCAATATACTGTTGCAGTTTGAGATCTAGCGTCAGATAGACGTCGTGCCCCGCCTGAGGCGGTACTTCTTTAAGCTGGCGGATGACGCGGCCACGGTTGTTAACCTCAACTTCTTCATAGCCGGTCTGCCCGTGCAGGACATCTTCGTAGTAGCGTTCAATCCCCAGCTTGCCGATATCATGCGTCGCGGCGTAGTTCGCCAGCTTGCCGTCTTTATCAAGACGCTCGACGTCTTTATCGTTAATCTTGGAAACGTAGCCAATCACATGCGTCAGCGCGGAGCCGTAAGGATAGTAGCGACGCTTGTAACCCTTCACTTCCACTCCGGGGAAGCGGTACTGGTTCACCGCAAAACGGGCGACCTGGACTTCCGTCAGATTGGTTTTCACCGGAATGGAGGTGAAACGGTGCGAGCGGGCGCGCTCCTTTTTGAAGGCCGCGATATCATCATCGTTAAGATCGACAACGCTTCTTAGCGCCTCCAGCGTATTCTGCACGTTATCAACCTTCTCCGGCATCATCTCGACTTGATAGATGGTGCGGTTTAACGCCAGCGGGGTGCCGTTACGGTCGTAGATAATGCCGCGGCTGGGCGCGATAGGCACCAGCTTAATGCGGTTTTCGTTTGAACGCGTCTGGTAATCGGTAAAGCGGACAATTTGCAGATTATAAAGGTTAGCGATCAGCACGCCGGTAAGCAGCAAAATCCCCAAAAAGGCGACCAGCGCCCGGCGCACAAACAGCGCGGACTCAGCCGTATAGTCGCGAAAAGAATTCTGTAGTTTCATCCGCTGCTTAATCTACCCTGGTCAGTCATTACTCGCGGTGATAGGGGTGGTTGGTAGTAATGCTCCACGCGCGATACAAGCTTTCCGCCACCAGGACCCGAACGAGCGGGTGGGGCAGCGTCAGCGCAGAGAGAGACCAACTTTGTTCTGCTGCCGCTTTGCAGGCGGGGGATAACCCTTCAGGCCCGCCAATCAACAGACTGACGTCGCGGCCATCCTGCTTCCAGCGCTCCAGTTCATGCGCCAGCTGCGGCGTATCCCAGGGTTTACCTGGAATATCGAGAGTGACGATGCGGTTCTTGCCTGCGGCAGCCAGCATCAGTTCACCCTCTTTGTCGAGAATACGTTTGATATCCGCGTTCTTGCCGCGCTTCCCGGCGGGGATCTCCACCAGTTCGAACGGCATGTCTTTTGGAAAACGACGCAGATATTCAGTAAAACCGGTTTGTACCCAGTCCGGCATTTTGGTGCCGACGGCGACCAGCTGCAACTTCACGCATTAACCCCAGAGTTTTTCCAGCTCATACAGGCGACGGCTCTCTTCCTGCATGACGTGGACAATTACATCGCCGAGGTCAACAACCACCCAGTCAGCGGTTGCTTCACCTTCAACGCCAAGCGGTAACAGTCCTGCTGCACGCGATTCCTGAACCACATGGTCGGCAATCGAAACAACATGACGCGTAGAGGTCCCGGTGCAGATAATCATGCAGTCGGTAATACTGGATTTACCCTTAACGTCGATAGCGATGATGTCCTGACCTTTCAGGTCATCAATTTTGTCGATAACAAAATCCTGGAGTGCTTTACCCTGCAAGTTTTCCCCCTGGGTGAATGAGATTGTACAACTATGAATTCGTGGCCAGACAGTATACCTGAACTGACGCCCCTGTCGGGACAAATGTCGCCGTCCGGGTTTTTGAAGGCGGGTATCATCCCACCCTCCGCCTGAGATTGCATCGCCATTTTTGTAAAACAATTTCTGTAAAGCAACGTTCGGCGGGAAAGTCTGGCAGCGGAGGATAACAGTATGGCTTAACCTGTCAAGGCAGGATAATCAATATGCTGCTTTTTATGCCTTCCGGCTATTTATCTGCGGTTTTCTGATACAACCCGTGCGTATGAATATACGCCAGCACCGGGGCTGGCAGCAGATCGTCACAGGCTAAACCCTGCTGTAAACGTTCGCGAATAAGGGTGGCTGAGATGTCAAACCACGGCGTCTCCGCCAGATAAATCTTTCCGGCGGGCTGGTTGTGAAGATCTTCAACGTTATCGGTGAGATGGTGTTCAAGCCACTGCTGATATTGCGCTTCTCGCATGGTCAGCGGGTAGCCCGGACGGCGGCAGACGAGCAGGTGGCTGTTCTCCAGAATGGTTTCATACTTGTGCCACGTGGGAAAGTTGAGCAGGGAGTCCTGACCGATAATAAAGGCGAGCGGCTGGTTCGGCCCTTGCTCAGCTCGCCACTCCTGCAGCGTTTCCGACGTCCACGAGGGGGTGTCACGACGCAATTCCCGTTCGTCCAGCCTGAAGAGCGGCTTATCCGCGATAGCCAGAGCGAGCATCTCTTTTCGCTGCTCGCTGGTTGCTTCAGGCTGGGGGCGGTGCGGAGGGACATTATTGGGCATGATGGTAACGCGCTGCAGGCCGATCAGATTCGCCAGAATTTCTACCGGCTTCAGATGCCCGTAGTGTACCGGGTCAAAGGTGCCGCCATACAGGGCCTGTAAAGAGTGCATACTATCCATCAATAAATACGTCAGCCAGCGCCTTGTGGCAGAGCAGCAGGGAAAGGCTTTCCAGCTCTGCCCACACCGACTGGCCGTAATCTTGTTTTAGGGTGAGCTCGGCGCGCATCAGAAGCTGCACTGCCTGGCGAAGCTGTTCATGACTCAGGCGGTTGATGGCCTCGGTGGTCATTGCCCGCCGGTTTTGCCACACCCGGTGTTTATCAAACAGGGAGCGCAACGGCGTATGGGCCGACTGGCGCTTGAGCGTTATCAGCAGCAACAGTTCGCGCTGCAGCGTGCGCAGCAGAATGACGGGTTCACTGCCCTCCAGGCGCAGCTGCTGAAGAATATGCAGGGCGCGTTTGCTTTTCGCCGAGAGCAGCGCATCCACCCAGTGGAACGGCGTAAAGTGCGCTGCGTCGTTCACGGCCTGCTCAACGCGCGGTAAGGTCAGCTTGCCGTCCGGCCAGAGCAGGGAAAGCCTGTCCAGCGCCTGTGCCAGAGCCAGCAGGTTGCCTTCATAGCAGTAGCAGAGCAGCTGGTTCGCCGCATCGTCCAGCTGAAGGTTGTTCTGCTTTGCTCTCGCCGCCACCCATTTAGGCAGGTGCGCCTGCTCAGGCGTCTGGCAGGTGACCAGTACCGCGTGGGTCGCGAGCTGGGTGAACCACGGCGCATTTTCCTGCGCTTTGGTAAGCTTGCTGCCGCGCACAATTAACAGCAGATCGCTGTGCAACAGGCTCACCAGGGTGGCGAGTTGCTCATTGATGGCCGCGTTAGGGCCGTTCTCCGGCAGCAGGATCTGGATTGTCTGGCGCGATGCAAAAAGGCTCATCGCCTGACAGAGTGAGAAGAGGGCGTTCCAGTCGGTGGTGTTATCCACCTGAACGGTATGGTGTTCATCAAAGCCCTGAGCCGCGGCCGCATGCCGCACGGCATCCAGGCTTTCCTGAAGTAGCAACGGATCGTTTCCGAGCAGCAGATACGCCGCGCGCAGCCCTTCATTGAGCTGCGCGCGGAGTTGTTCAGGATACAGCCTGATCATCATTTACCCAGAGAGGTAGAAACAGGAGGCGTGCTGGCATCCGGTTTTTCAATAATGTCAGAACCTTCCCGGTTAGACGCTGCAATACCTGGCAGTTTGCGGATCAGCTGTTCCGCCGCCTTGTCATACATTTCGTTGATAATAATCTGCTCTTCGGCATCTTTCGCCAGCGCGGTTTGCGGGTTATCAAAGAACGAACGATACACTTTCGTGCTGATCGGATAGATGTCTTTACCAGGGATCAGTACAGCCGCGTTGACCGTCAACACCATCTGATACTCAGCGGTACGACCATCCTGGAAAATAGAGGCGGTGTCTTTAGACAGTCCCCCTCCGACAACACGCAGGGACGGTACATCCTGACGAAGCGTACCTTTCTCGATAAGCTCAACGTCATTCAGGCGCAGCTGATTACGGATAGCCCGGCTGAGCGGGCCATTCGGATCTGATGAGTCGAAAATCATCGTTTTCATTTCAGGTGGCACCGCCGTGGTGTTGCGCAGGTGCCAGCCACAGCCAGCGGTGACAAGCACCGCCAGAGATAAGAGTATTGTTGCCAGTTGTCGCACGTTTCCTCCCGCGCTTAGCCAACGACCAGATTGAGCAGTTTACCCGGTACGTAGATCGCTTTACGTAAGGTAACGCCCTCAAGATATTTCGCAACCAGAGGTTCCTGGCCCGCGCGCTCGCGAACCTGATCTTCAGTTGCATCAACCGCCACGGTAATTTTACCACGGACTTTGCCGTTGACCTGGACCACCACCAGCGTGGTGTTTTCCACCATCGCTGCCTCGTCAGCCACCGGCCACGGCGCGTTGTCGATATCGCCTTCACCTTTCAGCTCCTGCCACAGGGTGAAGCTGACGTGCGGCGTGAACGGGTTCAGCATGCGAACGACGGCCAGCAGCGCTTCACGCATGATGGCACGATCCTGCTCGCCGTCCTGCGGGGCTTTCGCCAGCTTGTTCATCAGTTCCATAATAGCCGCAATTGCGGTATTGAAGGTCTGACGACGACCGATATCATCGGTCACTTTCGCGATCGTTTTATGAACATCACGACGCAGCGCCTGCTGATCTTCGCTCAGCGCAGCGGCGTTCAGTGCCGGGGCATCACCCTGTGCGGTGTGTTCGTACACCAGTTTCCAGACGCGTTTCAGGAAGCGGTTCGCGCCTTCCACGCCGGATTCCTGCCACTCCAGCGTCATATCAGCCGGAGAGGCAAACATCATGAACAGACGCACGGTATCCGCGCCGTAACGCTCAACCATCACCTGCGGGTCGATACCGTTGTTCTTAGACTTGGACATCTTGCTCATGCCGGTATAAACCAGTTCATGGCCTTCAGCGTCTGTCGCCTTAACGATACGGCCCTTCTCGTCGCGTTCAACGATTGCATCAACCGGAGAAACCCAGTTGCGCTCGCCGTTCGCGCCAACGTAGTAGAAGGCGTCTGCCAGCACCATGCCCTGGCACAGCAGTTGTTTAGCGGGCTCGTCAGAGTTCACCATGCCGGCATCGCGCATCAGCTTGTGGAAGAAGCGGAAATAGAGCAGGTGCATGATGGCGTGTTCGATGCCGCCAATGTAGATGTCTACCGGCAGCCAGTAGTTGGCGGCGTCAGAATCCAGCATACCTTCTTTGTACTGCGGGCAGGTATAGCGCGCGTAGTACCATGACGACTCCATAAAGGTGTCAAAGGTGTCGGTTTCACGCAGCGCAGGCTGGCCGTTGACGGTGGTTTTTGCCCACTCAGGATCGGCTTTGATCGGGCTGGTGATGCCGTCCATAACCACGTCTTCCGGCAGGATCACCGGCAGCTGATCTTCCGGCGTTGGCATCACGGTGCCATCTTCCAGGGTCACCATTGGAATCGGCGCACCCCAGTAGCGCTGACGGGAGACGCCCCAGTCGCGCAGACGGAAGTTCACTTTACGCTCGCCCACGCCCAGTGAGGCCAGCTTGTCGGCGATGGCGTTGAAGCCCTCTTCGAAGCTCAGACCGCTGAATTCGCCGGAGTTGAACAGGGTGCCTTTTTCGGTCAGCGCTTGCTCGGTCAGGTCGGGTTCAGAACCATCGGCAGCCAGAATAACGGCTTTAATCGGCAGGTTGTATTTGGTGGCAAATTCGTAGTCGCGCTGATCGTGACCCGGAACGGCCATTACCGCACCGGTACCGTACTCCATCAGCACGAAGTTTGCCGCCCAGACCGGGATCGCTTCGCCAGTAAGCGGGTGCTTAGCATAGAAGCCCGTCGCAACGCCTTTTTTCTCCATCGTCGCCATGTCGGCTTCGGCCACTTTCGTGTTGCGGCACTCGTCGATGAAGGTAGCCAGTTCCGGATTGTTCTCTGCCGCTTTCTGCGCCAGCGGGTGACCTGCGGCCACGGCCAGGTAGGTCGCGCCCATGAAGGTGTCCGGACGGGTGGTGTAGACGGTCAGGGTCTGATCGTAGTTCTCAACGTTGAAGGTAATTTCCACGCCTTCAGAACGGCCGATCCAGTTGCGCTGCATGGTCTTAACGGTGTCAGGCCAGTGGTCCAGCGTATCCAGATCGTTCAGCAGCTCATCAGCGTAAGCGGTGATTTTGATAAACCACTGCGGGATCTCTTTACGCTCAACTTTGGTGTCGCAGCGCCAGCAGCAGCCGTCAATAACCTGCTCGTTCGCCAGAACGGTTTGGTCATTCGGGCACCAGTTAACGGCAGACGTTTTCTTGTATACCAGGCCTTTTTTGTACAGCTCGGTGAAGAACTTCTGCTCCCAGCGGTAGTATTCCGGGGTACAGGTCGCCAGCTCGCGGCTCCAGTCATAACCGAAGCCCAGCATTTTGAGCTGGTTTTTCATGTACGCGATGTTGTCATACGTCCATGGTGCCGGAGCGGTATTGTTTTTAACCGCTGCGCCTTCTGCAGGCAGGCCGAACGCATCCCAGCCGATTGGCTGCAGAACGTTTTTTCCCAGCATGCGCTGGTAACGAGCGATCACATCACCGATGGTGTAGTTACGCACGTGGCCCATGTGTAGTCGACCAGAAGGATAGGGAAGCATCGACAGGCAGTAATACTTCTCTTTGCTCTCGTCTTCGGTTACTTCAAAGGTGCGCTTCTCGTCCCAGTGTTGCTGGACTTTTGATTCTATCTCTTCCGGGCGGTATTGCTCTTGCATGGCAGCCAGTGGTCCTGTGTTCAATACAGCTACAAAAATGTAGCCAATGGATGTGGTAATTCAGATCCGCATAGCATAGCCCAAACGCCCGCGTCAAAACAGCCTTTCGCGCAATTGCACTTTGCAGGAATTTACCGGGTCTGTGCTTCACCTGACAAAGCGGCGGTGAAATAAGGTCTATTATTAGAAATAGTTACTTACCCGGGAGGCAAAATGATGAACAAGGTTGCTCAATTTTACCGCGAACTGGTGGCGACACTGACGGAACGGCTGCGTAACGGTGAGCGCGATATTGACGCGCTGGTCGAACAGGCGCGTGCCCGGGTGACGCAAACGGGTGAGTTAACGCGAACCGAAGTGGAAGAGGTGACGCGCGCCGTGCGCCGCGATCTTGAGGAGTTTGCGCGTAGCTACGAAGAGAGCCAGGAAGAGGTCACGGACAGCGTCTTTATGCGGGTGATCAAAGAGAGCCTGTGGCAGGAGCTGGCGGATATTACCGATAAAACCCAACTGGAGTGGCGCGAAGTATTCCAGGATTTAAACCATCACGGCGTGTACCAGAGCGGTGAAGTCGTGGGGCTGGGGAATCTGGTGTGTGAGAAGTGCCATCACCATATTGCGGTGTATACGCCGGATGTGTTGCCGCTGTGTCCGAAGTGTGGGTACGATCAGTTCCAGCGTCGCCCGTTTGAGCCTTAGATAAAAGCGCAGGTTTGTTCCCTCTCCCGGTGGGAGAGGGCCAGGGTGAGGGCATCAGGCCGCAAAAGGTAAAAGCAAAACGGCAACCTGTTGCCGTTTTTAGTGTTTGCTCCCTCTCCCCGTGGGAGAGGGTTGGGGTGAGGGCATCAGGCCGCACTATAGTAAGCCAGTCTCTCCGCCAGCAAATCCACAAACGCCCCCCGGTCGATATCCACCATCAGGGTTGTATTCGGTTTATTCCCCGTCAGCGAATAGTAATCCACCACCGTCATCCCCTGGGTGTATTTCCCCTGCGTCTCGACGCCAACCCATCTGTGCACAGTGGTAAACATCTCAGGCTTCAGTAGCCAGGCAATGGTACACGGGTCGTGCAGCGGCGCGCCGTGGAAACCCCACTTTTCGGCTTTGTGATACTCCATAAAGAAGTCGAGCAGTTCGGCCACGGTTGTCGCGACCGTATTACCCACGGAGCGGAAACGCTCAATATCGTCCGCCATAATCTGCGCGCGGTGGGTAACGTCCAGCCCAGCCATCACAATCGGTAGGCCGGACTGGAAGACAATCTCAGCAGCTTCCGGGTCGACAAAGATGTTGAACTCCGCAGCCGGCGTCCAGTTCCCCAGCCCCATCGCGCCGCCCATAATCACAATACGGGCGATTTTACCGTGCAGTTCCGGGTGGCTGTTTAGCAGCAGCGCAACGTTGGTTTGCGGTCCGGTGGCTACCAGCGTCACGGGATCCGCGCTTTCGCGCAGCACCTTCGCCATCAGCTCCACGGCGGTGCAGTTTTGCGGCGCAAAGCCCGGCTCCGGCAGTACCGGACCGTCCAGGCCGCTTTCCCCATGAACGTTGTCGGCAATGATCAGCTCGCGCATCAGCGGCTTCACGGCCCCGCCGGCGACAGGAATATCGGTGCGTTTGAGCAGCGTCAGCATGCGCAGCACGTTGCGCAGGGTTTTATCAGGCGTTTGGTTTCCAGCGGACGAGGTGACCGCTTTTACATCGAGTTCAGGGGAGGCAAGTGCAAGGACGAGCGCGATCGCGTCATCATGACCCGGATCGCAATCGAGAATAATTGGCTGTGCCATAGCGTTCTCCATACGTAGCGTTATTTTGTGACAAGGTTAACGCTGCAATGTGACGCCGACGAGAGGAACTGAGTGAAAGCGTGAAGCAGTGCGCAATCCGCAGATTGCGCACCGAGAAGATTAGTGCAGGATTTTCGCGAGGAAATCTTTGGCGCGTTCGGATTTCGGGTTGGCGAAGAACTCTTCTTTCGGTGAGTCTTCGACAATTTTCCCTTCGTCCATAAAGATCACGCGGTTGGCCACTTTACGGGCGAAGCCCATTTCGTGCGTCACCACCATCATGGTCATCCCTTCGTGCGCAAGCTCGACCATCACGTCCAGCACTTCGTTGATCATTTCAGGATCGAGCGCCGACGTGGGCTCATCGAACAGCATGGCCACCGGATCCATACACAGCGCGCGCGCGATCGCCACACGCTGCTGCTGGCCGCCGGAAAGCTGCGCCGGGAACTTATCGGCATGCGCAGAAAGCCCCACACGCTCCAGGAGCTTCAGCCCTTTCTCTCGCGACGCTTTTTTATCACGCTTAAGCACTTTTACCTGCGCCAGCGTCAGGTTCTCAATAATGGAGAGGTGAGGGAACAGCTCAAAATGCTGGAACACCATGCCAACGTGAGAGCGAAGCTGGGCGAGGTTGGTTTTCTTATCGTTCACTTTGGTGCCGTTCACAACAATTTCGCCCTGCTGCACAGGCTCCAGACCATTAACCGTTTTGATCAGCGTGGACTTACCGGAACCGGACGGCCCGCACACCACCACCACGTCGCCTTTTTTGACTTCGGTGGAGCAGTCGGTCAGCACCTGAAAGTGCCCATACCATTTAGAAACATTTTTCAGGGAAATCATTATACCGTCCTTTTCTTCAGCCAGCTGACCAACAGCGACGCGCTTAAACTAATCACAAAATAGACCGCACCCGCGAAGAGCACCATCTCGACCTGCGTACCATCACGTTCACCGATGGTCGACGCGGTACGGAAAAAGTCCGCCAGGCTCAGAACATAAACCAGAGAGGTATCCTGGAACAGCACGATACCCTGGGTCAGCAGGAGCGGAACCATGGCGCGAAACGCCTGCGGCAGAATGATGAGCTGCATGGACTGCCAGTGCGTCATTCCCAGTGCCAGCGCGGCGCTGGACTGCCCGCGGGAGATACTCTGGATACCCGCGCGGATAATCTCTGAATAATAAGCGGCCTCAAACATTGAGAACGCCACCATAGCGGAGATCAGGCGGATATCAGTTTTCGGCGACAGCCCCAGCACGTTCTGTAAGAAGCCGGGGACGATCAGATAAAACCACAGCAGCACCATCACCAGCGGAATAGAGCGGAACACGTTAACGTAGGCGGTCGCAAACCAGGCGAGCGGCTTAAAGCTCGACAGTCGCATGACGGCCAGCAGGGTGCCCCAGACGATACCCACGATGATGGCGATCGCGGTGATCTTTAAGGTAATTACCAGACCATCGAGCAGGTAGGGCATGGATGGAACAATAGAACTCCAGTCAAATTCGTACATTATTTGCCCCCCAGATTGCCCGGCAGGCGTACTTTGCGTTCAACCAGGTTCATCACCAGCATGATGAAAGCGTTAATCAGAACATAGGCGAGCGTGATCGCGGTGAAGGATTCCCACGCGTGAGCGGAGTAATCCAGCAGCTTGCCCGCCTGTGCAGCCATATCCACCAGGCCGATGGTTGAGGCGATGGCCGAGTTTTTCACCAGGTTCATCATCTCAGAGGTCATCGGTGGAACGATAACGCGGTAGGCGTTAGGCAGCAGCACATAGCGGTAGGTTTGTGGCAGGGTCAGGCCCATGGCCAGGCCCGCATTTTTTTGTCCGCGCGGCAATGACTGAATGGCGGCACGCACCTGCTCGCAAACGCGCGCAGCGGTAAACAGCCCCAGACACATCATGGAGGAGACAAAGAACTGCACATTCGGATCCAGTTCCGACTTGAACCACATGCCAATATTTTCCGGCAGCAGTTCCGGGATGACCAGATACCAGGTGAAGAACTGCACGATGAGCGGAACGTTACGGAACAGTTCCACATACAGTGTGCCAATGGTTGAAAGGAAACGGTTAGGGACGGTGCGCAGAATACCGAACAGCGAACCGACAAGAAACGCGATGATCCACGCCGTTATCGATAATGCCACGGTAACCTGAAAGCCGCTCCACAGCCAGCCAAGATAGGTGGTGTTGCCGAACGGGGCTTGTTGCAGGAATATGCCCCAGTTCCAGTCTATTGACATAATAAACTCCAGAAAAAAGAGGGTAGCAGCGCTACCCTCGAAGATTGGTGAGAAGCTCATTTTTCGCGCTGAGTGGGGAACGACCACTCAACGTATAGTCTGTCCATGCTTCCCGACAATCGAGAGGGCAGGAGATCCCGCCCCTGTTGTTCTAATTAGTTAAGAGCCTTGTCATTTGGAGATTTGAACAGCGCTTTCATGTCGTCAGAGAGTTCAAAATTCATGTTCAGGTTTTTTGGTGGAATCGGGTTCTTGAACCACTTGTCGAACCATTTTTCCGCTTCGCCGGAGGTCTGAACCTGAGCGATGGTGTCATCGATCAGCTTTTTGAACTGCGGATCGTCTTTACGCAGCATACAGCCGTAGGCTTCTTTGGACTGCGCGGTACCGACGATATCCCAGTTGTCTGGTTTCTTCGCCTTCGCACGTTCGCCCGCCAGCAGGGCGTCATCCATCATAAACGCGACGGCACGGCCGCTTTCCAGGGTACGGAAAGAGTCGCCATGGTCTTTCGCGCTGATGATGCGCATGTCCATTTTCTTCTCGTCGTTCAGCTTGTGCAGCAGGACTTCAGAAGTGGTACCGGAGGTCACAACGACCGCTTTGCCTTTCAGGTCAGCAAAATCTTTGATCGCTCCGCCTTTTTTGGTCAGCAGACGGGTACCCACGACAAAGATGGTGTCAGAGAAGGCCGCCTGCTTCTGGCGTTCGAGGTTGTTGGTGGTAGAGCCACACTCGAAGTCAAAGGTGCCGTTTTGCAGCAGTGGAATACGGTTCTGTGAAGTGATTGGGATCAGCTTCACCTGCAGATCAGGTTTGTTCAGCTTTTTCTTCACAGCTTCAACGATGGCGTTGGAGTAATCCTGTGAATAGCCCACGACTTTTTGCGTGTTGTCGTAGTAAGAGAACGGGACGGAAGATTCACGGTGGCCGACCACGATGACGCCGTTTTTGGCAATCTTGTCGAGAGTGCTGCCTGCTGCCGGAGCGTCTTCAGCGTGAACCACGCCTGCGGACATTCCCATAACCAGCATTGCTGTGGCCAGTTTACGTAATTGCATACCCAACTCCTTTCTTATCAGCGCCAGTGACGCATTGATACCCATTGTGATGTTGTTATATCTCGCGCGATGCGAGTGCAGTGTTATGCAAGCTTGTTAACATTTAGTCTGGCTTAATGTAAAGATTTTGCTGCGTTATTGTTTATTTTTGCGAAGCGCGCCGCACCATTCAGAGGCAATAATCTCCCGTTGCACCGTTTCGGTGCTACCGATGATCTACGCTGGTGCGACAAGGTTACACGTTAAGCCAAACTGCGTTTGCGTGAATAAATAAAGCAATAGGCGTGCCAGATTTGAATTCCACCCTCACCCTGGAAGGGAGAGGGGAAAAGGCGGAGCTGGATAGTGAAAATGTGCAGAGAACAGTTCCCTCTCCCCTATGGGGAGAGGGCCAGGGTGAGGGGTGAGATTACTTACGACGCTGACGCAGGCTCATCAGCACGGCGCCAAAGCCGAACAGCGCGGTCAAAATCCACAGCGGCCAGTTGCCGGTGCGGGCGTACGGCGTAAGTCCCGTGGTTGGCGTGACGTTAGTGGTCAGCACCTCACGGGTAAACTGCGGGATCATGGCCTGGATTTCACCCTGCGGACCAATCACGGCGGTGATGCCGTTGTTGGTGCTGCGCAGCAGCGGACGCGCCAGCTCCAGGGAACGCATGCGCGCCATCTGGAAGTGCTGCCACGGGCCGATAGATTTACCAAACCAGGCATCGTTGGAGATGGTCAGCAGATAGTCGGTATCCGGACGGAAGTTATCCCGCACCTGCTCGCCGAGGATGATTTCGTAGCAGATGGCCGCCGTAAGAGCCAGACCGTGCGCATGCAGCTGGGGCTGAACGTACGGGCCGCGGCTGAAGGAGGACATCGGCAGGTCAAAGAACGGTGCCAGCGGGCGCAAAATCGACTCCAGCGGGACAAATTCACCAAACGGCACCAGGTGGTTCTTTTTGTACCGGTCAGTAGAGTGATAGCTGTACTCGCTATCTTTCCCAAGCGTAATGATAGTGTTGTAGGTGTCGTAGCGGTTCTGCTGATTCAGCCGCGCATCGACAATGCCGGTAATCAGCGTGCTGCCGCGCGCTACCAGCAGGTCGTTCATCATGTTCAGGAACGGCTGCTGGTTGATTTCCAGATCGGGAATGGCAGACTCTGGCCAGATAATCAGCTGCGATTTACCCATCACCTCTTCGGTGGCGTTGGCGTAGATCTTCAGGGTGTTCAGCAGCTCTTTTTCGTCCCACTTCATGGACTGCGGGATATTCCCCTGCACCATGGAAACCTGCATGGTGCGCTCAGGCTCAGGCGTGAACCACTGGATATAGCGCAGCGGGAAGGGCAGGGCGAACAGCACCAGCGCCACAGCCAGCGGTTTCCAGCAGCGCTGGACCAGCGCCAGGACCAGCAGGCCGCTCACCACCATCAGCAGGAAGTTAATGGCTTCAACGCCCATTACCGGCGCCAGACCTTTCAGCGGGCCGTCAATTTGGCTGTAGCCGAACTGTAGCCACGGGAAACCGGTCAGCACCCAGCCACGCAGGAACTCGGTAATCTGCCAGACTACCGGCGCGGCAATGGCGACGCGCAGCCAGGTGGTTTTAGGCCACAGGCGAGAAAGGATACCGGCGAACAGACCGGTGTACAGCGAGAGATAAGCAGCGAGCAGTACGACCAGGAAGACGTTAACCGGGCCCGGCATCCCGCCAAACTGGGCGATACTGACGTAGACCCAGTTAATGCCGGAACCAAACAGCCCCAGCCCCCAGAAGTAGCCAATGGCGGCGGCCTGTACCGGACGACGGTTCAGGGTCAGGCCCTGAAGTCCCATCAGGGAGAGAATGGCCGCGGGCCAGATATCGTAAGGAGAAAAAGCCAGCGTACCGCTGGCTCCGAGCAACAGCGCCAGCAGCAAACGGACGCGCTGGCGTTCAAGCAATGGGGCAAATGCCATTTACATTAATCTTCCAGTTTTGGCACCGGTGAATCGTCCGGCGTTCTGACGTGAACCTGTATAATACGTCGGCTGTCGGCCATTGCTACTTTGAACTGGTAACCGTCGATGTCAACGGTCTCACCGCGCGCCGGAAGATGGCCAAAGGCCTGCATCACCAGTCCGCCAATGGTATCGACCTCTTCATCGCTGAAGTGAGTACCAAAGGCGTCGTTAAAGTCTTCAATCGAGGCCAGCGCGCGCACGGTCCAGGTGTGGCGGCTGAGCTGACGGAAGTCGATATCCTCTTCTTCGTCGTACTCGTCTTCGATTTCACCCACGATCAGTTCAAGAATATCCTCGATCGTGACAAGACCTGAGACGCCGCCGAATTCATCAATAACAATCGCCATGTGGTAACGCTGAGAGCGAAACTCTTTCAGCATCCGATCCACACGTTTACTTTCCGGCACAACCACGGCCTGGCGTAACACTTTTTCCATGCTGAAGGCTTCGGCATCGCTGCGCATAAACGGCAGCAGATCTTTCGCCATCAAAATCCCTTCGATGTGATCTTTATCTTCGCTGATGACCGGGAAACGCGAGTGGGCGGATTCGATGATCACATCGAGGCACTCGTCCAGGGTCTGGTTACGTTTCAGGGTGATCATCTGCGAGCGGGGGATCATGATGTCGCGGACGCGCTGGTCAGCGATGTCCATAACCCCTTCGAGCATTTCGCGCGTATCTTCGTCGATAAGGTCGTTCTGCCCGGAATCACGAATCAGCTCCAGCAGTTCATCACGGTTTTTCGGCTCGCCGTGGAAAAGCTGGTTCAGAATGAGGGAGAAAAATCCCTTTTTACTGGTTGTCGTGTCGCTACTGTGTGAATTGTCGTCGCTCATGGCGTTTGTTAAGGGTTCTCTTATTAGTTCAACGTTAACCACCGCGCTATGTCCCTGCGCGGCGGCATGGTAGTCAGTAACTGACTATTCTTTCTCGGCAATGTACGGATCCTCATAGCCCAGAGCAAGCATTATCTCTGTCTCAAGGGACTCCATCTCTTCCGCTTCGTCATCTTCAATATGATCGTAGCCCAACAGGTGCAGGCTGCCGTGTACCACCATATGCGCCCAGTGGGCTTCCAGCGGTTTCTGCTGCTCTTTGGCTTCCTGTTCCACTACCTGACGGCAGATGATCAAATCACCAAGCAGTGGCATCTCGATGCCCGGCGGCGCTTCGAACGGGAAAGAGAGCACGTTGGTCGGCTTATCTTTTCCGCGATAGGTCAGGTTAAGCTCGTGGCTTTCCGCTTCATCCACCAGGCGAATCGTGACTTCTGATTCTTCCTGAAACTGAGGAATAACGGCATCCAGCCATTTCTGAAACTGTGCCTCTTCTGGTATGCCTGAATTGTCTTCACAGGCCAGCTGTAAATCGAGGATCACCTGACTCATTTCTGTTCTTGCTCCTGCGCTTCGCGCTTACGTTCCGCGGCCTGTTCTGCCCTGCGTTTTTGATCCGCCTCTTCCCAGGCTTCATAGGCGTTAACGATGCGCGCGACCACCGGGTGGCGTACTACGTCTTCACTGTGGAAGAAGTTAAAGCTGATTTCGTCGACCTCGGCCAGCACTTCGATGGCGTGGCGAAGGCCGGATTTGGTGCTGCGCGGCAGGTCGATCTGGGTGACGTCACCGGTGATGACCGCTTTCGAGTTAAAGCCGATACGCGTCAGGAACATCTTCATCTGTTCGATGGTGGTGTTCTGGCTCTCATCGAGAATGATGAACGCATCGTTCAGCGTACGACCGCGCATGTAGGCGAGCGGAGCCACTTCGATAACGTTACGCTCAATCAGCTTCTCAACCTTCTCAAAGCCGAGCATTTCGAACAGCGCGTCATACAGCGGGCGCAGGTACGGGTCGACCTTCTGGCTCAGATCGCCAGGCAGGAAGCCCAGTTTTTCACCCGCTTCCACGGCAGGGCGGGTCAGCAGGATGCGACGGATCTCCTGGCGTTCCAGTGCATCGACCGCCGCGGCAACCGCCAGATAGGTTTTACCCGTACCCGCCGGACCCACGCCGAAGGTGATGTCATGGTCAAGAATATTAGCGATGTACTGCGCCTGGTTTGGCGTGCGCGGCTTGATGACGCCACGCTTGGTCTTAATGTTGATCGCCTTGCCATAGTCCGGCACGCTTTCCGCGCTTTGCTCGAGCACGCGCGCCTCTTTAATGGCGAGGTGAATTTGTTCCGGTTCGATGTCCTGAATCTCGCCGCGCATTGGGGCGGTATCGACATACAGGCTGCGCAGAATATCCGCAGCCGCGTTGACGCAGATAGGGCGTCCGGTGAGTTTGAAATGGTTATCGCGACGATTGATTTCGATACCCAGACGTCGTTCCAGTTGTTTGATGTTGTCATCAAACGGCCCGCACAGGCTCAGCAGGCGAGCGTTGTCTGCGGGCTCAAGGCTAATTTCACGCGTATCTATGTTCAAACTGTTCCTCTTTGATTGGTTAACTGACCCGCTGCCACACGGCGCAATAAAACGGTCATTACCGAAATTATTCACGCCACAGAATAAAGGCGCAAGCGTTGCGGAAGATATTGGGGGCGATGAGAGGAAATACAAGGCCTGCCAAAGCGGCAGGCCTGAAGGATTAAGGCTGGTAAATCCCAACGCCAGAATCGTTTTCTTTGCGGGTACGCGAGATCACGGATTCCGGTGACTCTGCGATACGCAGGCCCATTTCGTCCTCGGTGCGTACCACCTTCGCGCGCAGCGAGTTGGTCAGCACCTCGACAATCTCGACGTCCACGAATTTACCGATCATATCCGGGGTGCCTTCAAAGTTCACCACGCGGTTGTTTTCGGTACGACCGGACAGCTCCATAATGCTCTTGCGGGAGGTGCCTTCCACCAGAATGCGCTGGACGGTGCCGAGCATACGGCGGCTCCAGGCGTTTGCCTGCTGGTTGATGCGCTCCTGCAGAATATACAGACGCTGCTTTTTCTCTTCTTCCGGCACATCGTCAACCATGTCGGCCGCGGGTGTTCCAGGACGCGCTGAGAAGATGAAGCTGTAGCTGACGTCAAAGTTCACTTCACCGATGAGCTTCATGGTGCGCTCGAAGTCATCAGCGGTTTCGCCAGGGAAGCCAACAATGAAGTCGGAGCTGATCTGGATATCCGGACGCGCTTCACGTAGCTTGCGGATGGTGGATTTGTACTCCAGCACCGTATGCGGGCGGCCCATCAGGTTCAGAACGCGGTCAGAGCCGCACTGAATCGGCAGGTGCAGGAAGCTCACCAGCTCAGGCGTATCGCGATACACGTCAATGATGTCGTCGGTAAACTCCATCGGATGGCTGGTGGTAAAGCGGATTCGGTCGATACCGTCAATCGCGGCCACCAGGCGCAGCAGTTCGGCAAAGCTGCCGATGGTGCCGTCGTAGTTTTCCCCACGCCAGGCGTTAACGTTCTGGCCGAGCAGGTTCACTTCACGGACGCCCTGCGCGGCAAGCTGCGCGATTTCAAACAGAATATCATCTGCCGGGCGGCTGACCTCTTCACCACGGGTGTAAGGCACCACGCAGTAGGTACAGTATTTGTTGCAGCCTTCCATGATGGAGACAAAAGCGGTCGGGCCATCGGCGCGCGGCTCTGGCAGGCGGTCGAATTTTTCGATCTCCGGGAAGCTGACGTCAACAACCGGGCTGCGGTTACCGCGAACCTGATTGATCATCTCAGGCAGGCGGTGCAGGGTCTGAGGGCCAAAGACGATATCCACATACGGGGCTCTCTGGCGGATCAGCTTACCTTCCTGCGACGCGACGCAGCCACCCACGCCGATGATCAGGTCCGGATTTTTCCGTTTCAGAAGCTTCCAGCGGCCTAACACATGAAAGACTTTTTCCTGTGCTTTTTCACGAATTGAACAGGTGTTCAGCAGCAGCACATCGGCTTCTTTCGCATTTTCAGTCAGCTGGTATCCGTGGGTGGTATCCAGCAGATCGGCCATCTTGGATGAATCGTATTCGTTCATCTGACAGCCCCAGGTTTTTATATGGAGTTTTTTAGTCATCGACTTGCTCAGCTCAGGATTGCAAGCCGCGTATTGTAATGCTTTGGTGGGGTTGTGACCAGTGTGACGGTTATGTGTCTCATGACCGCAAAAATCCGGTAAACTTAAGGGATTCTCCAAGAAGGAAAAATGACCATGACACTCCAACACACCGAAGTTGCCGTTGTCGGCGGCGGTATGGTCGGCGGCGCGCTGGCGCTGGGGCTGGCGCAGCAGGGATTTGAGGTAACGGTAATTGAGCAGTCGGCACCGCCGGCATTCGATCCCGCCAGCAAACCGGACGTGCGCATTTCCGCCATCAGCGCGTCGTCCGTCGATCTGCTGCGCGGCCTGAGCGTCTGGGAGGCGGTGCTGGCGATGCGTGCGCATCCTTACAGCCGCCTTGAAACCTGGGAGTGGGAAAATGCTCACGTGTCGTTTGACGCCGCTGAGCTGAAGTTGCCGCGCCTGGGCTATATGGTGGAAAACAACGTGCTCCAGCTGGCGCTCTGGCAGGCGCTGGAGGCACATCCGAAGGTGACGCTGCGTATGCCTGCGTCACTTAAGGCACTGCATCCTCACGAGAGTGGCTATCTACTGATCCTCGACAGCGGCGATGAGCTGGCAGTGAAGCTGGTCGTCGGGGCCGATGGCGCTAACTCGCAGGTCAGGGAGATGGCGGGCATCGGCGTTCATGCCTGGCAGTACCAGCAGTCCTGTATGCTGATCACCGTTCAGTGTGAGAATGCGCCGGGCGAAAGCACCTGGCAGCACTTTACTCCGAACGGTCCGCACGCGTTTTTACCGCTGTATGATAACTGGGCGTCGCTGGTCTGGTACGACAAGCCGGCGCGCATTCGCCAGCTGCAGGGGCTGTCGATGGAGCAGTTGCAGCGCGAGATCTTGCTTCACTTCCCGAGCCGTCTGGGCAACGTGACGCCGGTCGCCGCAGGGGCATTTCCGCTCACGCGGCGCCACGCGTTACAGTATGCCCGTGAAGGGCTGGCGCTGGTGGGCGATGCGGCACACACCATTCACCCGCTGGCGGGGCAGGGAGTCAACCTTGGATACCGTGACGTCGACGCCTTGCTGGATGTTTTAAGCAATGCGCGCGGTCATGCGGAGGCATGGGCCAGCCATCAGGTACTCAAGCGCTACCAGACGCGCCGTATGGCGGATAACTTCATCATGCAGTCGGGGATGGATCTGTTCTATGCCGGGTTCAGCAATGACGTAGCTCCGGTGCGCATTCTGCGTAACATCGGATTGATGGCAGCAGAGCGTGCCGGTGGTCTGAAGCGTCAGGCGCTGAAATACGCCTTAGGACTCTAATCATTATTCCCTCTCCCAGTGGGAGAGGGCCAGGGTGAGGGCATCAGGCCGCACAATTCTGAGCAACAAAAACAAAAAAGCCCGCAGAGCGGGCTTATTTGTTTTGAGTGGCTGGGGTGCAGGGATTCGAACCCCGGAATGCTGGTATCAGAAACCAGAGCCTTACCGCTTGGCGACACCCCAATTGCGTTAAACATACGGCTTAACGACTTTTTAAATTGGCTGGGGTACGAGGATTCGAACCTCGGAATGCCGGAATCAGAATCCGGTGCCTTACCGCTTGGCGATACCCCAACAATTTTTTATTACCGAAACAAATCGATAATCTTAATTTGGTGGCTACGACGGGATTCGAACCTGTGACCCCATCATTATGAGTGATGTGCTCTAACCAACTGAGCTACGTAGCCAGTACTGCAGTCTTCGATGGCTGGGGTACCTGGATTCGAACCAGGGAATGCCGGTATCAAAAACCGGTGCCTTACCGCTTGGCGATACCCCAATACCGCGGAGAACCGCAAAATCGAAGAAATATGGCTGGGGTACCTGGATTCGAACCAGGGAATGCCGGTATCAAAAACCGGTGCCTTACCGCTTGGCGATACCCCATCCGTGCAACGCTTACCCGGGAATGGTGCGGGAGGCGAGACTTGAACTCGCACACCTTGCGGCGCCAGAACCTAAATCTGGTGCGTCTACCAATTTCGCCACTCCCGCAAAAAAAGATGGTGGCTACGACGGGATTCGAACCTGTGACCCCATCATTATGAGTGATGTGCTCTAACCAACTGAGCTACGTAGCCATCTTTTTTTCGCGTTACCTTATCGGCGTTGCGGGGCGCATTATGCGTATAGACCCTTGCAGCGTCAACACCTTTTTCAACGAAAATAGCCGGAATGTGACTGTTTGGTTAGGTTGCGAACAGCGTGGCCGAATATTCGGCAATTATTGGTTATTAATCGGTTTTCGGTGGTGAAAGGTGAGGCAAAAAAAACAGGCCCCTGAGGGCCTGTTTGAAATCGTTGTGATTATTTATAGGCGGACTGGTGAACGCCAACCGCGCGTCCTGATGGATCGTTCATCGCCTTAAAAGATTCATCCCATTCAATGGCTTTTGCGGATGAACAGGCCACGGACGGACCGCCAGGAACACATTCGGCAGCGCTCGGAACCGGGAACAGCTCTTCAAAGATCTCACGGTACAGGTACGCCTCTTTCGAGCCCGGCGTGTTGTACGGGAAGCGGAAGCTTGCGGTTTCCAGTTGCTGGTCAGAAATCTGTTTTGCCGCCACCTCTTTCAGGGTGTCGATCCAGCTGTAGCCAACGCCATCAGAGAACTGCTCTTTCTGACGCCAGGCCACGCTCGCCGGCAGGTAGGATTCAAAGCATTCACGCAGAATATGTTTTTCCATCTTGCCGTTGCCGCACATCTTGTCCTCTGGGTTGATGCGCATCGCCACGTCGAGGAATTTTTTATCCAGGAACGGCACGCGCGCTTCCACACCCCAGGCCGACATCGCTTTGTTGGCTCGCGCACAGTCGAACATGTGCAGCGCCTGCAGCTTACGCACGGTCTCTTCATGCAGCTCTTTGGCGTTTGGCGCTTTGTGGAAGTACAGATAGCCGCCAAACACTTCATCAGAACCTTCACCGGAGAGCACCATCTTGATGCCCATCGCTTTGATCTTACGCGACATCAGGTACATCGGTGTGGAGGCGCGAATGGTGGTCACGTCATAGGTCTCAATGTGATAGATCACATCGCGGATTGCATCCAGACCTTCCTGCACAGTGAAGTGAATTTCATGGTGCACGGTGCCGAGATGGTTTGCCACTTCCTGCGC
Source organism: Enterobacter sp. 296B2 (assembly GCF_034106185.1). Classification (NCBI taxonomy): domain Bacteria; kingdom Pseudomonadati; phylum Pseudomonadota; class Gammaproteobacteria; order Enterobacterales; family Enterobacteriaceae; genus Enterobacter; species Enterobacter sp. 296B2. The sequence continues at coordinate 90,271 of NZ_JAWNCA010000010.1, read as the reverse complement.
GGCTTTCAGGTCAGGTGCCCCTTCCAGACCCACGGCGAAGGAGTGCAGCTGCGGCCACCAGGCTTCGGAGCGCTCCTGATCTTCCACGCGACGAGCAGCGAATTTCTTGGTAATCGCGGAGATCACGGAGGAGTCCAGACCGCCGGAAAGCAGTACGCCGTAAGGCACGTCTGACATCAGGTGGCTTTTCACGGAATCTTCCAGCGCCTGACGCAGCTCGGCTTTATCCGTCACGTTGTCTTTAACCGCGTCATAATCGAACCAGTCGCGCTGATAGTACGGACGGATTTCACCGTCTTTACTCCACAGATAGCTGCCAGCCGGGAACTCTTTAATAGTGCGGCAGACCGGAACCAGGGCTTTCATTTCGGACGCGACATAGAAGTTGCCGTGTTCATCGTGGCCCATGTACAGGGGGATAATGCCGATGTGGTCGCGGCCAATCAGCCAGGCGTCTTTTTCGCTGTCGTACAGGGCGAAGGCAAACATGCCCTGCAGATCGTCGAGAAACTCGGGACCTTTCTCCTGATACAGCGCCAGGATCACTTCACAGTCAGACCCTGTCTGGAACGCGTAGCGGTCGCCGTACTCGGTGCGCAGCGCCTGATGGTTATAGATTTCACCGTTGACAGCCAGCGCGTGCGTTTTTTTCTCGTTATACAGCGGCTGTGCACCGGCGTTGACGTCAACAATAGACAGACGTTCGTGAGCCAGAATCGCTTTATCGCTGGCGTATACGCCTGACCAGTCCGGTCCGCGATGGCGCATCAGGCGGGACAGTTCGAGTGCCTTTTTACGCAGTTCGCCCGCGTCAGTTTTAATATCCAGTACGCCAAAAATTGAACACATAACCTTCTCCGTTAACCCTGTTGCATTGTGATATTGCTTGCTTATGAAAATGCCGCAAAGGGGGAAGGGGCGCAAGGGTTTTACGGGCTAAAACGGAAATAGTGCAATAGTGATTGTGGAATAGTGAAAAAAGAGTACGTCACTCATCCTTTTATTGATGATTATGCAATAAAACACGCTTTTTGTTAGATAGGGTTTTGTTTGTATGGCTGAAAATGAAAAACCACGCCCTGAGGCGTGGTTCAGTATCAGATAATGTCGATTTCGTCGACGGAGGGGTAAATCCAGCTTGGCCTGAACGGCATTGAGTCAATGTCATCAATCTGCGAGACGCCGGAAAGCACTAAGATAGTTTCCAGACCCGCCTGGAAACCGGCCAGGATATCGGTGCGCAGATTGTCGCCGACGATGACCGTTTCTTCAGAGTGGGCCTGCATTTTGTTCAGCGCGGCGCGAATGATCCACGGGCTCGGTTTTCCGACCACAAACGGCTGACGACCGGAGATTTTTTCGATACCGGCGCACAGCGCGCCGCAGGCAGGATAAAAACCACGCCCGTGCGTGTCCGGGTTGGTGGCGATAAAGCGCGCTCCGCTGGCGACAAAGTAGGCAGCTTTATGCATCATCTCCCAGTTAAAGGAGCGTGTTTCGCCGACAATCACAAAGTCCGGGTTCACATCGGTAATGGTAAAGCCTGCTTTATACAGTTCGTGGATCAGCGCGCCTTCACCCACTACGTAAGCTTTTTTCCCTTCCTGACGCTTCAGAAAATCCGCCGTGGCCATTGCCGAGGTATAAAACACGCTGTCCGGCACGTCGACGCCTGCGGTGGCAAAACGGTTCGCCAGATCCTGACCGGTTTGGGAAGGGTAGTTCGTGAGCAGAACCAGTGGCATTCCTTTGTCGATGATGCGGTGCAGAAACTCCGCAGCACCCGGCACGGCAACGTTGTCGTGCATCAGCACGCCGTCGATATCACAAATTACATTCTTAATGGTCATGGACATTCCGACATCAAAAAAAGAAGGCGTTACTATAAGGTCCGATCAGGATTCCAGCAAATGCTGGAGTAGGATCCCGTTGAGCATGGCGCGCTTGACCAGCGCAAATGCGCCAATCGCCGAGCGATGGTCAAGCTTCGAACGAACCACCGGAAGATTCTGGCGGAATGCTTTCAGCGCCTGGGTGTTAATACAGCCTTCGATGGCGGGCAGCAGCACCTTTTCCGCTTCAACAATCTCTCCGGCGATCACCACTTTCTGCGGGTTAAACAGGTTAATTGCGATAGCGATGGTTTTCCCCAGATGGCGACCTACCTGCTCGATCACCTCACACGCCAGGGCGTCGCCTTTATTGGCTGCTTTGCAGATGGTGCCTATCTTGCAATCGTCCAGCGTGACGCGACTTTGATAACCCTGCTCAAGCAGGTGGCGAACGCGCTGCTCGATGGCCGTGTTGGCGGCAATGGTTTCAAGGCAGCCGAAGTTGCCGCAGTGGCAGCGTTCGCCGAGTGGCTCAACCTGAATGTGGCCGATCTCGCCAACGTTACCGTTGCGACCAATAAATATACGGCCATTGGAGATAATGCCAGCGCCCGTACCGCGGTGTACGCGCACCAGAATAGAGTCTTCGCAGTCCTGACTCGCACCAAAGTAGTGCTCAGCCAGCGCTAAAGATCGAATATCATGGCCGACAAAGCAGGTCACCTTAAAGCGTTTCTCCAGCGCGTCGACCAGCGCCCAGTTCTCAACCTGAATATGCGGCATGTAACGGATTACACCGCTTTCCGGGTCGACGAGGCCCGGCAAAATGACGGAGATGGCGATGAGTTCGCGGATCTTGCGCTGACAGCTTTCAATAAAGTGCGCGATGGTATTCAGCAGCGCGTGTTCCAGCGTCTCCTGGGTGCGTTCGGGCAGCGGGTAGTGCTCTTCGGCAATGGCTTTGCTGCTCAGATCGTAGAGCGTGAGCGTGGTGTCATGACGACCAAGCCGGACGCCAATGGCCTGAAAGTTGCGGGTTTCGGTAATAATGGAGATGGCGCGGCGGCCCCCGGTGGAGGCCTGCTGATCGACTTCTTTGATCAAACCGCGCTCAATGAGCTGGCGGGTGATTTTTGTCACGCTGGCGGGAGCAAGCTGGCTTTGTTCGGCTATCTGGATCCGCGAGATTGGACCATGTTGGTCAATCAGGCGATAAACCGCCGCACTGTTAAGTTGTTTAACGAGATCGACATTACCGATTTGAGCTTGTCCGCCAGGTGTCATACTTTTACTTACTCAGTGACGACCTCGTTACCATTAACGATGGTCTTAATAATTTTATAATCGTGTGTGAATGCCGTCAGGTTTGCAACCATACCTGGTGCAATTCCGCCAAGCTGTTTATCCACGCCGATGGCGCGAGCCGGATAAAGGGTGGCCATACGCAGGACTTCATCAAGCGCAATCCCGCAATGCTCAACCAGATTACGCACCCCTTCAATCATGGTCAAAGAGGAGCCACTCAGCGTACCGTTTTCATCCACACACAGTCCGTTGCGGTAGTATATTGTTTTACCGGCAAAAATGAACTGCTCAATATTTGCACCTGCTGGCGCAGTGGCATCGGTGACCAGGCAGAGCTTGTCACCTTTCAGCCGCTTGGCATTGCGAATGTTGGTGTAATCAACGTGCATACCATCAGCGATAATGCCGCAGTAGACGTCTGGTTCGTCGAGAATCGCTCCGACCAGACCCGGTTCACGGCCGGTAATATACGGCATGGCGTTGTAAAGGTGCGTGGCAAAGGTAATACCCGCACGGAAGCCCGCTTTGGCTTCTTTCAGCGTGGCGTTTGAGTGGCCTGCGGAAACCACAATCCCGGCGGCAGCCAGTTTGCTGATGACCTCAGTGCCGGTCATTTCAGGCGCCAGCGTCACTTTAGCGATTACATCAGCGTTGGCACACATGTAGTCGACCAGTTCAGCATCAGGCTTGCGCACGTAATCCGGATTATGCGTGCCTTTCTTCACTATATTCAGCCATGGTCCTTCCAGGTGCAGACCCAGCGCCTGATTCGGGTGTTTCGCCAGGTATTCGCGCATCACGCGGATACCCTGTTTCATCAGGTCATCACTGCTGGTGATGAGCGTCGGCAGATAGCTGGTGCAGCCTGATTTCTCGTTAGCTTTCTGCATGATTTCCAGCGTTTCAACCGTCACCGCCTCGGCGGTGTCGTTGAATTGCACGCCGCCGCAGCCGTTCAGCTGTACGTCGATGAAACCGGGGGAGATTACTGCTCCATTGAGTGAGCGCTGTTCAATCTCCGGCGGCAGCTCTGCCAGCGGACAAACACGTTCAATCAGGCCATTGGCGATAACAATCGCATGGTCATCCAGAATTTCATGGCCGGTATAAATCCGACCGTGGGTTAAAGCGTACATAACGACCCCCGGTTAAAAAAAGCGGCCGCCTCTTGTGGAAGAGGCGGTTATTCAATTACAGACCTTTGATGTTCTCTGCTTCTAACTCGTTGAAGTATTTCAGCGTTTTCACTTTCAGCTCCATCGTTGACGGTTCGTCGCAGACGATGACTGATTTAGGATGCAGCTGCAGGCAGCTGATGGTCCACATGTGGTTAACGTTGCCTTCAACGGCAGCCTGGAGCGCCTGCGCTTTCACGCCGCCCAGCACCAGAATCATCACCTCTTCGGCATCCAGCAGGGTGCCTACGCCAACGGTCAGGGCGTATTTTGGAACCTGGTTCACGTCACCGTCAAAGAAGCGGGAGTTTGCCACGCGGGTGTCATGGGTCAGCGTTTTAATGCGGGTACGGGAAGCCAGAGAAGAGGCTGGTTCGTTGAACGCGATATGCCCATCGTTGCCCACGCCACCCATAAACAGGTGGATTTTACCGTAAGAACGGATTTTTTCTTCGTACTGACGGCATTCTGCGTCAATATCAGGCGCATTTCCATTCAGCAGGTTAATATTTTCAGCTGGGATATCAACGTGATCAAAGAAATTGCGGTGCATGAAGCTATGGTAGCTTTCAGGATGTTCTTTTGGCAGGCCAACATATTCGTCCATGTTGAAGGTTACAACATGTTTAAAGCTAACCTGGCCCGCTTTGTGCATTTCAACCAGCGCTTTGTACGCGGTCAGTGGAGTACCACCGGTTGGAAGGCCAAGAACGAACGGACGATCGGCAGTAGGCTTGAAGGCATTAATACGGTTAACGATATGGCGAGCGGCCCATTTACCGACTTGTTCAGCAGTTGCCAGGGGAATCAGTCTCATTGTTCACCTCAAGAGTTAAAGTAGAAGAGTGGGCGGATGGTAATCGGAACCTGATGCTTAAGCGTAACCTGGAACCTTTCAGGCCGGATCAATCCGTCTTGATTTTTTGAATGATAAAATAAGTTTTGGCTGTTAGCCAGTGAAAGGGAGGGGGGATTACGATATTTGGTGACAAAAATCACAAAAAATGGGTGTTTAATTTGCGATACGAATTAATTTTTCACACACTCACAATGCCAGTGAATCATCAACTGTATTAATCGTTGTCGACACAATAAAAACATAGTTACTGCACGAGCCCGATAACGGGCCTCGTAGGGGGAATAGGATGAATATTTTAGGTTTTTTCCAGCGCCTCGGTAGGGCTTTGCAGCTCCCTATCGCCGTGCTACCGGTTGCAGCATTACTGTTGCGATTCGGGCAACCCGATCTTCTTAATGTGCCGTTCATTGCTCAGGCAGGCGGCGCTATTTTTGATAACCTGGCGCTGATATTCGCCATCGGCGTCGCGTCCAGTTGGTCAAAAGACAGTGCAGGGGCTGCGGCTCTGGCAGGCGCAGTCGGTTATTTCATCCTGACGAAAGCGATGGTAACCATTAACCCTGAAATCAATATGGGCGTGCTGGCGGGTATCATTACCGGTCTGGTTGGCGGCGCCGTGTATAACCGCTGGGCAAATATTAAGCTTCCTGATTTCCTGAGTTTCTTCGGTGGAAAACGTTTCGTTCCGATCGCGACGGGCTTCTTCTGCCTGGTTCTGGCAGCGATCTTTGGCTACGTTTGGCCGCCGGTGCAGCATGCCATTCATGCGGGCGGCGAGTGGATCGTTTCTGCGGGTGCGATGGGCGCAGGTATCTTCGGTTTCATTAACCGTCTGCTGATCCCTACAGGCCTGCATCAGGTGCTGAATACCATCGCATGGTTCCAGATTGGTGAGTTTACCAATGCGGCGGGCACCGTTTTCCACGGCGACATCAACCGCTTCTACGCGGGTGACGGCACCGCGGGCATGTTTATGTCCGGTTTCTTCCCAATTATGATGTTTGGTCTGCCTGGTGCTGCGCTTGCTATGTACCTGGCCGCGCCAAAAGCGCGTCGTCCGATGGTTGGCGGCATGCTGCTGTCTGTTGCGATTACCGCTTTCCTGACCGGTGTTACCGAGCCACTGGAATTCCTGTTCATGTTCCTGGCTCCGCTGCTGTACCTCATGCACGCAATCCTGACCGGTATCAGCCTGTTCGTTGCCACCCTTCTGGGTATCCATGCGGGCTTCTCCTTCTCCGCAGGCGCCATTGACTACGTGTTGATGTACAACCTGCCGGCGGCAAGCAGCAACGTCTGGATGCTGGTGGTGATGGGCCTGATCTTCTTCGTTATCTACTTCGTTCTGTTCAGCGCGGTGATTCGTATGTTTAACCTGAAAACGCCGGGCCGCGAAGATACGAAAGAAGATGTTGTTACCAGTGAAGCAAACAGCAATACCGAAGAAGGTTTAACCCAGCTGGCGACCAGCTACATTGCCGCAGTCGGCGGTACCGACAACCTGAAAGCGATTGACGCCTGTATTACTCGTCTGCGTCTGACCGTGGGTGATTCCGCGCGCGTGAGCGATGCGATGTGTAAACGCCTGGGCGCGTCTGGTGTGGTGAAACTGAATAAGCAAACCATCCAGGTTATCGTGGGTGCGAAAGCTGAATCTATCGGCGATGAAATGAAAAAAGTGGTCGCCCGTGGGCCGGTTGTTGCCGCCTCAACGGATAGCGCTCCAGTAGCTGAAGCGCCGGTTGCAAAACCGCAGGCCGTGCCAAATGCGGTGACTATCGCTGCGCTGGTGTCCCCGGTCACCGGTGACGTGGTTGCGCTTGAGCAGGTGCCTGACGAAGCGTTCGCCAGCAAAGCGGTTGGTGACGGCGTGGCGGTGAAACCAACGGACAAAACCGTTGTGTCTCCGGCGGCCGGTACCATCGTGAAAATCTTCAACACCAACCACGCGTTCTGCCTCGAAACCGAAAAAGGCGCGGAGATCGTTGTCCATATGGGTATCGATACCGTTGCGCTGAACGGTCAGGGCTTTACTCGCCTGGTAGAAGAGGGCGCTGAAGTGGTGGCGGGTCAGCCGATTCTGGAAATGGATCTGGACTTCCTGAACGCCAACGCGCGCTCCATGATTAGCCCGGTCGTTTGCAGCAACATTGATGACTTCAGCGGCCTGGTCATTCAGGCGAAAGGTCAGGTAGTTGCAGGCCAAACACCGCTGTATGAGATTAAAGGCAAGTAATCGCTCCTGAGTAGAGTCATGCCTTAAGCGGCGGGGGATATCCTCCGCCGCTTTTTTTTGCAGCAAATGCCCCCATTATTTTCATCTGATACGTATTTTCCGTAACTAAGGGTTGTCACTACGTCCGGCTTATAAGATCATACGCCGTTATACGTTGTTTACGCTTTGAGGAATCCACGATGAGTGAGGCAGAAGCCCGCCCGAGTAACTTTATTCGTCAGATCATCGATGAAGATCTGGCCAGTGGTAAGCACACCACGGTACATACGCGTTTCCCGCCGGAGCCGAACGGCTACCTGCACATTGGTCACGCGAAATCGATCTGCCTGAATTTTGGCATTGCGCAAGATTACCAGGGGCAGTGCAACCTGCGTTTCGATGACACCAACCCAGTAAAAGAAGACATCGAATACGTTGAGTCCATTAAAAACGACGTGCAATGGCTGGGCTTCAACTGGTCTGGCGATATCTGCTACTCCTCTGACTATTTTGATCAGCTGTATGCCTACGCGGTGGAGCTGATCAATAAAGGTCTGGCATACGTCGACGAACTGTCTGCTGACGAAATCCGCGAGTATCGCGGTACGCTGACTGCGCCAGGTAAAAACAGCCCGTTCCGCGATCGCAGCGTGGAAGAGAACCTGGCGCTGTTTGAAAAAATGCGTGCCGGTGGTTTCGAAGAAGGCAAAGCGTGCCTGCGCGCCAAAATCGACATGGCGTCTCCGTTTATCGTGATGCGTGACCCGGTGCTGTACCGCATTAAATTTGCGGAACACCACCAGACCGGCAACAAGTGGTGCATCTACCCGATGTACGACTTCACCCACTGCATTAGCGATGCGCTGGAAGGCATTACGCACTCCCTGTGTACGCTGGAGTTCCAGGACAACCGTCGTCTGTACGACTGGGTGCTGGATAACATCACCATTCCTGTGCATCCGCGTCAGTACGAGTTCTCTCGTCTGAATCTGGAATACACCGTGATGTCCAAGCGTAAGCTGAACCTGCTGGTAACAGACAAGCACGTTGAGGGTTGGGACGATCCGCGTATGCCAACCATCTCTGGTCTGCGCCGTCGTGGTTACACTGCCGCCTCTATTCGTGAGTTCTGCAAACGTATTGGCGTGACCAAGCAGGACAACACCATCGAAATGGCGTCTCTGGAATCCTGCATTCGTGAAGATCTCAACGAAAACGCCCCGCGCGCGATGGCCGTTATCGATCCGGTGAAACTGGTTATCGAAAACTACCCGCAGGGTGGAAGCGAGCTGGTCTCCATGCCTAACCATCCGAACAAACCGGAAATGGGAAGCCGCGACGTGCCGTTCAGCGGTGAAATCTGGATCGATCGTGCTGACTTCCGTGAAGAAGCCAATAAGCAGTACAAACGTCTGGTGCTGGGTAAAGAAGTGCGTCTGCGTAACGCCTACGTCATCAAAGCCGAGCGCGTAGAGAAAGATGCAGAAGGCAACATCACCACCATCTTCTGTTCGTACGATGCAGAGACGCTGAGCAAAGATCCGGCAGATGGCCGCAAGGTGAAAGGCGTGATCCACTGGGTGAGCGCTTCCCACGCGCTGCCGGTAGAAATTCGTCTGTACGATCGTCTGTTTAGCGTGCCTAACCCGGGTGCAGCTGAAGACTTCCTGGCGACTATCAACCCGGAATCTTTGGTGATCAAACAGGGTTACGCGGAGCCGTCGCTGAAAGCGGCTGAAGCGGGCAAAGCATTCCAGTTTGAACGTGAAGGTTACTTCTGCCTGGACAGCCGTTACAGTACGGCAGAAAAGCCGGTATTTAACCGTACCGTAGGTCTGCGTGATACCTGGACGAAGATCGGCGAATAATAACGCTGCACTGGTCAATGAGAAACAAACGCCGCTTATAGCGGCGTGTTTTTTTTTAATGATCATATCGTTAAAGTAGACCCGTAATTAGGCCAACTAAAATTTTTGGTCAACGTGGTGCTACTTATTTTTCTAAAAAAAGTTTGTCTTTTTGATAAAACAGAGAGTAAAGACAAATACGTGTTTTTTTACGATCTAATACGTTGAAATTACCTGCTTTAGCCCCGCCATACCTCGCATCCGACTAAATGTTACAAAGCACTACCAATTATGTGCACTTCGTCATAATCCTGACTTTTGCCCACTGAAAAGCATTGATAATTCGCGTCGCGAAAAATAACCTAAAGACGGTAGTTAATTCGAGGGTATTTATAACTACCCCTGACCATTTGGTCTTTTATATTTTCGCCGTTTAAGGCGTTTTAATTCGTCAAAGAGGAATAATCTATGCGTACGTTCAGTGGCAAACGTAGTACGCTGGCGCTGGCTATTGCCGGTGTGACAGCAATGTCGGGCCTGGTGGTGACACCAGAGGCGAAAGCAGCAGGTTTCATCGAAGATTCTACCCTCACTGGCGGTATTTATTACTGGCAGCGTGAACGTGACCGTAAAGATGTCACAGAAGATAAATACAAAACCAACCTCTCTCACTCCACCTGGAACGCCAACCTGGACTTCCAGTCAGGCTATGCCGCTGATATGTTCGGTCTGGATATTGCCGCATTTACCGCAATCGAAATGGCGGAAAACGGCGACAGCGGCCACCCGAACGAAATTGCCTTCTCCTCCAGCAATAAAGCCTATGACGAAGACTGGTCCGGAGATAAAAGCGGTATCAGCCTTTATAAGGCTGCAGCGAAATTTAAATACGGCCCGGTCTGGGCGCGCGGGGGGTATATTCAGCCAACCGGCCAGACGCTGTTAGCGCCGCACTGGAGCTTTATGCCTGGTACCTATCAGGGTGCAGAAGCCGGGGCTAACTTTGACTACGGTGACGCAGGTGCGTTGAGCTTCTCCTATATGTGGACCAACGAGTACAAAGCGCCGTGGCACATCGAAATGGATAAGTTCTACCAGAACGATAAGAAAACCAAAGTCGATTACCTCCACTCGCTGGGCGCGAAGTACGACTTTAAAAACGATCTGGTTCTGGAAGCCGCATTTGGTCAGGCGGAAGGCTATATCGATCAGTATTTTGCTAAAGCCAGCTACAAATTTGATATCGCCGGTAGCCCGCTGAGCACCAGCTACCAGTTCTACGGTACGCGCGATAAGGTCAGCGATGGCAGCGTAAATGACATTTATAACGGCACCGCGTGGCTTCAGGCGCTGACCTTCGGCTACAAAGTCGGTCAGGTTGATTTGCGTCTGGAAGGGACATGGGTGAAGGCGGAAGGGCAGCAGGGCTACTTCCTGCAGCGTATGACCCCGACCTATGCATCATCCAACGGTCGTCTGGATATCTGGTGGGATAACCGCTCCGACTTCAACGCCGACGGCGAGAAAGCGGTCTTCTTCGGCGCCATGTATGACCTGAAAAACTGGAACCTGCCTGGCTGGGCGGTGGGGGCTTCTTACGCATACGCCTGGGACGCAAAACCAGCAGACATGGCGACGCCGGATGCCTACTACGATCCTAACTATCGCCTGAAAGAGTCCTCCTACAGCCTGGATGCTATCTATACCCTGCAGGATGGCCGCGCGAAAGGCACGATGTTCAAGCTGCACTTCACCCAGTATGACAACCACTCCGATATTCCAAGCTATGCGGGCGGTTACGGCAACATCTTCCAGGATGAACGTGACGTCAAATTCATGGTTATCGCCCCATTCACCATCTTCTGATGAGCACACCGGCGGGCTGAGTCCCGCCGGTCTGGAGACTGCACATGATGAAAAAAATCGTAATCGTCGCGTTGCTGGCATCAGGGCTGGTGGCGTGCGCTCAGACTCAGGCGCCAAAAGAGGATTCCCGTCTGAAGGAGGCGTATAGCGCCTGTATTAATACCGCGGAAGGATCGCCGGAGAAAATCGAAGCCTGTCGGAGCGTGCTGAATGTGTTGAAGAAAGAGAAAGCGCATGAGCAGTTCGCGACGCAGGAGAACGTTCGGGTGATGGATTATCAGGCCTGTATTCAGGCGCGTAAAACCGGTAACGATCAGGAAGTGGCGAAGCGTTGCGATAAGATCTGGAACGAGATACGCAATAACAATAAATAAGTTGCTTTACACCCGGTGGCACTTTGCTTACCGGGCTTTTTTGACGCAAAAAAAAGCCAACCTCGCGGCTGGCTCAGAGTATGAACGCTAACTTATTTTGTGTCGTGAGCGTGTTCATTCTCGCGGCAATCCCCTTCAGCGCAGTGACCGTATAGGTACAGGCTGTGGTTGGTCAGGCGAATGCCGTGACGAGCTGCGATTTCACGCTGACGCGCTTCGATGGAATCATCGCTAAATTCAATGACCTTGCCGCAATCGAGGCAGATCAGGTGATCGTGGTGATGCTGCTGGGTCAGTTCGAATACAGATTTACCGCCTTCGAAATTATGACGGGTAACAATGCCCGCGTCATCAAACTGGTTCAGCACGCGATAAACGGTGGCCAGCCCAATCTCTTCACCCATGTCGATAAGACGTTTATAAAGGTCTTCCGCACTGACATGGTGATTGTCTGGACCCTGAAGCACTTCGAGGATTTTTAATCGAGGAAGCGTTACTTTCAGGCCAGCCTTCTTTAATGCGGTATTGTTGTCAGTCATGCGGAATCTGTCCTGTTGCTAAACGATTCACTTCTGAAGGAAGTGACAGAAAATGCACCTGGGTTAATGCGTCTCATTATAGAACTGCCATGCCTAAATGAAAACTGCAAGTCTCAGGCAAAGTATGCTTATAAAAACGTGGTATCACCAACAAACTTGCTCAATGGAAACCACATTTTGCCAGGGAGACATTGTACAGGTCTGGGCGAAAAAGTTAAAAGTTTGTAGCAATTAATTTAATCGGTTTTACCTGGAAAACGGGCGCAACCTGCGTTGCGCCGTAGAAAAAATCAGGCGTTGAGAATATCGTCCAGGTGGAGTTCTTCACGGATCTGCTTAACCCACTTCTCTACACGCTCTGCCGTAAGCTCAGGCTGACGGTCTTCGTCAATGGCCAGACCGACAAAATGATCGTCATCGGCCAGGCCTTTAGAGGCTTCGAAGTGGTAACCGGCAGTCGGCCAGTGACCAACAATAACCGCGCCATTCGGCTCAATGATGTCGCGAATCGTCCCCAGCGCGTCACAGAAGTACTCGGCATAGTCTTCCTGATCGCCACAGCCAAACAGTGCGACCAGCTTCCCGTTGAAGTCCACCTCTTCCAGCGTCGGGAAGAAATCGTCCCAGTCGCACTGGGCTTCACCGTAGTACCAGGTTGGAATACCCAGCAGCAGAATGTCATAGCCCTCGAGATCTTCTTTGCTGCTCTTGGCGATGTCATGCACATCAGCAACGTCTTTACCGAGCTGTTTCTGAATGTTTTTTGCGATATTTTCGGTATTGCCGGTATCACTGCCGAAGAAAATGCCGATGATTGCCATGAGTAAAATAACCTCTTGAAACTTAATGGTATGGTGGCGCAATTCGGCCACGGATAAGGGCAATAATAGCAGAACTGGCAACCCTGCGGAAACCGCTATCGCGCAGGACTGCACTCTGTGCTACATGAAAAGGGCGATAAAGGGGTTTTTCAGACTTATGCCTGGCTGCGAAGCGTCTCAAGCTGAGCGATGAGCATCTCTTCAATAAGCTCGCTGCGGCTGATATTACGCGCCTCGGCCAGCTCGTTAAGCGCATCGACAGCGTCAGCGTTGAGCTTCAGTTCGACACGCTTAAGCCCACGATTTTTATCGCGTTTAAGCTGATTGCGTTTATTGATACGCAGCTGTTCATCGCGCGAAAGCGGATTCGTTTTCGGTCGTCCCGGTCGACGCTCATTCGCGAACAGATCTAGTGTCGTACGGTCCGTTTGTTCTTTGGCCATGATTCTGAGACTTCGGGGGAAACACGCCGCCCTGCTAAAGCCCGGGCGATAAGCGCGCCATCATACATCACCAAAAACGGCACGCCAACGACTGGAAGCCTGTCATCTTCCAGTCGCTCTCTTTTTAATCAATTTGCAGTATCAGCGAGATAGCGGCGGATAGCGCGCAGTACAGCGTCAGGTTTTTCGGCGTGAACCCAGTGCCCGGCCCCGGCAATCACGTGGGCGCGCGCCTGCGGGAACTGTGCCAGCAGCGTGTCGCGGTAAGCGTCGGTAATATAAGGAGAGTGGCCGCCGCGAATAAAGAGAGCAGGGTGCGGCCAGGTGGGGACGGTTTCCCAGCCCACGATGTTGTTGTACTGGTCCCACAGCACCGGCACGTTAAAACGCCATTGCCCGTCAACAAACGATTTCAAAAGGAACTGCACCACGCCTTCTTCATCAAGATGCTCACGCATAACCGTTGCCGCCTGCTGACGTGTGGAAACGCCAGCTGCAGTTACAGCATTAATTGCTGCGAAAATCTCATCATGACGTCGAACGTCGTAGTCCACAGGGGCAACATCAATGACCACAAGCCCGGAAATGCGTTCTGGCGCCAGCGCGGTGAGCGCCATAACCGCTTTACCGCCCATTGAATGCCCGATGAGGGTCACCTTCTGCAGATTGTGCGCATCAAGCGTATCCAGCAGATCCTTCGCCATTGCCGCATAGGTCATTTCGTCTGAGCGGCCGGAAAGCCCGTGATTGCGCATATCAACCTGTAGAATATCGTGATCGGTGACCAAATCGCGGGCCAGCACGCCCAGGTTATCCAGGCTGCCAAAAAGTCCATGAACCAGCACGATGGGGGAATTATTGTTCGGCGATTGTGCAGTTTGCGCTCGGGTATTCAATTTCATGGCAAAGTTCTTTTTTTACGTATGTCAGGTTAGGGTATCATGTTGACCATTCTGCCGCCCGGCTGCAAGGTTCCAGTTTAATCTGACTTTTGCCGCCAACCTGGTTTGACGCTATCCGCTGTTGGGATTTGACCTTATAATCCCAATGACTTGTATTCAGATAAGATATCGCACTGGATTAAGATGAAAACAATCGAAGTTGATGACGAACTCTATCAGTATATTGCCAGCCAGACGCGGCATATCGGGGAGAGCGCGTCCGACATTTTACGGCGCATGCTTAAAATTTCCGCCGCTTCACAGCCTGCCACCCCAGTTACCAAAGATGTCGTGTCTCAGCCGAGCGTTGCTGCACAGGCAAAACCTGCCGTGACGCCGGTAAAAGATAAAGTGCGCGCGATGCGTGAGCTGCTGCTCTCCGACGAATATGCGGAGCAGAAAAAGGCGGTCAACCGTTTTATGCTGGTGCTGTCTACACTTTACGCCCTGGATAACAAAGCGTTTGCTGAAGCGACCGAGTCGCTGCACGGCCGTACCCGCGTCTATTTCGCGGGCGACGAGCAGACGCTGCTGCAAAATGGCAATCAAACCAAACCTAAACATGTCCCTGGCACCCCGTACTGGGTGATCACCAATACCAATACGGGCCGCAAGTGCAGCATGATTGAACACATCATGCAGTCCATGCAGTTCCCGGCGGAATTGATTGAAAAGGTTTGCGGTACAATTTAACCCTTGCATCATAAGGACCCGGTAATGGCAAATCACAGCCGTGCAGGCCAACCTGCACAACAAAGCGATTTGATTAACGTCGCTCAGCTGACCGCGCAGTATTACGTGCTGAAACCGGTCGTGGGCAACGCAGAACACGCAGTGAAGTTTGGTACATCTGGTCACCGCGGCAGCGCGGCTCGCCACAGCTTTAACGAACCGCATATTCTGGCCATTGCTCAGGCCATTGCGGAAGAGCGCGCCAAAAACGGCGTTACCGGTCCGTGCTACGTGGGCAAAGATACCCATGCGCTGTCTGAACCGGCGTTCATTTCCGTGCTGGAAGTGCTGGCGGCAAACGGCGTTGACATGATTGTGCAGGAGAACAACGGCTTCACCCCAACGCCGGCGGTATCAAACGCAATCCTTGTGCACAACAAAAAAGGTGGCGCACTGGCAGACGGGATCGTTATCACGCCATCCCACAACCCGCCGGAAGACGGTGGTATCAAATACAACCCACCTAACGGCGGCCCGGCTGACACCAACGTCACCAAAGTGGTGGAAGATCGTGCAAACGCGCTGCTGGCCGACGGCCTGAAAGGCGTTAAACGTATTTCTCTTGATGAAGCGATGGCCTCCGGCCACGTGAAAGAGCAGGATCTGGTTCAGCCGTTCGTGGAAGGGCTGGCGGATATCGTCGATATGGCGGCGATTCAGAAAGCCGGCCTGAAGCTGGGCGTGGATCCGCTGGGCGGCTCCGGTATTGAGTACTGGAAGCGCATCGCCGAGCACTACAAGCTGGATCTGACCATCGTGAACGATCACGTTGATCAGACCTTCCGCTTCATGCACCTGGACAAAGACGGCGCGATCCGTATGGACTGCTCCTCCGAGTGCGCGATGGCGGGCCTGCTGGCGCTGCGCGACAAGTTCGATCTGGCATTTGCTAACGACCCGGATTATGACCGTCACGGCATCGTCACCCCTGCCGGGCTGATGAACCCGAACCACTACCTGGCTGTTGCGATCAACTACTTGTTCCAGCACCGCCCGCAGTGGGGCAAAGAGGTGGCTGTCGGTAAAACGCTGGTCTCTTCTGCGATGATCGACCGCGTGGTGGACGCGCTGGGCCGCAAGCTGGTGGAAGTGCCGGTGGGCTTCAAGTGGTTCGTTGACGGTCTGCACGACGGCAGCTTTGGCTTCGGCGGCGAAGAGAGCGCGGGCGCGTCCTTCCTGCGCTTCGACGGCACCCCGTGGTCAACCGATAAAGACGGCATCATCATGTGCCTGCTGGCTGCGGAAATCACCGCGGTTACCGGTAAAAACCCGCAGGAACACTACAACGAGCTGGCGGCACGCTTTGGTGCGCCAAGCTATAACCGTATCCAGGCTGGCGCGACCTCTGCGCAGAAAGCTGCATTGTCCAAACTCTCCCCAGAGATGGTCAGCGCAAGTACCCTGGCAGGCGATCCGATCACTGCCCGTCTGACGGCGGCACCGGGTAACGGTGCGTCTATCGGTGGACTGAAAGTGATGACCGAAAATGGCTGGTTCGCCGCGCGTCCGTCCGGTACGGAAGATGCGTACAAAATCTATTGCGAAAGCTTCCTCGGCGCTGAGCACCGCCAGCAGATTGAGAAAGAAGCGGTAGAGATTGTCAGCGAAGTGCTGAAAAACGCGTAAGTGCGGTTCTGGTGCGGGCTGATGCCTCCACCCCGGCCCTCTCCCAAAGGGAGAGGGAGAAAAAGGCCCGGTAAGCGCTAGCGCCACCGGGCTTTTTTTTAACTATGCTTATTCTTCAATTCAAATCTCGGTGACACCAGACCGTACAGCGTCCAGCCCATAAAGGTCACCATCGCGCCATACAGCATCGCTTCCTGGCCGGATGAGTAGAGCGCATAGAAGCTGTAGATTGCCCCAATCAGCGCCACAATATTCGCCGCACGCGCTTTGCGTGGATCAACTTTCGCCACCTTCTGAATGATCGCCAGCGCCGCCATCGACAGAATATACGGAATGATATTCGTCACCACCGCCAGGTTGACCAGCACGTTAAACTGGCTGTTCAGGGACGGGCTAATGGTCATCAGCGACAATCCGCTCTGGAAGATGACAATTGCCAGCATACCCTGCACCGGCGCGTCGGCTTTGGTCACGCGGGAGAAGATTTTTGGGAAGTAACCTTCATCAGCCGAGGATTTAAACACCTGCGCGATGGTGAACTGCCAGCCGAGTAGCGAGCCGCAGCAGGACATCACCATCAGACCCATGATCACTTTCCCGACTTCCGGGGTGAACATCTGGGCAAAGGCCAGCCCGAACGGCGCCGTGGAGTTAGCCAGATCCATGTTTGGCACAATCCCGGCAATGACGTTAGTCGAGACGATATAGATCACCGCCGCGCCCAGCGTTCCGCCGAGGACCGCAATCGGCACGTTCTTCTCCGGGTTCTCTACCACTTCCGCGTTCGCACAGGCGGATTCCAGACCCAGAAAGGCCCAGAGCGTCATGGCGATAGACGAGCCCACTGCCGTAAAGAACGGCACGTGGTGCGGATTCCAGGAGTTGGCGTAGAGCGTTGGGCTGAACCAGAACCAGCCGATGATGCACAGGCCGACAACCGGGATAATCACGCCCCAGACGGTGATGCTGGAGAGCTGACCGGTAATGCGCGCGCCACCAAAGTTGGCCACGGTGCAGATCCACAGAACCCCGATGGTCGCCAGCCCAATTTGTACCGGGCTGAGCGTCACGCCAAACAGCTCCGTGCCGTAGCCGACGGCGGAAATGGCAATCGCCACGTTGGCGATCAGCAGCGATACGCCGTAGGTGTAGTTCGCCATAAAGTTTCCGGACTTACCAAAGGCGTACTCTGCATAGCCGCCCATGCCACCTGACTTGCGGCTGAACATCCCACACTTGGCGAACGCCCACGCCAACGCCATCGATCCTACGGCGGTAACAAGCCAGGAGATAATCGAAATCGTCCCCACTTCGGCGAGCTTGGTGGGCAGCATAATGATCCCGGAACCCATCATGTTGACCATGGTAAGGATAGTCAGCTGCACCACGCCCATCTTATTGGACTTACTCATAATTTCTCTCCTTTCAGCAGCGCGGGCTGAGCGGCGGATTGTTTGATGACGTAGCAGCGAACCTGTTTGCGACCGTCACACTCCTCGACATACACGCCCTGCAACTCCGGCGCGAAGCCCGGCAGCAGGTTGATGCCTTCTTCCAGCGCGGCAAAGTAGCGCAGCACGGAACCACCCCAGACTTCCCCTGGAACCACGCACAGCACCCCCGGTGGGTAAGGGAGCGCACCTTCAGCGGCGATGCGGCCTTCCGCGTTGCGCAGGGAGACCAGCTCGACCTCGCCGCGCAGGTAGGCGTAGTTCGCGTCCTGCGGGTTCATCATCACGCGTGGGAAGTGAGACTTGCGGAACATCTCTTTTTGCAGCTGCTTCACGTTGTGGCGGGCGTACAGGTCATGCATTTCCTGGCAGATCTGGCGCAGGGTGTAATCCGCGTAACGTTCCGGATGTTGTTTGTAGAGAGAAGGCAATACCTCTTTCAGCGGAACATCGCTCTCGAGCAGTTTTTCGAAGCGCACCAGCTGTGCCACAAGCTGCTGCAGCTTGCCCATATCTTCCGCCGGCGTGAGCAGGAACAGGATCGAGTTGAGATCGCATTTTTCCGGCACGATGCCGTTTTCGCGAAGGAAGTTGGCAAGGATAGTGGCGGGCACGCCGAAGTCGTCATACTCCCCGGTGCGGGCGTTAATGCCCGGCGTGGTCAGCAGGAGCTTGCACGGGTCGATAAAATACTGGTGCTCAGCGTAGCCTTCAAAAGCGTGCCAGTTTTCACCCGGCACGAAGTGGAAGAAGCGTAGATCGGTTGCAATCTCCGCCGTGTCCCAGCTTTCCCACGGACGGCCATCCACTGTCTCCGGCACGAACGGGCGCAGATACCGGCAGTTCTCCAGGATCAGCTTGCGCGCTTCGATACCGTTAACCACGCAGTCCATCCACATGTTGCGGCCGCTCTGGCCTTCATGCATGCGGGCGTTGATGTCCAGCGCAGCGAACAGCGGATAAAATGGGCTGGTGGAGGCGTGCATCATGAAGGCATTATTCAGCCGCTTATGTGGGACATAGCGCTGTTGCCCTTTGATATGGCTGTCTTTCTTATGGATTTGCGAGGTCTGCGAGAAGCCAGCCTGTTGTTTATGCACGGACTGGGTGACCAGGATCCCCGGATCGTTTTCGTTCAGCTCCAGCAGCAGCGGCGAGCAGTCGGCCATCATCGGAATAAACTGCTCGTAACCCACCCAGGCCGAGTCAAACAGGATGTAATCACACAGGTGCCCAATCTTATCCACCACCTGACGGGCGTTATAGATGGTGCCGTCGTAGGTACCCAGCTGGATAACCGCCAGACGGAACGGACGTTCGTCGCGCGCGCGGCCCGGCGCCACCTCTGCTACCAGCTCGCGCAGATAGCTTTCTTCGAAGCAGTGGGCGTCAATGCCGCCAATGAAGCCGTACGGGTTGCGCGCCGTTTCCAGATAGACCGGCGTTGCGCCAGCCTGGAGGAGTGCACCGTGATGGTTAGATTTGTGGTTATTACGGTCGAATAGCACCAGGTCGCCCGGGGTGAGCAGAGCGTTAAGCACCACTTTGTTGGATGACGAGGTACCGTTCAGCACGAAGTAGGTCTTATCGGCATTAAAGACTTTTGCCGCATGCTGCTGGGCGATGCACGGCGCGCCTTCGTGGATCAGCAGATCGCCCATCGCCACGTCGGCGTTGCACAGATCGGCGCGGAAAAGCGTCTCACCAAAGAAATCGACAAACTGATTGCCGGCAGGATGGCGGCGAAAGAACTGGCCACCCTGATGCCCCGGGCAGTCAAACGCGCTGTTGCCCTGTTTTACATAGTCGACAAGGGCGCGGAAAAACGGCGGGCGCAGCTGGGTTTCATACTTCTGGGCGGCCGCTTCCAGCTGGCGTCCATAAAAGTCGTTGCTGGTGTCTGAGAACTCAAATACGCCATGAATGCGAGATAAATAGTCTGCCGGGATGAACTCTTCTTTGTGCGTTGCGACAAATACGGGAATGCCAAAACCGGTGGCTTCTATTTCGTCCAGAATACCGCTGGCAATATCCGTAACCGTCAGAACAATGGCGGCAACATCAATATAATCAGAGGCGCGGACATCCACCAGTTCACGTTGGGTAGTAAAGCAATCCGGACATGCACGGCTGGCTGCGATTTTTAAACTTTTCATCTTTCTCTCTTTATTTTAGGTAATAAGCGTCCTTCGATTTCTTGCAAGAAAGAAATCGATAATTTTTCCGGAAAAAAAGCAAAGGGTGGCCGCTGATTAAAATCAGTGAATTGCTTTTTTGATGATTGAAATTCAGTCCGCCCGGTGCGGATGATTCTGAATCAGGATGAATGAGCGCACGAGATAACAGGCAATAGCCTGTAAAATAAGGTGTTTAAGGATAGCCTGTAAGCGAGTGCGCCAGAAGTCGAAGGACTACCGGGCATTAAAGAGATGAAAGTCAAAGCAGTTTCGGTGGGCAAACATCATGATATGTGTTGTCCGCCTTATATGGGGCATTAAGCGATTGTTGTTTTCCATGTTTCATTTTCCTTTCAGTAATTGAAAGCATGGTCATTTTATCCAGAAAAAGCCGATTAACCGTGAGGTAGATCACCGTTAACCGATCAAATCAGAAATAAATATTCGTTTAAAATGAATATCGCAGATCAAAACTCTGATTTGTTGATGATGTGTTAATGGGTTGTTCTGTTAATGTTTTAAATGAGCGAAAATAACCCGCAAAAATAACGCATGGGTTATTTGTGAAATATTTTCTGAGGGATTTCGTTTTATTTAAAAATAAAGTGAATAGTTATTCAAAGCATAAACCGATAACCGATACCGGTTTCAGTTAATAGATGGCGAGGGCGAGCGGGGTCGACTTCGAGTTTCTGACGAAGATGTCCCATATATATGCGTAGATAATGACTATGTTCTACAGCATTGGGTCCCCACACCTGACTTAACAGCTGGCGCTGGGTGAGTACCTTGCCGTGGTTGTTGAGCAGTACGGCGAGCAGGCGAAATTCTATTGGCGTGAGGTGAATTTCCTCATCGCCGCGCACAATGCGCCGCGCGGCCAGGTCAACCCGGATATCCCCAAACGTGTAGGTTGGGTCAGCGGGCGTGGTTGCGCTGTGGCGGCGCAGCGCCACGCGCAGGCGAGCCTGTAGCTCGCCGATACCAAAAGGTTTAATCAGATAATCGTCCGCCCCGGCATCCAGCGCCGCGATTTTATCCGTCTCTTCTGTACGGGCCGAGAGCACGAGGATCGGCATCTGGCTCCACTGACGCACTTCCCGGATAAAATCAATGCCGTCACCGTCCGGCAGGCCAAGATCAAGGATCACCAGGTCCGGCTTGCGGGTGGCGGCTTCAATTAAACCCCGCTGAAGCGTACCCGCATCATGAACGCGCAGACCATCGCCTTCCAGCGCAGCGCGCAGAAACCGGCTAATGGCGATCTCATCTTCAACAATCAGAACGTTGATCACAAATCCTCTGGTAATTCATTAAGTTCTGGCGGGGTTTCCAGAGGAAGTGTAACACAAAAACGCGCGCCGCCTTCCGGACGATTCTCCGCGGAGATGGTCCCGCCATGGACGTCAATAATTGCCTGGCAAATCGCCAGCCCCAGCCCCACGCCCGGAATGGCCGACTCCTTATTGCCGCGCGCGAATTTTTCAAAAATAGCCATCTCCTGCCCGGCAGGAATGCCCGGTCCGGTATCCCAGACGTCAAGATGAAGCGTTCCATCGTCCACCGTAGCATCCACGCCAATCCGGGCGCTGGCACCCGCATATTTGCCGGCATTTTCCAGCAGGTTGATCAGCACCCGCTCAAAGAGCGGGCCATCAACGTGAATTAACGTCAGTGGCTCGGGCATGTTCAGCGCAATATGCCGCCCGCCTAAGCCAGGTTCGAGCATTTTCAGCGCGCTGCCCACCACTTCTTCGAGCGTGAGCCACTCTTTTTTGAGGTTAAAACCGCCTGACTGGATACGCGCCATATCGAGCAAGTTATTCACCAGGCGCGTGGTATTCAGCACATGCTGGCGGATTTCGCTGGCCTGAAGGGCGTGTTTGGAGCCTTCCGCTGCCAGGTCCAGCGTCAGAATTTCTGACTGGCCAAACAGGACGGTAAGTGGCGTACGCAGATCGTGAGACAGCGCCGCCAGCAGCGAGTTACGAATGCTTTCCCGCTCGCTCGCCAGCCGGGCCTGTTCTTCGCTGGCGGTGAGCGCCAGCCGTTCCAGCGCGCTGGCAACCAGCAGGGTAAAGGTCTCCAGCAGTCGCTGCTGTTCGGGGATCATCAGCTGGCGCAGGTTGGAGGGCTCAACAATCACCAGCCCCTGATTTTTATCGGCACTGCGCAGCGGCAGAATTTGATAGGGCACGCCGGGCAGGGTGTCAGTCCCTGCGCCCGCGGGTAGCCCTTTATCAAAGCTCCAGCGCGCGATGGCTTCATCCCAGGGCGTCATGCCTGAGGCCGACGTCAGCGGGCGCAGCTTACCGTGTTCGTCAGGGAGTAAAATCAGGTTGCTGGCATGAAACGTCGAGCGAATAAACTGCTCGCTGGTCTGCACAATATCCAGCGGCGTACGGCCCACCGCCAGCGATTTAGACATCTCATACAGATGGCGCGTGCGCTGTTCGCGATAGCGGGCGATACGCGCCTGGTAGCGCACGCCGGCCGTCAGGTTCCCGATCACCAGCCCGACGGTGAGCATCACGCCGAAGGTGAGGATGTATTGCACGTCTGAAACCGCGAGCGTCCCGCGAGGATCAATAAAGAATAGATCGAAGCTGATGACGTTGATCACCGTCGCCAGTACCGACGGCCAGCGTCCGTAAAAGAGCGCCACCACCACTACGCCAAGCAGGTAGATCATCACCAGGTTGGCCGCGTCGAAGGCAATCAGCCATTTGCTGGCAATAATAGTGATCAGGGCGCAGAGCACAACGGCGACAAAACAGCCGCGAAGCTGAATGCGCCATTTATCGCTGAAGGCTCGGCTGTCCGGGGCGCGGCTGGGTAACGGCGTGGGCTTGTCATCCAGCGCCACGATCACCAGATCAAGATCCGGCGCGCGGCGGGCCAGCTTGTCGGCAAAGGATTCGCGGCTAAACCAGCGGCGATGCTGGCGGCGGCCAATGACAATTTTCCCCAGATTATGCTCTCGCGCGTAGCGCAGTATGGCTTTATCTTCCTGTGGATCGGAGAGCGTTGCGGTTTCAGCGCCCAGCTCCTGCGCCAGGCGCAGCGAACTCAGGATCGCGCGGCGCTGGTTTTCGGGCAGAGCGTGCAACTGCGGCGTTTCGACATACACTGCATGCCAGACGCTGCCAAATTTGGCTGCCAGGCGCGCAGCGGTGCGGACCAGCTTTTCATTGCCGCTGCCGTGCCCCACGCACAGCAGGATGGCATCCCGCGTATGCCAGACGCGCTCCTGGCCCTGCAGGTCGCGCCAGGCGCGCATCTGATCGTCGACGCGATCGGCAGTACGACGCAGAGCCAGCTCGCGCAGGGCAATCAGGTTACCTTTTCGGAAAAAATGTTCGATGGCGCGCTCGGCCTGGCCGGCGATGTAGACTTTGCCTTCATGCAGGCGCTGGCGTAAATCATCGGGGGGCAGGTCGACCAGCACCACCTCGTCCGCGGAATCAAAGAAGGGATCCGGCACCGTCTCTCGCACCTGAATGCCGGTCACGCCGCTGACCACGTCGTTCAGGCTTTCCAGATGCTGAACGTTAACCGTCGTGAAAACATCGATGCCGGCTTCAAGTAGCTCTTCAACATCCTGCCAGCGTTTTGGGTGGCGTGATCCTGGCGCATTGCTGTGCGCCAGTTCGTCCATCAGGATAAGGGCGGGACGGCGGGCGAGGGCGGCATCAATATCAAACTCAGTGACTAACCGACCACGGTGGCTGATGCGGCGGGGCGGCTGGGTAGCCAGCCCTTTCAGCAGCGACGCCGTCTCTTTACGTCCGTGGGTTTCAACCACGCCGATCAGAATATCGAGCCCCTGCGCCCGAAGCCGCTGGGCTTCTGTCAGCATGGCGAAGGTTTTCCCGACGCCCGCGCAGGCGCCAAAGAAAATTTTCAGTTTGCCGCGATGGGCTTCAGCCGTCTGTTCAAGCAGCCTGTCCGGATCCGGGCGCATGGGCTCGTCGGTCATTTAGTTTTTCCTTAGCGCGTCCAGCGCCAGATTCAGCTCAACAATATTCACCACGGGCATGCCGATGAAGCTGACCAGCGGTTTTTGCGTGTGCTCAGCAACCAGCTTGCTCACCTGTTCGATGGTCAACTGACGGGCGGCGGCGACGCGCGGGATTTGCCAGGCCACTGCTGCCGGGGTCAGGCTGTAGTCCAGCCCGCTGGCCGAGGCGGTTACCAGCTCGACGGGCACCTCACGGCTGGCCTGAGGATTGGCAGCGCGCAGGGCTGCCACGCGCTCAGCAACGGCTTTATCCAGCTCAGGGTTGCTGCCCGCCAGGTTACTGCCGCCGGATGCCATCGGATTATACGGGCTTTCGGCAGTGGCGGAAGGGCGACCCTGGAAGTAACGAGCATCCGTAAAGTTCTGACCAATCAGGCGCGAACCGCGATTTTCACCGTTTTGCATAATCAGCGAGCCGTTGGCCTGATCCTTAAACCACCACTGGCCCAGCGCGGTAGTTACCAGCGGGTACAGCCCGCCGGTAATGAGAGACAGCAGAATAAACAGAAGTATAGCGGGGCGTAACATTGTCATTTGATTCACCTTTTAAACCAGCCCGAACAGGGTCAACAGCAGGTCGATAGCCTTGATACCGATGAAAGGCACCACCAGCCCGCCCAGGCCGTAAATCCACAGGTTGCGGCGCAGCATGGCGGCCGCCGTAAGTGGCTTATAGCTCACGCCCTTCAGCGCCAGCGGGATCAGGAAGACAATAATCAGGGCGTTAAAGATCACGGCGCTCAGAATGGCCGATGCCGGGGAGTGCAGGTGCATCACGTTCAGCGCGTTTAATTGCGGATAGGTCGCGGCAAACGCGGCCGGAATGATGGCGAAGTACTTTGCCACATCGTTAGCGATACTGAACGTGGTCAGCGAACCGCGCGTCATCAGCATCTGCTTGCCAATGTGCACCACCTCAATCAGCTTGGTTGGGTTTGAGTCGAGGTCGACCATGTTCCCCGCCTCTTTTGCCGCCTGGGTACCGGAGTTCATCGCCACCGCCACGTCGGCCTGCGCCAGGGCAGGGGCGTCGTTGGTACCGTCACCGGTCATGGCGACCAGACGGCCTTCCGCCTGATACTGACGGATCAGCGCGAGCTTCGCTTCCGGCGTGGCCTCGGAAAGGAAATCATCCACGCCCGCCTCGGCGGCAATCGCCGCGGCGGTAAGACGGTTATCCCCGGTGATCATCACCGTTTTGATGCCCATTTTACGCAGCTGGGCAAAGCGCTCCTTGATGCCGCCTTTGACGATATCCTTCAGGGCAATCACCCCCAGCACGTTCGAGCCTTCTGCCACCACCAGCGGCGTGGCCCCCTGACGGGCCACGCTTTCGACCAGGCTGTCCACTTCTGGCGGGAAGTGGCCATTGTTTGCCTCAATGTGGCGACGAATGGCGTCAACGGAGCCTTTACGGATCATCCGGTCCTGAATGTTAATACCGCTCATGCGGGTTTGCGCCGTGAAGGGCACGAAGGTGGCATGCAGGCTCTGAACGTCGCGCTGGCGAAGGTTAAAACGCTGCTTGGCGAGGATCACGATACTGCGACCTTCAGGGGTTTCATCGGCAAGCGAGGAGAGCTGCGCGGCGTCCGCCAGCGTTTTTTCATCCACGCCCGGAGCGGGTAAGAATTCGGACGCCTGGCGGTTACCGAGGGTAATGGTCCCGGTTTTATCCAGCAGCAAGACATCCACGTCACCGGCTGCTTCAACCGCACGCCCGCTGGTGGCGATGACGTTTGCACCGAGCATGCGGCTCATGCCGGCCACGCCGATGGCCGACAGCAGGCCGCCGATGGTGGTGGGGATCAGGCAGACCAGCAGCGCCACCAGCACCGTGATGGTGACCGCGGTGCCGCCGTAAGCGGAGAACGGCCACAGCGTCGCGGTTGCCAGCAGGAAGACGATTGTCAGGGCCACCAGCAGGATGGTCAGGGCGATTTCGTTAGGTGTTTTACGGCGCTGGGCGCCTTCCACCATGGCGATCATCCTGTCGAGGAAAGTTTCGCCCGGGTTGACGCTGCACTGGATCACCAGCCAGTCGGAAAGAATGCGCGTCCCGCCCGTCACGGAGGCAAAATCGCCGCCGGATTCACGGATCACCGGCGCGGACTCTCCGGTAATGGCGCTTTCGTCTACCGATGCGCCACCCTCAATGACTTCACCGTCGCAGGGGATGATGTCTCCGGCTTCCACCAGCACCACATCGCCTTTGCGCAGTTCATCCGCCGGAACGTGGTCCATCTGCGCGCCGTATTTCGGCTCACGCAGCTTGCGCGCAAACGCCGTTTTTTTCACCCCTTTCAGGCTGTTGGCCTGCGCTTTACTCCGGCCTTCCGCCAGCGCTTCCGCAAAGTTGGCGAACAGCACGGTAAACCACAGCCACAGGCTGATGGCGCCGGTAAACATCGCGTTTCCCGGCATGTGGCCCGTCCCCATGGCAATCGCCAGGGCGGTGGTCAGGACGCTTCCCGCCCAGACAATAAACATCACCGGGTTGTGCCACTGCACGCGCGGGCTCAGCTTTTTGACCGCATCCATAAGCGCCTGACGAACTAACGTCGGTTCGAGCAGGGCCAGTTGTTTACGACTCATGACAAATACTCCGCAAAATCAGCGTAAAGAGAGAGTTTCCGCGACCGGGCCTAACGCGAGGGCGGGGATAAAGGTCAGGGCGCCGACCAGCAACACGGTGCCCGTCAGCAGGCCGATAAACAGCGCGCCGTGGGTCGGTAATGTCCCGGTGGTGGTCGGTTGAATTTTCTTATTCACCAGCGATCCGGCAATCGCCATGACCGGCACAATGACCCCGAAGCGACCCACGAACATGCAGAACGCCAGCAGGCAGTTCCAGAACGGTGAGTTGGCGCTTAAGCCCGCAAAGGCGCTGCCGTTGTTGTTGGCGGCAGAGGAGACTGCATAAAGCACTTCACTAAAGCCGTGAATGCCGGGGTTAAAGATGCCGCTGCGTCCGGCCTCGGTCATCAGCGCCAGCGCGGTGCCGAGCAGCACAAGCGCCGGGGTGACCAGAATCGCCAGCGCGGTTAACTTCATCTCGCGAACGTCGATTTTTTTACCGAGGTATTCCGGGGTGCGGCCAATCATCAGACCGGCAATAAATACCGCCAGCAGTACGAACAGCAGCATGCCGTAAAGACCTGAACCCACGCCGCCAAACACCACCTCGCCAATCTGCATCAGCCACATCGGGATCATGCCGCCAAGCGCGGTGAAAGAGTCGTGCATGGCGTTCACCGCCCCGCACGAGGCCGCCGTAGTGACCACCGCATACAGGCTGCTGGCGAGAATGCCGAAGCGGCTCTCTTTCCCTTCCATATTGATATTGCTATTCGCCCCAAGCTGCATGAAATGGCTGTTACCGTTCCATTCCGCCCACATCACCAGCGCCACGCAGACCACGAAGATCAGCGACATGGTCCAGAGCAGGGTGCGGCCCTGACGGCGATCGTTGACCACGTCACCAAAGGCAAAGCAGAGCGCAGCGGGGATCAGGAAGATCGCCAGCATCTGCACAAAATTGGTCAGGGCGGTAGGGTTTTCAAACGGATGCGACGAGTTGGCGTTGAAGAAGCCGCCCCCGTTCGTCCCGAGCATCTTGATGGCTTCCTGTGACGCCACTGGCCCCATCGGCAGGAGCTGTTTTGCGCCTTCAAGCGAGGTATAAGGCGTGTAAGGCAGCAGGTTTTGCAGGCTGCCCTGCTGAATAAAGAACAGCGCGATAAGCAGCGCAATCGGCAGCAGGATCCACAGCGTAATGCGCGTTAAATCCACCCAGGCGTTACCCAGAGTACTGATTTTTTGACGCGCAAACGCACGCGTCAGCGCGAAAATTACCGCGATACCACTGGCGGCAGAGAGGAAGTTCTGCACGGTTAACCCAGCCATCTGGCTGAAATAGCTGAGCGTGGTTTCACCGGCATAGGACTGCCAGTTGGTGTTGGTAACGAAACTGACTGCCGTATTCAGCGCCAGGTGCCAGGACAGGCCCGGCAACTGTTGCGGATTCAGCGGCAGGATGCCCTGAAGCATCAGCATGGCAAAAAGTGCAATCAGCCCGACAATATTCAGCAGCAGAATGGCGATCAGATATTCACGCCAGCTCATCTCCCGATCGTCGATTCCCAGTACGCGCCAGATCCCTTTCTCAACGCTTCCCGTGCCGGGCAGGGGGACGTTGTTGATAAGCCGTGCCAGTCCCGTTCCCAGCGGCCTTGCCAGAACGAACAATACCACTAAGAAACTGGCAATAAGCAAAAACGCCTGAGCAGTCATCAGAATGCCTCCGCGTTAATCAGGGCATAGACCAGATAACCCAATAACAGGAACACCAGCACGATGCCGGCAATAAGACCTGCACTCACAATCCACCTCCGGGTGACTTTTGTTGTTGTGCTAACGGTAGGATTTACGGCGCAAAGATTTCGCAAAAATGCGGAGGGCGGATGTAAAAAAAGTATAAAAATGCCAAAGGCCACAAATTAACTATTGATAAGTAAACTGTTAACTTTTTTGTAACTTAATTACGGCGGAAGTGTAAATATTCACTAAATGGATAAAAATAAGTGGTCGGATGAGTAGTAAAATTACACGCAAAGCGATATTATTTTAGCCAGGTCACAGATTTCACATTTTCCGGAGAAGATTTCCGGCCAACTACAGGGGAGAAAAATATGGATCTTTATAAAGAGTATCCGGCTCATATCGTGTTCATGCGTCGCACTTTCGCCGTAGTGGCTGGCGTGCTGGCCCTGCCGGTGATGCTGTTCTGGAAAGATCGTGCGCGTTTTTACAGTTATCTGCACCGCGTCTGGGCGAAAACCAGCGAAAAGCCGGTGTGGATGGATCAGGCCGAGAAAGCGACCTGCGATTTCTACTGAAACGACGCTGACGCGTAGCTATAAAAAAAACCGCCAATAGCAATATGGCGGTTTTTTTGTCCCTCGGGATTCGCGGTCCGTTGGGTGGTCTTGCAGCCCCTACCCGGGATTCTTATCATACCCTCCTGTAATCAGATGGCAACCCCTCGAAACCTTTATAAATTCCTAATTTTATTCGAGTATCTTACCTTTATAGCGGATGTTAATTATGATGCTGCGTCCCTTTCCGCCATCTCGCAAATGGGCATCGGTCCTGGGAAAGGTGTATTTACAGCCGTAAAGCAGCCCGCCTACCCGGGCTTGTGTCCACCGACTTATCACCGGTGGTGAACGGTGGAGCGGTTAGCTGCAGGGACCGCATAATGAAACGCTATTTTTGCATCGCGTTCATTGTCGCCAGCGTACTCGTTGTAAAGAGCGATGAACCGAATGTGTTTGTCGCTTTAACTACGATAGCGCAGGACAAGTAGCGTTAAGGCCGCCTTGAGCGGCCTTTTTTATTTCATCCCGTCTACACTTCATGGCAAAGTAGTTCAATGCATGCTTTTTCCTTTTACGGCATGCCCTTATGGACATAATGGATATTCGCCTGGAGTTTTATGCCCACCCATCTGGTTTGGTTTCGCGCGGATTTGCGCGTACATGACAACATCGCACTCGCGGCGGCCTGTCGCGCCAAAGACGCTAACGTATTGGCTCTGTTTATGGCTACGCCCGAGCAGTGGCGGCAGCACGATATGGCTCCGCGGCAGGCGGCTTACCTCAAATCCCATCTGAACGAACTGCAACGCGCGCTTGCCGAAAAAGGCATTCCGCTGATCTACAAAGAGGTCAGCGATTTTACCGCGCAGCTTCATATGCTGCAGGAGATATGCCAGCAGAACGGAGTTACACATCTTTTTTATAACTACCAGTACGAACTGAACGAACAGCAGCGGGACCGCCAGCTGGAGAAAATGCTCGAAGAGGTGGTTTGTGAGGGATTTGATGACAGCGTGATGCTGGCACCGGGCAGCGTGATGACTGGCGGTCACGAAATGTATAAAGTGTTTACGCCGTTTAAAAATGCTTTTGTTAAACGCCTGAAAGAGGCGCTGCCGGAGTGCGTACCTGCGCCCGCCGTCAGAGGGGAGGTTATAACCAATCAGCCTGAATTAACGTTTAACTATCCCCAACAGGCATTTGATGAACTACTGTTTCCTGCCAATGAGAAGGCCGCTATTGCGAAGCTGCGCCAGTTTTGCAAACAGGGTGCTGGAGAGTACGACGCGCGCAGGGATTTCCCGGCAATTGAAGGGACAAGCCGTTTATCGGCAAGCCTGGCGCTGGGCGTGCTCTCTCCTCGCCAGTGTTTACATCGTCTTCTGGCCGAACAGCCGCAGGCGCTGGACGGAGGGGCGGGCTCGGTGTGGCTGAACGAACTTATCTGGCGTGAATTCTATCGCCATCTGATGACGTATCATCCCGATCTCTGTAAGCATCGTCCGTTCATTCCCTGGACCGATAACGTTAAATGGCAGCACGATGAGGCACTTTTACAGGCCTGGAAAAAAGGGGAGACGGGCTTTCCGATTGTTGATGCCGCCATGCGCCAGCTAAATGAAACCGGATGGATGCACAACCGTCTGCGAATGATTACCGCCAGCTTCCTGGTGAAAGATCTGCTTATCGACTGGCGCGTCGGGGAGCGCTATTTTATTTCTCAGCTGATTGACGGTGACCTGGCGGCGAATAACGGCGGCTGGCAGTGGGCGGCCTCTACCGGCACCGATGCGGCTCCCTATTTCAGGATTTTTAATCCGACTACCCAGGGGCAAAAATTTGATGCTAACGGCGACTTTATTCGCCGCTGGTTGCCCGCGCTCAGGAACGTTCCTGCAAAAGCGATCCACGACCCGTGGGCATGGGCGGATAAACAGGGCGTAAAGCTCGATTATCCCCGCCCGATCGTTGACCATAAACAGGCGCGCGTCGCCACGCTGGCGGCGTACGAGGCCGCACGAAAAGTTTGAGAGAATGATGATGAAAAACAGTGAACTGGAACGCCTGATTAACGAAAAGCTTAATACCGCCTCCTTCAGCGACTACGGCCCGAATGGCCTGCAGGTGGAAGGGCGCGAAACGGTGCAGAAAATCATCACCGGCGTGACGGCAAGCCAGGCGCTGCTGGATGAGGCGGTGCGTCAGGACGCCGATGCGGTGATTGTCCATCACGGCTACTTCTGGAAAAACGAATCGCCGATTATTCGCGGCATGAAGCGCAATCGCCTCAAAACGCTGCTGGCGAATGACATCAACCTGTACGGTTACCATCTGCCGCTGGATGCACATCCGGAACTGGGGAATAACGTTCAGCTGGCGCAGCTGTTGGGGATTACCGTAATGGGCGAAATCGAGCCGCTGGTGCCGTGGGGTGAACTGTCGATGCCGGTACCGGGCCTGGAGCTGGCTTCCTGGATCGAGGCGCGCCTGGGGCGTCGTCCGCTGTGGTGCGGCGACACCGGGCCGGATAAGGTGAAGCGTGTGGCCTGGTGTACCGGCGGCGGTCAGGGCTTTATCGACAGCGCCGCGCGCTTTGGTGTCGATGCGTTTATTACCGGCGAAGTCTCCGAGCAGACGGTTCACTCTGCGCGCGAGCAGGGGCTGCATTTTTACGCGGCAGGCCACCACGCTACCGAGCGCGGCGGTATTCGCGCCCTCAGCGAGTGGCTGACGGAAAATACCGATCTTGATGTGACTTTTATTGATATTCCTAATCCGGCCTGATGAGAGGTAGTTAAGTGCAGCGAGCGCGTTGTTATCTTCTGGGTGAAACCGCAGTCGTTCTGGAGCTTGAACCGCCGGTTACGCTCGCCACGCAGAAGCGTATCTGGCGGCTGGCACAGCGTCTGCCCGACATGCCGGGCGTCGTTGAGGCCATTCCGGGTATGAATAATATCACGGTGGTGTTGCGTAACCCGCACACGGGGGCGCTGGATGCGATTGAGCGCCTGCAGCGCTGGTGGGAGGAGAGCGAAGCGCTGGAGCCGGAATCGAGGACGATCGAGATCCCGGTTGTTTATGGCGGTAAGGGCGGCCCCGATCTGCGCGTAGTAGCCGAACACTGTGGGCTCACGGAAAAGCAGGTTGTTGAACTGCACAGCTCGGTGGAGTACGTCGTCTGGTTTCTGGGTTTTCAGCCGGGCTTTCCGTATCTGGGCGGACTATCTCCCCGGCTGCATACCCCGCGTCGGGCCGAACCGCGCCTGAGCGTTCCCGCGGGAACGGTGGCGATTGGCGGTGAACAAACCGGAATTTATCCGCTTACCTCACCGGGTGGCTGGCAGCTTATCGGGCACACCTCCATGCCGCTATTTGAACCGGGGCAGGATGCGCCGATCCTCCTGCAACCGGGTGATACCCTGCGCTTTATCCCGCAGAAGGAGGGGGTATGTTAACGCTTATTCGCGCGGGGCTTTACACCTCCGTTCAGGATGCCGGGCGCTTTGGCATGCGCCAGTCCGGTGTGAGCTACTGCGGCGCGCTTGACCGCCCATCGCTGGAGATTGCCAACCTGCTGGTCGGCAACCCGGGCAGTACGGCGGCGCTAGAAATTACCTTGGGTCAGTGTGTGATTGAGTTTGGTCAGGAGACCTGGTTCGCCTTAACCGGCGCGGGCTGCGACGCGACGCTGGACGGCAAAGCGGTGTGGACCGGCTGGCGCCTGCGGGCGAAGGCCGGGCAGCGCTTGACGCTTAAACGTCCGCTCCACGGCGTGCGTAGCTATCTTGCGGTGGCGGGGGGCATTGACGTGCCGGAGGTATTGGGTTCATCCAGTACCGATCAAAAAGCGGGCATCGGCGGACATGAAGGGCGACTGCTGCGCGACGGGGATCGCCTGGCGATTAAGCCGTCAGCGCGCCATTTCTCCACCACGCAGGGCGTAAAACAACTGCTGTGGGGGAACGTGATCCGTGCCTTGCCGGGACCGGAATATCAGGAGTTTGATGAGGCTTCTAAAGAGTCGTTCTGGCGCGCGCCGTGGAAGATCAGCCCGCAGAGTAACCGCATGGGCTACCGTCTGCAGGGGCAGCCGCTGACCCGCACGACGGACCGGGAGCTGCTTTCCCACGGCTTGCTGCCGGGCGTGATTCAGGTGCCGGGCAACGGGCAGCCCATCGTGCTGATGAACGATGCGCAAACCACCGGCGGTTACCCGCGCATTGCCTGTATTATCGACGCGGATCGCTACCATCTGGCGCAAATTCCTCTCGGCCAGCCGATTCATTTCGTACAGTGTTCGCTGGAGGAGGCGCTGAAAGCGCGGCAGGATCAGCAGCGTTATCTCGAACAGCTGGCGTGGAGGCTTGATGGTAAAAATTGATTTAAACGCCGATCTTGGGGAGGGCAGCAGCGCCGATGCGGAACTGATGACCCTGGTCTCCTCGGTCAATATCGCCTGCGGCTTTCACGCGGGGGATGCGCAAACCATGCTGGAGAGCGTGCGTAATGCCATTAAAAACGGCGTGGCGATTGGCGCTCACCCGAGCTTCCCTGACCGGGAGAACTTTGGCCGCACGGCGATGGATCTGCCCCCTGAGACGATCTACGCGCAAATGCTCTACCAGATCGGTGCGCTGGAGGTGATGGTGCGCGCTGAGCACGGCGTGCTGCGCCACGTGAAGCCGCACGGTATGCTCTACAATCAGGCGGCGAAAGATGCTGCTCTGGCGGACGCCATTGCCCGCGCGGTGCGGGACTGCAATCCGCAGCTGATTTTGGTGGGCCTGGCGGGCAGCGAGCTTATTCGCGCCGGAGAGCGGCTGGGGCTGACGACGCGGCAGGAAGTCTTTGCCGATCGGGGATACATGCCGGACGGCAGTCTGGTTCCGCGCACGCAGGCCGGTGCGCTGATTACTGATGAAGGCAAAGCGCTGGCGCAGACGCTGGAGATGGTGCGCGCCGGGCGGGTTACCGCCGTGGATGGAACTTCGGCAATTGTTCAGGCCGATACGGTGTGTTTACACGGCGACGGTGAGCATGCGCTCCAGTTCGCGCGCCGCCTGCGGGCAGCGTTCTCTGAAGAGGGCATCCTCGTCAGCGCCGAATAATGACGATAAGGATACAAAAATGCCAGAAGGTCCGGAGATCCGCCGCGCGGCGGATAGCCTGGAGGCGGCGATCAAGGGCAAACCCCTGACCGATGTCTGGTTTGCTTTTCCTCAGCTAAAACCGTTTGAATCAGAGCTGGTGGGGCAGACGGTGACCCACATTGAAACGCGCGGCAAAGCGTTGCTCACGCATTTTTCCCATAACCTGACGTTATATAGCCATAACCAGCTTTACGGCGTCTGGCGCGTGGTGGAGTCGGGTGAACAGCCGCAAACCACCCGCGTGCTGCGCGTCAGGCTGCAAACGGCGGATAAGGCGATCCTGCTGTACAGCGCGTCAGATATCGAAATGTTAACGCCGGAGCAGCTGCTCACGCATCCATTTCTTCAGCGCGTCGGGCCGGACGTGCTGGACATGCGCCTGACGGCGAGCGACGTGAAGGCACGTCTGTTATCACCAAAATTCCGCAACCGTCAGTTTTCCGGGCTGTTGCTCGATCAGGCATTCCTGGCCGGATTAGGTAACTACCTGCGGGTGGAGATCCTCTGGGAAGTGGGGCTGGCGCCGCAGCACAAGGCCTCACAGCTGAGCGATGAACAGCTGGAGGCGCTGTCGCAGGCGCTGCTGGATATTCCGCGGCTGTCTTACAACACGCGCGGCGTGGTGGATGAGAACAAGCATCACGGGGCGCTGTTCCGGTTCAAGGTGTTTCATCGGGCGGGTAAGAAGTGCGAGCGGTGCGGCGGGATAATTGAGAAGACCACGCTCTCTTCACGACCGTTTTACTGGTGTCCTCGGTGCCAGACGTAAAAAAGCCGGGTGGCGGCTACGCCTTACCCGGCTTACATTTCGCACTTGTAGGCCCGGCAAGCGAAGCGCCGCCGGGCGTGTTTATTAGCGCTTAATATCAGACTTAAAATCACGCTGCTCGTAGCCGGTATACAGCTGACGAGGACGAGCAATTTTCATGCCTTCGCTGTGCATTTCGTTCCAGTGCGCAATCCAGCCCACGGTACGCGCCATGGCGAAGATCACGGTGAACATGGAAGACGGAATGCCCATCGCTTTCAGAATAATGCCAGAGTAGAAATCGACGTTCGGGTAGAGTTTCTTCTCGATGAAGTACGGGTCGTTCAGCGCGATGTGTTCCAGCTCCATCGCCACTTCCAGCAGATCATCTTTCGTACCCAGCTCTTTCAGCACTTCGTGGCAGGTCTCACGCATGACGGTGGCGCGCGGGTCGTAGTTTTTGTAAACACGGTGACCGAAGCCCATCAGGCGGAAGGAGTCATTCTTGTCTTTCGCACGACGCACGAACTCAGGAATATGCTCAACGGTGCTGATCTCTTCCAGCATCTTCAGCGCCGCTTCGTTGGCGCCGCCGTGCGCCGGTCCCCACAGGGAGGCGATGCCCGCAGCGATACAGGCGAACGGGTTCGCGCCTGAAGAGCCTGCGGTACGGACGGTAGAGGTAGAGGCGTTCTGTTCGTGGTCAGCGTGCAGGATCAGAATACGGTCCATTGCGCGTTCCAGCACCGGGTTCACTTCGTACTCTTCGCACGGCGTGGAGAACATCATGCGCAGGAAGTTACCGGCGTAGGAGAGGTCGTTACGTGGGTACACAAACGGCTGGCCGATGGAGTATTTGTAACACATCGCCGCCATGGTAGGCATTTTGGACAGCAGACGGAACGCCGCGATATCACGGTGACGCGGGTTATTCACGTCAAGAGAATCGTGGTAGAACGCCGCCAGCGCACCGGTAATACCGCACATCACCGCCATCGGGTGAGAGTCACGACGGAACGCATGGAACAGACGGGTAATCTGCTCATGGATCATGGTGTGACGGGTTACGGTGGTTTTGAATTCATCGTATTGCGCCTGCGTCGGCTTTTCGCCGTTCAGCAGGATGTAGCACACTTCCAGGTAGTTGGATTCGGTGGCTAACTGATCGATGGGGAAGCCGCGATGGAGCAGGATACCTTCGTCACCGTCAATGTAGGTGATTTTGGATTCGCAAGATGCGGTAGAGGTAAATCCAGGGTCAAAGGTAAATACTCCTTTGGAACCCAGCGTACGGATATCAATAACATCCTGACCGAGCGTGCCTTTTAGCACATCCAGTTCAATAGCATCATCACCATTTAGGGTGAGTTTTGCCTTTGTATCAGCCATTTACGGTCTCCTTAGCGCCTTATGCTTAAGACTGCTTTTACCGGATTTGCATTCAGCTGTTAATCACCGTTACCAGATTGTTATTTGGCTTACCGCTCAGCTCACGAGGAGTAACCAGGGTACAGAGCTATGGCGCCTTGCAGGTAAACGAATGAAATATCAGTGAAACAACAGCAAATCAGCGTTTTTGCAGTCCGAATTATTCAAACCTGTATATCACTAATAACTGTCCTGATAACTTCGGTCAATACCATCACACTGTTACATAACTATTTGTCAGGTGAAAGAGAGACCTCATAACTTTTGCGCATTATATGCCTTTTCTGATGACGTTTGTAACAATATTGTTTAACATTTGTCAAATCAGATGATTAAAAATTAAAAAGATGTTGTTATCGTGACCCTGATCACTGTTCCAGAGAAAACCCAACAAACTGTATGTAGGTTAATTGTAATGATTTTGTGAACGGCCTATACTGCCGCCAGGTCTCCGGAACACCCTGCAATCCCGAGCCACCCAGCGTTGTAACGTGTCGTTTTAGCATCTGGAAGCAATGTTTTGCATGACGCGCAGTTATAGAAAAGGAACGCTGCTTGACCCGCATCGCAGTCCGGAGGAAGGAAACAATAAGAACAGCATGTGGGCGTTATTCATGATAAGAAATGTGAAAAAACAAAGACCTGTCAATCTGGATCTGAAAACGATCCGGTTCCCCGTAACAGCAATAGCGTCCATTCTGCACCGTGTTTCTGGTGTGATTACGTTTGTGGCGGTCGGTATTTTGCTGTGGTTACTGGGCACCAGCCTCTCTTCCCCTGAAGGATTCCTCCAGGCTTCGGCCATCATGAACAGCTTCTTCGTGAAATTCATCATGTGGGGCATTCTGACCGCGCTGGCATACCACGTCGTCGTGGGTGTTCGCCATATGCTGATGGACTTTGGTTATCTCGAAGAGACCTTCGAAGCCGGGAAACGCTCCGCAAACATTTCATTTGTGATTACTGTCGTGCTTTCACTTCTCGCAGGAGTTCTCGTATGGTAAGCAACGCCTCCGCATTAGGACGCAACGGCGTACATGACTTCATTCTGGTCCGTGCTACCGCTATCGTTCTCACCCTTTACATCATCTATATGATCGGTTTCTTCGCGACCAGCGGCACGCTGACGTGGGAAATCTGGAGTGGGTTCTTCGGATCCGCCTTCACCAAAGTGTTCACCCTGCTGGCCCTGTTCTCCATCCTTATTCATGCCTGGATTGGCATGTGGCAGGTGTTGACCGATTACGTAAAACCGTTAGGCGTTCGCCTCCCGCTGCAGCTGGCCATTGTTGTTGCACTGGTGGTTTACGTTATTTATGGATTCGTTGTGGTGTGGGGTGTGTAATGAAACTGCCAGTCAGAGAATTTGATGCTGTTGTAATTGGTGCCGGTGGCGCAGGTATGCGTGCCGCACTGCAAATTTCCCAGAGCGGCCAGACCTGTGCGCTGCTCTCTAAAGTGTTCCCGACCCGTTCCCACACTGTGTCTGCGCAGGGCGGTATCACCGTTGCGCTGGGTAACTCCCACGAAGATAACTGGGAATGGCACATGTACGACACGGTTAAAGGTTCCGACTATATCGGCGACCAGGATGCCATCGAATATATGTGTAAAACCGGCCCGGAAGCGATTCTGGAGCTGGATCACATGGGGCTGCCGTTCTCCCGTCTGGAAAATGGCACCATCTATCAGCGTCCGTTTGGTGGCCAGTCGAAAAACTTCGGCGGCGAGCAGGCGGCACGTACCGCGGCGGCGGCTGACCGTACCGGCCACGCGCTGCTGCACACCCTGTATCAGCAGAACCTGAAAAACCACACCACCATCTTCTCCGAGTGGTACGCGCTGGATCTGGTGAAAAACGCCGATGGCGCGATCGTCGGCTGTACCGCGCTGTGCATCGAAACCGGTGAAGTGGTTTACTTCAAAGCCCGCGCTACCGTGCTGGCGACTGGCGGCGCAGGCCGTATTTACCAGTCCACCACCAACGCCCACATCAACACCGGTGACGGTGTCGGTATGGCTATCCGCGCGGGCGTGCCGGTGCAGGATATGGAGATGTGGCAGTTCCACCCAACCGGTATCGCCGGTGCGGGCGTGCTGGTAACAGAAGGCTGCCGTGGTGAAGGTGGCTACCTGCTGAACAAACACGGCGAGCGCTTCATGGAGCGTTATGCCCCGAATGCGAAAGACCTGGCGGGTCGTGACGTGGTGGCGCGTTCCATCATGATCGAAATCCGTGAAGGCCGCGGCTGTGACGGCCCATGGGGTCCACACGCGAAGCTGAAGCTCGACCATCTGGGTAAAGAGGTGCTGGAATCCCGTCTGCCGGGCATCCTGGAACTGTCCCGCACCTTCGCCCACGTCGACCCGGTGAAAGAGCCGATTCCGGTTATCCCAACCTGCCACTACATGATGGGCGGTATTCCGACCAAAGTGACCGGTCAGGCGCTTACCGTGAACGAGCAGGGCGAAGACGTGGTTATCCCTGGCCTGTTCGCCGTAGGCGAAATTGCCTGCGTGTCCGTACACGGCGCAAACCGTCTGGGCGGCAACTCGCTGCTGGACCTGGTAGTGTTTGGTCGTGCGGTGGGTCTGCATCTGCAGGAATCCATTGCCGAGCAGGGCGCGCTGCGTGACGCAACTGACGAAGAAATCGATGCCTCTCTTGAGCGCCTCAACCGCTGGAACGGTAACCGTAACGGCGAAGATCCGGTTGAAATCCGTAAAGCGCTGCAGGAGTGCATGCAGCACAATTTCTCGGTATTCCGCGAAGGCGACGCGATGGCCAAAGGTCTTGAGCAGCTGAAAGCGATCCGCGAGCGTCTGAAAAATGCCCGTCTGGACGACACCTCCAGCGAGTTCAACACCCAGCGCGTTGAGTGCCTGGAGCTGGATAACCTGATGGAAACCGCGTTCGCGACGGCGATGTCGGCAAACTTCCGTACCGAAAGCCGTGGCGCGCATAGCCGCTTCGACTTCCCGGATCGTGATGACGAAAACTGGCTGTGCCATTCCCTGTATCTGCCAGAGTCGGAAACCATGACGCGTCGTAGCGTCAACATGGAACCGAAACTGCGTCCGGCGTTCCCGCCGAAGATTCGTACTTACTAATGCGGAGACA
Source organism: Enterobacter sp. 296B2 (assembly GCF_034106185.1). Classification (NCBI taxonomy): domain Bacteria; kingdom Pseudomonadati; phylum Pseudomonadota; class Gammaproteobacteria; order Enterobacterales; family Enterobacteriaceae; genus Enterobacter; species Enterobacter sp. 296B2. The sequence goes on along the minus strand of NZ_JAWNCA010000010.1, from coordinate 50,720 downwards.
GGATAATGAAACTCGAATTCTCAGTTTATCGTTATAACCCGGATGTTGATGATGCTCCGCGCATGCAGGATTACACCCTGGAAGCGGAAGAAGGCCGTGACATGATGCTGCTGGATGCGTTAATCCAGCTGAAAGAAAAAGATCCTACGCTGTCGTTCCGCCGCTCCTGCCGTGAAGGGGTTTGTGGCTCTGACGGGGTGAACATGAACGGCAAAAATGGCCTGGCCTGCATCACGCCAATTTCAGCGTTGCAGCGTCCTGGTCAGAAAATTGTTATCCGTCCTCTGCCAGGCCTGCCGGTCGTGCGTGATTTGGTGGTAGACATGGGGCAATTCTATGCACAATATGAGAAGATTAAGCCTTACTTATTGAATAATGGGCAAAATCCACCCGCTCGCGAGCACTTACAGTCTCCCGAGCAGCGTGAAAAACTCGATGGGTTGTACGAGTGTATTCTCTGTGCATGTTGTTCAACGTCCTGTCCGTCGTTCTGGTGGAACCCGGACAAGTTTATCGGCCCGGCCGGTCTGCTGGCTGCCTATCGCTTCCTGATCGATAGCCGCGACACCGAAACCGATAGCCGTCTGGAAGGACTGAGTGACGCTTTCAGCGTATTCCGCTGCCATAGCATCATGAACTGCGTCAGTGTGTGTCCGAAGGGGCTGAACCCGACGCGCGCCATCGGCCATATTAAGTCGATGCTGCTGCAGCGCAGTGCGTAAGTAGTGAGAGGGGAGCGCTGTTCCCCTCACCCTAACCCTCTCCCTAAGGGAGAGGGAACAGATTGCAGAAACCTTTAAAAACTGCCAGTTAAGTAAATAATCGAGACGTTCAGCGCGAGACAAGGCGCGGCTGAACGAATCCCCTGGAGCATAGTTAACTATGTGACTGGGGTGAGTGAAAGCCGCAACGCAGTTGCAGCCGGAACGACGAAGATTATTTAGACAGTTTCTAAAGGTTCCTTCGCGGGCCAATAAGAGCTCGCAGGTGAACCCCGGCACGTACACGTGGTGTGCGTGGTAGTTTCTACGGCGAAAGTAAGCATAAAAATGCTTAAGGGATCACGATGCAGAACGGCGCAATGAAAGCCTGGCTGGACTCTTCTTACCTCTCTGGTGCGAACCAGAGCTGGATAGAACAGCTCTATGAAGACTTCTTAACCGATCCTGACTCAGTGGACGCAAACTGGCGTTCCATGTTCCAGCAGTTGCCTGGTACAGGGGTCAAACCGGATCAATTCCATTCCAAAACACGTGATTATTTCCGTCGTCTGGCGAAGGATGCCTCACGTTACTCTTCTGCGATTTCCGACCCTGACACCAATGCGAAGCAGGTTAAAGTCCTGCAGCTTATCAACGCTTATCGCTTCCGCGGTCACCAGCATGCGAATCTCGATCCGCTGGGACTGTGGAAACAAGACCGTGTGGCCGATCTCGATCCGGCGTATCACGATCTGACCGAGGCCGATTTCCAGGAAAGCTTTAACGTAGGTTCCTTTGCCATCGGCAAAGACACGATGAAGCTGGGCGATCTGATTGACGCGCTCAAGCAAACCTACTGCGGCTCCATCGGCGCGGAATATATGCACATTACCTCTACCGAAGAGAAACGCTGGATCCAGCAGCGCATCGAATCCGTAGCGGGCCACGCGACCTTCTCGGCTGACGAGAAAAAACGCTTCCTGAGTGAACTGACCGCAGCGGAAGGGCTTGAGCGCTATCTGGGTGCGAAGTTCCCGGGCGCAAAACGCTTCTCGCTGGAAGGCGGAGACGCGCTGGTGCCGATGCTGAAAGAGCTGATTCGCCACGCAGGCAAGAGCGGCACCCGTGAAGTGGTGCTCGGCATGGCGCACCGCGGTCGTCTGAACGTGCTGGTCAACGTGCTGGGTAAAAAACCGCAGGACCTGTTCGACGAATTCGCGGGCAAACATAAAGAACACCTCGGCACCGGCGACGTGAAGTACCACATGGGCTTCTCGTCGGATATCGAAACCGAAGGCGGTCTGGTTCACCTGGCGCTGGCGTTTAACCCGTCGCACCTGGAAATCGTCAGCCCGGTGGTTATCGGTTCCGTACGCGCGCGTCTGGATCGTCTGGACGAGCCGAGCAGCAATAAAGTGCTGCCAATCACCATCCACGGCGATGCGGCGGTAACAGGGCAGGGCGTGGTTCAGGAAACCCTGAACATGTCGAAAGCGCGTGGTTACGAAGTGGGCGGTACCGTTCGCATCGTGATCAATAACCAGGTGGGCTTTACTACTTCTAACCCGCTGGATGCGCGTTCTACCCCGTACTGCACCGACATCGGTAAGATGGTACAGGCACCCATCTTCCACGTTAACGCGGATGACCCGGAAGCCGTTGCTTTCGTTACCCGCCTGGCGCTGGACTTCCGTAATACCTTCAAACGCGATGTGTTCATTGACCTCTTCTGCTACCGCCGTCACGGCCACAACGAAGCGGATGAGCCAAGTGCAACCCAGCCGCTGATGTACCAGAAAATCAAAAAACACCCGACCCCACGCAAAATCTATGCTGACAAGCTGGAAAGCGACAAAGTGGCGACGCTGGAAGATGCGACCGAAATGGTTAACCTCTACCGCGACGCGCTGGACGCGGGTGAATGCGTAGTGAAAGAGCTGCGCCCGATGAACATGCACTCCTTTACCTGGTCTCCGTACCTCAACCACGAGTGGGATGAGAGCTACCCGAACAAGGTGGAGATGAAGCGCCTGCAGGAGCTGGCTAAACGCATCAGCACCGTGCCGGACGCTATCGAGATGCAGTCTCGCGTAGCGAAAATTTACGCTGACCGTCAGTCCATGGCGGCAGGCGAGAAGCTGTTTGACTGGGGCGGCGCGGAAACGCTGGCTTACGCGACGCTGGTTGACGAAGGCATTCCTGTTCGTCTGTCCGGTGAAGATGCGGGCCGCGGCACCTTCTTCCACCGTCATGCGGTGGTTCACAACCAGTCTAACGGTTCAACCTACACCCCGCTGCAGCACGTGCACAACGGTCAGGGCCAGTTCAAGGTCTGGGACTCCGTGCTGTCTGAAGAAGCGGTACTGGCTTTCGAGTACGGTTACGCCACGGCAGAACCGCGCACCCTGACCATCTGGGAAGCGCAGTTCGGTGACTTCGCCAACGGTGCGCAGGTGGTTATCGACCAGTTCATCTCCTCCGGCGAGCAGAAGTGGGGCCGCATGTGTGGCCTGGTGATGCTGCTGCCGCACGGCTATGAAGGTCAGGGTCCGGAACACTCCTCCGCGCGTCTGGAACGTTATCTGCAGCTCTGCGCCGAGCAGAACATGCAGGTCTGCGTGCCGTCCACCCCGGCTCAGGTCTACCACATGCTGCGTCGTCAGGCGCTGCGCGGTATGCGTCGTCCGCTGGTGGTGATGTCGCCGAAATCCCTGCTGCGTCATCCGCTGGCGGTGTCCAGCCTGGATGAGCTGGCGAACGGCACCTTCCTGCCGGCCATCGGTGAAATTGACGAGCTGGATCCGCAGGCCGTGAAGCGCGTGGTGATGTGTTCTGGTAAGGTTTATTACGACCTGCTGGAACAGCGCCGTAAGAACGATCAGAAAGATGTCGCCATCGTGCGTATCGAACAGCTTTATCCGTTCCCGCATCAGGCGATGCAGGAAGTGCTGAAACAGTACGCTCACGTACATGATTTTGTCTGGTGCCAGGAAGAGCCGCTCAACCAGGGCGCATGGTATTGCAGCCAGCATCATTTCCGTGAAGTGATTCCATTTGGGTCAGCCCTGCGCTATGCAGGTCGCCCGGCCTCCGCCTCTCCGGCGGTAGGGTATATGTCCGTTCACCAGAAGCAGCAACAAGATCTGGTCAATGACGCGCTGAACGTCGATTAATTAAAGGATACATAATGAGTAGCGTAGATATTCTTGTTCCCGACCTGCCTGAATCCGTAGCAGATGCGACCGTCGCTACCTGGCACAAAAAACCAGGCGATGCCGTTAAGCGCGATGAAGTGCTGGTAGAAATCGAAACTGACAAAGTGGTACTGGAAGTACCGGCTTCGGCGGATGGCGTTCTGGACGCGGTGCTGGAAGATGAAGGTACCACGGTCACCTCTCGTCAGATCCTGGGTCGCCTGCGTGAAGGCAACAGCGCGGGCAAAGAGTCCAGCGCCAAATCTGAAGAGAAAGCCTCTACGCCGGCTCAGCGCCAGCAGGCTTCTCTGGAAGAACAGTCTAACGATGCCCTTAGCCCGGCGATCCGTCGCCTGCTGGCGGAACACAGCCTTGACCCGGCAGCTATTAAAGGCACCGGTGTGGGCGGTCGTCTGACGCGCGAAGATATCGACAAGCACCTGGCGAAAGCGCCTGCTCAGGCAGAAGCGAAAGCCCCTGCGGCAGCACCAGCAGCACAGCCTGCTCTGGGCGCACGTAGCGAAAAACGCGTGCCAATGACCCGCCTGCGCAAGCGCGTGGCCGAGCGTCTGCTGGAAGCGAAAAACTCCACCGCGATGTTGACCACCTTCAACGAAGTGAACATGAAGCCAATCATGGACCTACGTAAGCAGTACGGTGACGCCTTTGAAAAACGTCACGGTATCCGTCTGGGCTTTATGTCCTTCTACGTGAAGGCGGTGGTTGAAGCGCTGAAACGCTACCCGGAAGTGAACGCGTCTATCGATGGCGATGACGTGGTTTACCACAACTATTTCGACGTCAGCATGGCGGTTTCTACTCCACGTGGCCTGGTAACGCCGGTTCTGCGTGATGTGGATACCCTGGGTATGGCTGATATCGAGAAAAACATTAAAGAGCTGGCTGTTAAAGGCCGCGACGGCAAGCTGACCGTAGACGACCTGACCGGCGGTAACTTCACCATTACCAACGGCGGCGTATTCGGCTCGCTGATGTCTACCCCGATCATTAACCCGCCGCAGAGCGCGATCCTGGGTATGCACGCTATTAAAGATCGTCCTATGGCGGTAGACGGTAAGGTTGAGATCCTGCCGATGATGTACCTGGCGCTCTCTTACGATCACCGCCTGATCGACGGCCGCGAGTCCGTAGGCTTCCTGGTGGCGATTAAAGAGCTGCTGGAAGATCCAACGCGCCTGCTGCTGGACGTCTAGTTTTGCAGTCTTGCCCGGCGGCGTATGGCTGCCGGGCCAATAAAAGCACGACCTAACGATTACCTGAAGGATGGATAGAACACATGAACTTACATGAATATCAGGCCAAACAGCTGTTTGCCCGGTATGGCTTACCGGCTCCGGTGGGTTATGCCTGTACTACCCCGCGTGAAGCAGAAGAAGCCGCATCTAAAATCGGTTCCGGCCCGTGGGTAGTTAAATGTCAGGTTCACGCTGGTGGCCGTGGTAAAGCGGGCGGTGTGAAGGTTGTTAAGAGCAAAGAAGAGATTCGTGCGTTTGCTGAACATTGGCTCGGCAAGCGTCTGGTGACCTACCAGACAGATGCGAACGGCCAGCCGGTCAACCAGATCCTGGTGGAAGCGGCGACCGATATCGCGAAAGAACTGTACCTGGGCGCGGTTGTTGACCGTAGCTCCCGTCGCGTGGTGTTCATGGCGTCTACCGAAGGTGGCGTGGAAATCGAAAAAGTGGCGGAAGAAACGCCGCATCTGATCCACAAAGTGGCAATCGATCCACTGGCGGGCCCAATGCCTTACCAGGGTCGCGAGCTGGCGTTCAAACTGGGCCTGGAAGGCAAGCTGGTTCAGCAGTTCACCAAGATCTTCATGGGTCTGGCGACCATCTTCCTGGAGCGCGACCTGGCGCTGATCGAGATCAACCCGCTGGTGATCACCACCCAGGGCGATCTGATCTGCCTCGACGGCAAGCTGGGCGCTGACGGCAACGCGCTGTTCCGCCAGCCGGATCTGCGCGAAATGCGCGATCAGTCTCAGGAAGATCCACGTGAAGCGCAGGCGGCACAGTGGGAACTGAACTACGTAGCGCTGGATGGTAACATCGGCTGCATGGTTAACGGTGCGGGCCTGGCAATGGGCACCATGGACATCGTTAAGCTGCACGGCGGTGAGCCAGCAAACTTCCTCGACGTGGGCGGTGGCGCAACCAAAGAGCGCGTAACCGAAGCGTTTAAAATCATTCTCTCCGACGACAACGTGAAGGCTGTTCTGGTGAACATCTTCGGCGGTATCGTCCGTTGCGACCTGATCGCAGACGGTATCATCGGTGCGGTAGAAGAAGTGGGCGTTAACGTTCCGGTTGTTGTGCGTCTGGAAGGTAACAACGCTGAACTCGGCGCGAAAAAACTGGCTGACAGCGGCCTGAATATTATTGCAGCGAAAAGTCTGACGGATGCAGCTCAGCAGGTTGTTGCCGCAGTGGAGGGGAAATAATGTCCGTTTTAATTAATAAAGATACCAAGGTTATCTGCCAGGGCTTCACCGGTAGCCAGGGGACTTTCCACTCCGAACAGGCGATTGCCTATGGTACGCAGATGGTTGGCGGCGTAACGCCAGGTAAAGGCGGTACCACCCACCTGGGCCTGCCTGTGTTCAACACCGTGCGTGAAGCGGTAGAAGCGACGGGCGCAACCGCGACCGTGATCTACGTTCCGGCTCCGTTCTGCAAAGACTCCATTCTGGAAGCGATCGACGCAGGCATTAAACTGATCATCACCATCACCGAAGGCATCCCGACGCTGGATATGCTGACCGTGAAGGTGAAGCTGGACGAAGCAGGCGTGCGCATGATCGGCCCGAACTGCCCTGGCGTTATCACCCCGGGCGAATGCAAAATCGGCATCATGCCGGGCCACATTCACAAACCGGGCAAAGTGGGCATCGTGTCCCGTTCCGGTACCCTGACCTATGAAGCAGTTAAGCAGACCACCGATTACGGCTTCGGCCAGTCCACCTGCGTGGGCATCGGCGGTGACCCGATCCCGGGCTCTAACTTCATCGATATCCTGAAGCTGTTCCAGGAAGATCCGCAGACCGAAGCGATCGTGATGATCGGTGAGATCGGCGGAAGCGCGGAAGAAGAAGCGGCTGCTTACATCAAAGAACACGTGACCAAGCCAGTTGTGGGCTACATCGCGGGTGTGACCGCGCCGAAAGGCAAGCGTATGGGTCACGCAGGTGCGATCATCGCCGGTGGTAAAGGTACGGCTGATGAGAAATTCGCAGCGCTGGAAGCCGCAGGCGTGAAGACCGTTCGCAGCCTGGCGGATATCGGCGAAGCACTGAAATCCATCATTAAGTAACTCCTCTCTGCTCCCCGAAAGGGGGGCGTTGAAGTATAAAAATGTCCGTTTCGACATGGTTGGCCGCTGTAAAGCGGCCTTTTTTATTGCCTGCGTTTGGCGACAAGCGTGAACTTGTAATCGTCGGTATTGAACACGTTGCGGCTGTATTCAAATACCCGTCCGTCCTTCAGAAACCCGCGGGAGACTTTTTCCAGGATCGGCTTCGCCGGATCGAGCGCCAGCGCGGCAATTGCCTCTTCTGACGGCATGATCGGCACCAGTTCCTGCTCGCTGCGATCGATAACCAGCTTTTTGATCTGCTCAACGTAGTGGTATTTCGAATTCTCCATCACTTCCCAGGTGAGGTCGGGGAACATCGCCAGCGGCATCCATGTTTCTTCCAGATTCACCGGTTTTTGCTTGATAAAGCGGACTCGTTTGACGTGCCAGACTTTATCGTCCGGGTTGATCGCCAGCCGTGCCGCGAGCATCTCATCGGCTTTCACCACTTCGAAGACCCTGACGTCGCTGTGCGTATCGACGTTTCGGTCCGCCAGCTTTTCGTAAAATCCGGTGAGCTGGTAAATATCGTAGTTAACCCGCTCCTCTTTTACATACGAGCCGCTGCCCTGAATGCTTTCGACGATCTGCTCATCGGCGAGCAGTTTAAGAGCCTGCCGTACGGTGACACGGCTGACGCTAAAAGCCTCCTGCAGGCTGGACTCCGTCGGGAGTGCGTCCCCGGGTTTTAATTCCCCGGTATTAATTTTCTCGCGGAACGTATCGGCTATCTGCCGGTACATTGGTTTATTGCCCATTTCATCGCGCCTGCTTAATACCTTTTTAGGGCATTATGCATTCAACTAATAATTTGTAAATAATACAACTCAAATACAAATTTGATGGTTAGTGAAAATGATCACATAAATGTATTATTAAGTCTGCCAGAATCCTTCCCAGACAATAACTTTTTATAGGTGAGGATCTTTATGAACCTGACGACTCTGACCGATCCGCGTGCTGTCTGCGTTCAGGCGCAGTTTACTGGCCGTGATGAGGCAATCCGTCAGCTTGCAGCGCGGCTGGTTACGCTGGGCAAAATAGCGGACGCCGATGCCTTTCTGGCGGAAGTTTTCCAGCGTGAATCGCTTGGCCCGACGGCGCTGGGAGAAGGACTGGCCGTGCCTCACGGTAAATCAGCAGCCGTGAAGGAAGCGGCTTTTGCCGTGGCAACCCTGAGCGAACCGCTGGAGTGGGAAGGCGTTGATGGGCCGGAAAAGGTTGAGCTGATTTTTCTGCTCGCTATTCCGCCTGCACAAGCCGGTTCGACGCATATTCAGGTGCTAACGGAGCTAACGTCTCGCCTGGCGGATGACGATCTCAGGGCACGGGTGATGGCGGCCTCCACGGCGGAAGAAGTTCTTGCTGCGCTGGAAGCTGCTCCTGATGCGGAAGAGGACGATGTCGCGGTAAATGCCCCGACAATCGTCTGCGTTACCGCCTGTCCGGCTGGAATCGCCCATACCTACATGGCTGCGGAGTATCTGGAAAAAGCGGGACGCAAACTGGGCGTCAACGTAGTGGTCGAAAAGCAGGGGGCGAACGGCATTGAGGGACGCATCACCGCGCAGCAGCTGCAGGAGGCCAAAGCCTGCATCTTTGCGGCGGAGGTGGCGATCAAGGAGAGCGAACGTTTTCAGGGGATCCCCGCCATTTCAGTGCCCGTTGCGGAACCTCTGCGCCATGCTGAAGCTCTCATTGAACGCGCGCTGGCACTCCAGCCCTCAACCGATGCACGTCAAGTGCATGGCGATCCCGAAACGAAAAAGAGCGTTAAAACTGAACTCAAGCAGGCGCTTCTTAGCGGTATCTCCTTTGCGGTGCCGCTGATCGTCGCCGGCGGGACGGTGCTGGCCGTGTCGGTACTGCTGGCACAAATTCTGGGCCTGCAGCACCTGTTCGACCAGGAAAACTCGTGGCTGTGGATGTACCGCAAGCTTGGCGGCGGCATGCTCGGCATTCTGATGGTACCCGTTCTGGCGGCCTATACAGCTTACTCGCTGGCGGATAAACCCGCGCTGACGCCGGGCTTTGCGGCCGGGCTTGCAGCCAATATGATCGGTTCCGGTTTTCTGGGCGCTATCGTCGGAGGGCTGATCGCGGGTTACCTGATGCGCTGGGTGAAAAATCACATTCGCCTGAGTAGCCGCTTCAACGGTTTTTTAACCTTTTATCTCTATCCGGTTATTGGCGTACTGGGTGCGGGCAGCCTGATGCTGTTTGTGATCGGTGAGCCGGTGGCCTGGCTTAATACTACGCTCACCGCCTGGCTTAACGGTTTATCCGGCGCGAATGCGCTGCTTCTGGGGGCGATCCTCGGCTTTATGTGCTCATTCGATTTGGGTGGCCCGGTCAACAAGGCCTCTTACGCGTTCTGTCTGGGAGCGATGGCTAACGGGGTATACGGTCCCTATGCGATCTTTGCCTCCGTCAAAATGGTGTCGGCCTTCACCGTCACGGCGTCAACGTTACTGGCACCGAAACTGTTCAAACCGTTTGAAATTGAAACCGGTAAATCCACCTGGCTGCTCGGCCTCGCGGGCATCACCGAAGGGGCGATTCCGATGGCGATTGAAGATCCGCTTCGCGTCATTGGTTCTTTTGTGCTCGGCTCCATGGTAACAGGCGCGATTGTCGGCGCGATGGGGATCGGGCTGTCCACGCCGGGGGCCGGTATTTTCTCTCTCTTTTTACTTCACGATGCAGGGCTGAGCGGTGTGGTTGCGGCGGCGGGCTGGTTTGGCGCGGCGCTGGTGGGTACCGCTATCTCCACCTTTATTCTGCTGCTCTGGCGACGCCAGGCGGTAAAAAAGGGCAAATACGTCATTGAAGACGCCATACCGTAAAAACTCACAAAACAGGAAACGAAGATGAAAGCTGTATCTCGCGTTCATATCACGCCGCATATGCACTGGGACCGTGAGTGGTACTTCACCACTGAAGAGTCACGTATTCTTCTGGTCAATAATATGGAAGAGATCCTGACCCGTCTGGAGCAGGACGATGAATATAAATATTACGTCCTCGATGGTCAGACGGCGGTGCTGGAGGATTATTTTGCCGTCGTGCCCGAAAACCGGGCACGCGTGAAGGCGCTAGTCGAGCGCGGAAAGCTCATTATTGGCCCCTGGTATACCCAGACCGATACCACTATTGTCAGCGGCGAGTCGATTGTCCGCAACCTGATGTACGGTATCCGGGACTGTATGGCGTTCGGCGAGCCGATGAAGATAGGTTATCTGCCGGATTCGTTTGGTATGTCCGGCCAGCTTCCGCATATCTATAACGGATTTGGCATTACCCGCACCATGTTCTGGCGCGGCTGTTCTGAACGACACGGGACCGATAAAACCGAGTTTCTCTGGCAGAGCCAGGACGGCAGCGAAGTTACGGCTCAGGTGCTGCCGCTGGGCTACGCGATTGGTAAGTACTTACCGGAGGACGAAGCCGGGCTGCGAAAACGGCTCGATAGCTATTTCGACGTTCTGGAAAGGGCCTCCGTCACCAAAGAGATTTTGCTGCCCAACGGCCACGATCAAATGCCGCTGCAGCAGAACATTTTTACGGTGATGGATAAGCTGCGTGAAATCTATCCCCAGCGTCAATTTGTGATGAGCCGTTTTGAGGAGGTGTTTGACCATATCGAGGCGCGCCGCGATGAGCTGGCGACCCTGAAAGGGGAGTTTATCGACGGGAAATATATGCGCGTTCACCGGACAATCGGCTCCACGCGCATGGATATTAAAATCGCCCATGCGCGTATCGAGAACAAAATTGTCAATATTCTCGAACCGCTGGCGACGCTTGCCTGGACGCTGGGCTTCGATTACCACCACGGCCTGCTGGAGAAGATGTGGAAAGAGATCCTCAAAAACCACGCTCACGACAGCATCGGCTGCTGCTGCAGCGACAAGGTGCACCGCGAGATTGTCTCCCGCTTTGAGCTGGCTGAGGACATGGCGGACAACCTGGTGCGTTTCTATATGCGCAAGATTGTCGACAACATGCCGCAAAGCGACGCCGACAAGCTGGTGATGTTCAATCTGATGCCCTGGCCGCGTGAAGAGGTGATGAACACCACGATTCGACTGCGCGCCAGCCAGTTCCGTCTGCGGGATGATAAAGGCAACGAGATCCCGTATTTCATTCGCAGCGCGCGCGAGCTCGACCCTGGTCTCATTGACCGGCAGATTGTCCATTACGGTAATTACGAACCGTTTATGGAGTTTGATATTCAGCTCAGCCAGATACTGCCGTCGATGGGCTACCGTACGCTGTTTATCGAACCAAACGTGGCCGGGAAGGTGCTCTCGCCGGTGAAAAACACCGAATCCTTGCTCGAAAACGCCTTCTGGCAGATTGATATAAATAACGACGGTACGCTGCGCCTGCGCGACAAAGAAACCGGGCTGATTTATGACCGCGTGCTGGAAATCGAAGAGAGTTCGGATGATGGCGATGAGTACGACTACTCGCCTTCGCGGGAAGAGTGGAGACTCACTTCTGCACAGGGCGAGCATCAGGTCGAGGTTATACACGAAGGCTGGCAGAGCAGGGCGGTGATTCGCCATCAGATCGCGGTACCATCTAATCTGGCCGAACGCGCGGCGGGTCAGCGAAACGGGTCTCTCGGCGCTGAGTTTGAAATCACGCTTAGCCACCACAGCAGACGTATTGATGTGGCAGTGCGTCTGGATAATCAGGCTGACGACCACCGCGTTCGCGTGCTGATCCCAACGCCGTTTACAACCCAGGGCGTGTTAGCGGATACGCAGTTTGGCACTCTCACTCGTCCGGTGCAGGACGCGGCGATGGAAAACTGGCAGGAGGAGGGGTGGAAAGAAGCGCCGGTTCCGGTCTGGAACTTACTCAACTATGCCGTCCTGCAGGAAAAACGAAACGGGCTTGCGCTGTTCACCGAAGGACTACGCGAGTTTGAAGTAGTAGGCGAGGATAAAAAAGCCTTTGCCCTGACCCTGCTTCGCGGCGTGGGGTTACTCGGCAAAGAAGATTTGCTGTTGCGCCCCGGTAGACCTTCAGGAATCAAAATGCCTGTTCCTGACTCCCAGGTGCGCGGTTCGTTAAGCTGTCGCTTTAGCCTCTTCAGCTTCAGTGGAACGCCGGAAAACGCGGGCGTCGCGCAGCAGGCTAAATCGTGGTTAACACCGGTGCAGTGCTATAACAAAATTCCCTGGGACGCGATGAAGCTCAATCGCTCGTCGTTTACCACGCCGGAAAGTTACAGTCTGCTGGCGCTTTCGCCAACGGGATGCGTGCTCAGTACGCTCAAAAAGGCTGAAGATCGAGACGAGCTCATTCTTCGTCTGTTCAACCCTTCTGAGTCCAGCGCATGTGACGCGACGTTATCCGTGGATCCGACCGTGAAACGGTGCTGCGAAACGGACATGAATGAACGGATAATAGACAATCGTGAAGAAGAGGGCATCGTCGGGGCATTCAGACCGGGACAGTCACGAACCTTCAGCATTCTTCTTGCCTGAAAAACGCTGACACGATCAAAAGGCCGCAGAGTTTGCGGCCTTTTATCATTAAATAGTCATGCTTCGGTGTTAACTTCCGGGATAATAAAAGTAAATCAAATGTAATTTCTAAGGGTTGCAAAAACAGAATGGAAAAATAAACTGGCCCGACTACGCTTATTGCTTGTCTCGCTTCGGCAGGGCGTTTTTCTCTCGCGTTAATTAAAATCACTTCTGTTTATATTTTTTTCGTCTTCGATAACCAATCGCATCCTGGATATGCTGACCGTGAAGGTGAAGCTGGATGAAGCAGGCGTGCACATGATCGGCCCGAACTGCCCAGGCGTTATCACCCCTGGCGAATGCAAAATCGGCATCATGCCGGACCACATTCATCGGCCAATCCACCTGTGTGGGCATCGGCTGTGACCCGATCCCTGGCTCTAACTTCATCGACATCATAAAATATGTCGTTTCGACATGGTTGGCCGCTGAAAAGCGGCCTTTTTTTAGAAGTTGTTTTTATTGATGATGGCGCGAATTAACCCTTTGCCCGGGAAATCGGCGGCGATGATCCCTGTGCGCTCAACATAATTATTGTTCAGATAGTTGCGGGTCAGCGTGTTGGTGCCTTCAAACGCGATCGTACAGATGCGGATAAAACAGCTAACCCGTGGGAAATCAGGGTACTTATATTTCCATCCCGGCGTGGTCAGGCCCGTTGAGAGGCGCGGTGCCGATGTGCCTGCGCTGGAGTGGCCGCTGGCAACAAAATAGGGAAAAGATCCCCCCGCCGCGCTCAGATAGTTAATCGAGATATCACCGTAATTTTGATTATCATTAATAAACTTTTTAACCTTTTCCCATTTACCGTAGAGATCCCAGTTTGAACTTACGGACCAGGCATCCTGCATTTCGATACTATTTAAACGGCGGGATGCAACGGGGGTACTGCCGGTGCTTTCAAAATTGTCCCAAATAATAAAGACTTTTCCGCGAACCTGATTAAGCGTAGGGTCGTGAAGGTAACCATAATCCGACAGGAACGTATTTTGATACGTCGAAATATAGCTATCCATGGTTTCGCTGATGCTTCGGGTGTTATTCGACGGGGAATACTCTTCGCGAAGTCGCATCACCATGGTTTCGCCGCGATGCTGTTGCAGGAAGGCCGTCACCGACTTCATTACGTCATCAAAGTTAAGATTTTGATATTTCACGCCGTGATGAATAGCAAAAGCATCATCGATGTGCCGCACCCGAATATCCAGATAGCGGATCCCCGCGTTAAGCTGCTGAGGAATGGTCATGACCTGGTTGGCGATGGCATCTCCACCGTAGCGTGAGCCTGAATCATGCGTGCCTGGGATACTCAATCGTGAAAGGGTAAGGTTGCCAGGGAGGCGGGCCATCCAGTCGGTCTGGGTATAATCCATAATTGCCGCATCGTGACTATAGGCATCGTCATTATGCGCAAATGCGGTCGTGCTTATTAATAAAGCACCGAGCAGAGGTAGGTATTTCATATGGTAATAACTCTTTGAGTGGGTAAAAATTTAAAAAATAATTATTTCAGTAATGAAATGCTCTCACAAGATAAGCTGGCCTAAATAAATTCTTAATATATGATTTTGTTTTTTTATTAATCGCAGGAAAGCGTGGTTTTGTGGTTAATTTGTGCAAATATATAATTTAAATTAATTGATATAGTGTTATTTTTATTCTCAAGCTGCTAATTACACCGCAATCATTCGAAGGGTAAATAATTCACTCACCTGCCCGGCACGCTTTTTTGCTGCAATTTTTTTTTGAAGCTAATAATAGCATCAGCCCCTTTCTGCCCCATTGCTTGAAGGAAGCAGACGATTCGCAGTAAGGGTAGTGAAACACGGAAAAAATGTTCCTCTTTGGCTGGCTTACAGCTCGTGAACAGGGGGGGCCGCGAGGGGAGGGAGATCTGTGCGAGGGGCGACAGGATGGTTTTTTAATGTAGAGGGTGCGATGAGGTGATATTGAGCGCGTAGTTAAGGTAAATCACTTTTAACTAAATTTGCATCATCTTTGATAACCTGCACAACTTTTGTATATACATGTATTTAACATGGATTTCACCAAAATCACCACACTTAAACTTTGTTAACATTACCGGTCTTTTTTGATTTAAATCAATGTTTAATTCTTGGAAAAATGAGTAGAAAAGCGCTAAATTGTTCCCGATCAAAATGGCCGAAATGTGGTGATTTTGCTATAAGTTGATCGTCGTCGAAAAACGTAAATGTGATTCAATAAAAACCTGTTTATTGTAAGGGTTTTGCAGCGTATTATATTTGCGGGATCAATTTGAGTTTTTTATTAACCTATTTGTAACCTATCGTTATCGTTTTTATCCTTCTCCAGGGTAATAACGACGACCAGGATGCGAATAATTTGTATTGGGGCATGCGTGTGGATCTCTCTCTGACGGGGTTCACTCTCGGAGTCTTCATGCGATGAGCAAGGAGTCATAATGTTAGACGTAGTCGAACTGTCGCGCTTACAGTTTGCCTTGACCGCGATGTACCACTTTCTGTTTGTGCCACTGACGCTCGGTATGGCGTTCCTGCTGGCCATCATGGAAACGGTTTACGTCCTCTCCGGCAAACAGATTTATAAAGATATGACCAAGTTCTGGGGCAAGTTGTTTGGTATCAACTTTGCGCTGGGCGTGGCAACCGGTTTGACCATGGAGTTCCAGTTCGGGACTAACTGGTCTTACTATTCCCACTATGTAGGGGATATCTTCGGTGCGCCGCTGGCCATTGAAGGTCTGATGGCCTTCTTCCTCGAATCCACCTTTGTAGGTCTGTTCTTCTTCGGTTGGGACCGTCTGGGTAAAGTCCAGCACATGGCCGTAACCTGGCTGGTGGCATTAGGTTCTAACCTGTCCGCGCTGTGGATCCTGGTGGCGAACGGCTGGATGCAGAACCCGATCGCGTCTGACTTCAACTTCGAAACCATGCGCATGGAGATGGTCAGCTTTGCCGAGCTGGTCCTGAACCCGGTTGCTCAGGTTAAATTCGTTCACACTGTGGCATCTGGCTACGTGTGCGGCGCGATGTTCGTGCTGGGTATCAGCTCCTACTATATGCTGCGCGGTCGTGACTTCGCGTTTGCCAAGCGCTCTTTTGCTATCGCTGCAAGCTTCGGTATGGCTGCAATCCTCTCCGTTATCGTTCTGGGTGATGAATCCGGTTACGAAATGGGTGACGTGCAGAAAACCAAACTGGCCGCTATCGAAGCCGAATGGGAAACCCAGCCGGCGCCTGCTGCCTTTACGCTGTTCGGTATTCCCGATCAGGACGCGCAGGAAAACCGCTTCGCCATTCAGATCCCTTACGCGCTGGGTATCATTGCAACCCGTTCTGTCGATAAGCAGGTAACGGGTCTGAAAGAGCTGATGGTTCAGCACGAAGAGCGTATCCGTAACGGTATGAAGGCCTACTCGCTGCTGGAACAGCTGCGTGCCGGTTCTACCGACCAGGCTGTTCGCGACCAGTTCAACAACGTGAAGAAAGATCTGGGTTACGGTCTGCTGCTGAAACGCTATACCCCGAACGTTTCAGATGCGACGGAAGCACAGATTCAGATGGCGACCAAAGACTCGATTCCACGCGTTGCGCCACTGTACTTCGCATTCCGTATCATGGTGGGCTGCGGCATCATCATGCTGCTGATCATTGCGGCGTCCTTCTGGTCCGTGATTCGCAACCGCATCGGCGAGAAAAAATGGCTGCTGCGTACCGCGCTGTACGGTATTCCACTGCCATGGATCGCGATTGAGTCCGGCTGGTTTGTCGCAGAATACGGCCGTCAGCCATGGGCGATTGGTGAGGTGCTGCCAACGGCGGTAGCGAACTCCTCCCTGACGGCAGGCGATCTGATCTTCTCTATGCTGCTGATCTGCGGTCTGTACACCCTGTTCCTGGTGGCTGAACTGTTCCTGATGTTCAAGTTCGCGCGCCTTGGCCCAAGCAGCCTGAAAACCGGTCGCTATCACTACGAGCAGTCCACTGTGACTACTCAGCCGGCACGCTAAGACAGGAGTCATCAAATGATCGATTATGAAGTATTGCGTTTTATCTGGTGGCTGCTGGTTGGCGTTCTGCTGATCGGTTTCGCCGTCACGGATGGTTTCGACATGGGGGTGGGGATGCTCACCCGTTTCCTCGGTCGCAATGACACCGAGCGTCGAATCATGATTAACTCTATCGCCCCTCACTGGGACGGTAACCAGGTGTGGCTGATCACCGCAGGCGGCGCGCTGTTTGCTGCCTGGCCGATGGTCTACGCGGCTGCGTTCTCCGGCTTCTACGTGGCGATGATTCTGGTGCTGGCCTCTTTATTCTTCCGTCCGGTCGGTTTCGACTACCGTTCCAAGATTGAAGACACCCGCTGGCGCAACATGTGGGACTGGGGCATCTTCATCGGTAGCTTCGTTCCACCGCTGGTGATTGGCGTGGCGTTCGGTAACCTGCTGCAGGGCGTACCGTTCCACCTCGACGAATACATGCGTCTTTACTACACCGGTAACTTCTTCCAGCTGCTGAATCCATTTGGTCTGCTGGCCGGTGTGGTGAGCGTGGCGATGATCATCACTCAGGGCGCAACCTACCTGCAGATGCGTACCGTCGGTGAACTGCACCTGCGCTCTCGTGCTACTGCTCAGGTTGCGGCACTGGTGACGCTGGTTTGCTTTGCTCTGGCAGGCGTGTGGGTGGTGTACGGTATTGATGGTTACGTGGTGACGTCCGCGATTAACCACTCGGCACCGTCTAACCCGCTGACCAAAGAAGTGGCGCGTCAGGCTGGTGCCTGGCTGGTGAACTTCAACAATACCCCTGCGCTGTGGGCGATCCCGGCTCTGGGTGTACTGCTGCCCCTGCTGACCGTGCTGACGTCTCGTCTGGAGAAAGGTGCTCTGGCGTTCGTGTTCTCTTCACTGACGCTGGCGTGCATCATCCTGACGGCGGGTATTGCCATGTTCCCATTCGTCATGCCGTCCAGCACCATGCTGAATGCTAGCCTGACCATGTGGGATGCAACCTCCAGCCATATGACGCTGAACTTAATGACTTACGTTGCTTGCGTGTTCGTTCCGATTGTTCTGGCTTACACCATCTGGTGTTACTGGAAAATGTTCGGTCGTATCACTAAAGAACATATCGAAAGCAACACCCACTCTATGTACTAAGTAAGGAGCTGAATATGTGGTATTTCGCATGGATTTTAGGGACGCTTCTTGCCTGTGCTTTTGGTGTCATTACTGCCCTGGCGCTTGAGCACGTAGAAGCGACCAAAGCGGGTGAAGAAAAACACTGATGAATATTATCGCGAAACTTTACGCGGTAATGGATAAGCGCCCGTTACGGGCGCTTTCTTTAGTGATGGCATTACTGCTGGCAGGCTGTATCTTCTGGGACCCGTCGCGCTTTGCGGCAAAGACCAGCGAGCTTGAGATCTGGCACGGCTTCCTCATCATGTGGGCGGTGTGTGCCGGGGTCATCCACGGCGTGGGCTTTCGTCCAAAAGCGGTTCACTGGCAGGGCATTTTCTGCCCGCTCATTGCCGATCTGGTCCTTCTCGCCGGATTGATTTTCTTCTTCTTCTGAATAAGAAACGTCCTATAACGTTATGGGCTTACCCGAGCCCATAAAAATTTACTCTCCGTTTACTTTCTCCCATTCCAAACCATCTTTGCCGCGCGTATAGTAGCGAAGTTTAAAAGCATTAACTTTTATTGCATTACCGGGATGTAAAGTGAATACAACGCTGTTTCGATGGCCGGTTCGTGTCTATTACGAAGATACCGATGCCGGTGGTGTGGTTTACCACGCCAGCTACGTTGCTTTTTATGAACGGGCACGCACAGAGATGCTGCGCCATCATCACTTTAGTCAACAGGTGCTGTTGGCTGAGCGAGTTGCCTTCGTGGTACGCAAGATGACGCTTGAGTATTTTGCGCCTGCCAGACTCGACGATATGCTCGAAGTCCAAACTGAAATTACATCAATGCGCGGGACCTCACTGGTATTCACGCAGCGGATAGTCAACGCAGAGAACACCGTACTGAACTCAGCTGAAGTACTGATTGTTTGTGTTGATCCAACCATAATGAAGCCTCGTGCGCTTCCTAAGTCTATTGTCGCGGAGTTTAAGCAGTGACTGACATGAATATCCTTGATTTGTTCCTGAAGGCAAGCCTTCTGGTTAAACTTATCATGTTGATTTTGATTGGTTTTTCAATCGCATCCTGGGCCATCATCATCCAGAGAACGCGTATCCTCAATGCTGCTGGCCGTGAAGCGGAAGCGTTTGAAGATAAGTTCTGGTCGGGTATTGAGCTTTCTCGTCTGTATCAGGAGAGCCAGGGACGCCGTGAAAACCTGACCGGCTCCGAACAAATTTTCTATAGCGGATTCAAAGAGTTTGCTCGTCTGCATCGTGCAAACAATCATGCGCCGGAAGCGGTCGTGGAAGGCGCCTCACGTGCGATGCGTATCTCTATGAACCGTGAGCTGGAAAATCTTGAAACGCACATTCCTTTCCTCGGCACTGTCGGCTCCATCAGCCCGTATATCGGTCTGTTTGGTACCGTGTGGGGGATCATGCACGCCTTTATCGCGCTTGGTGCGGTGAAGCAGGCGACGTTGCAGATGGTTGCACCGGGTATCGCTGAAGCACTGATTGCGACCGCTATCGGTCTGTTTGCGGCTATCCCGGCGGTTATGGCTTACAACCGTCTGAACCAGCGCGTGAACAAACTGGAACTGAACTACGACAACTTTATGGAAGAGTTCACCGCGATTCTGCACCGTCAGGCGTTTACCAGCACCGAGAGCAACAAGGGGTAAACCATGGCCAGATCGCGTGGACGAGGTCGTCGCGAGCTCAAGTCCGAAATCAATATCGTTCCACTGCTGGACGTCCTGTTGGTACTGCTGCTGATCTTCATGGCAACAGCGCCAATCATTACCCAGAGCGTGGAGGTGGATCTTCCGGATGCGACAGAATCACAGGCGGTGAGCACCAATGACGATCCTCCGGTCATCATTGAAGTTTCCGGCGTAGGGCAGTACAGCGTGGTGGTAGAAAAAGATCGCATGGATCAGCTTCCACCCGAGCAGGTGATTGCTGAGGCGCAGCGTCGCCTCGAGTCAAATCCGAAAACGGTCTTCTTAATCGGTGGCGCGAAAGACGTACCCTACGATGAAATTATTAAAGCGCTGAACTTGCTACATAGTGCGGGTGTTAAGTCAGTTGGCTTAATGACTCAACCTATTTGATCATCCGCGTAGTTTTTGGGAACCGATAGTGTCAAAGGCAACCGAACAGAACGACAAGCTTAAGCGAGCGATAATCGTCTCCGCAGTGCTGCACGTTATTCTTTTTGCAGCGCTGATCTGGAGTTCGTTCGACGAGCATATTGATGCATCAGCAGGCGGCGGTGGAGGATCTTCCATTGACGCCGTAATGGTGGATCCCGGTGCGGTAGTGCAGAACTATAATCGCGAACAACAGCAGAAGGCGAGTGCCAAACGGGCTGAAGAGCAGCGTGAAAAACAGGCGCAACAGCAGGCGGAAGAGCTGCGTGAAAAGCAGGCCGCCGAGCAGGAGCGTTTGAAGCAGCTTGAGAAAGAACGTTTGCAGGCGCAGGAAGCAGCGAAAGCGCAGGCGGAACAGCAGAAGCAAGCCGAAGAGGCCGCGAAGAAAGCGCAGGAACAGCAAAAGCAGGCGGAAGAGGCGGCTGCCAAAGCCGCAGCAGATGCTAAAGCGCAGGCTGATGCCCAGGCGAAATTAGCGGCAGAAGCGGCGAAGAAAGCGGCTGCGGATGCTCAGAAAAAAGCTGAAGCGGAAGCGGCGAAGAAAGCCGCTGCGGATGCTCAGAAAAAAGCCGAAGCGGAAGCTGCGAAGAAAGCCGCAGCTGATGCTCAGAAGAAAGCTGAAGCCGAAGCCGCGAAAAAAGCCGCTCAGGAAGCAGAGAAGAAAGCGGCTGCCGAGGCTGCGAAGAAAGCTGCTGCTGCCGAAAAGGCTGCTGCAGAAAAAGCTGCCGCCGCGGAAAAAGCCGCTGCAGATAAAAAAGCTGCAGCTGAGAAGGCCGCTGCCGATAAGAAAGCTGCTGCTGAAAAAGCGGCTGCGAAAAAGGCTGCTGCCGCTGAAAAAGCCGCTGCTGCCGCAGGGGTTGACGATCTGCTGGGGGATTTAAGCTCCGGTAAGAATGCACCGAAAACGGGCGGTGGGGCGAAAGGAAACAACGCAGCGCCGACCGGAAGTGGTAACACTAAGAGTAACGGTGCGACAGGGGCCGAAATCAACGGCTATGCCGCGCAGATTAAATCGGCGATTGAAAGCCGGTTCTATGACGCGTCTTCCTATACCGGTAAAACGTGTACGCTGCGTATAAAACTGGCTCCGGACGGCATGCTGCTTGACATTAAGTCTGAAGGTGGCGACCCGGCTTTATGTACTGCGGCTCTGGCTGCAGCGCGTCAGGCGAAGATGCCTAAACCGCCTTCGCAGGCAGTCTACGAAGTCTTCAAAAATGCACCGCTGGACTTCAAACCTTAAGTTACATTTTCCCCGTGCAAACGGGGAAAAATAGACCAGGTTTAGTCACAGGGTTCTGGTAGTTTTGTCTATTTGAGTTTGTTAACATTCTGCTAAATTATCGTGGGTAAGGTTACCCGGATAAGGGAGATATGATGAAGCAGGCATTACGTGTAGCATTTGGTTTTTTAATGCTGTGGGCAGCAGTCCTGCACGCAGAAGTACGTATCGAGATCACCCAGGGGGTGGACTCGGCACGCCCAATCGGTGTTGTTCCGTTCCAGTGGGCCGGTCCTGGCGCTGCACCTGAAGATGCTGGCGGCATCGTGGCGGCTGACCTGCGTAACAGCGGTAAATTCAACCCGTTAGATCGTTCTCGTCTGCCTCAGCAGCCGGGTAGTGCGCAGGAAGTACAGCCTGCTGCATGGTCTGCGCTGGGTATTGATGCGGTGGTTGTGGGTCAGGTTACCCCTAACCCGGACGGCTCATACAACGTGGCCTGGCAGCTGGTGGATACCGGCGGTGCACCGGGTACCGTTCTGGCACAGAACTCTTACAAGGTCACGAAACAGTACCTGCGCTACGCGGCACACGCGGCCAGCGATGCGGTATTCGAAAAACTGACCGGCATTAAAGGTGCGTTCCGTACCCGTATTGCTTATGTGGTGCAGACCAATGGTGGTCAGTTCCCGTACGAGCTGCGCGTCTCTGACTACGACGGTTACAACCAGTTCCTGGTAAAACGCTCTTCACAGCCGCTGATGTCTCCAGCCTGGTCTCCGGACGGGTCTAAACTGGCGTATGTTACCTTTGAGAGCGGTCGTTCTGCGCTGGTTATCCAGACGCTGGCTAACGGTGCGGTTCGTCAGGTTGCGTCGTTCCCACGTCACAACGGTGCGCCTTCCTTCTCTCCGGATGGGTCTAAACTGGCGTTTGCGCTGTCTAAAACCGGTAGCCTTAACCTGTACGTGATGGACATTGGCTCCGGCCAGATCCGTCAGGTGACCGATGGTCGCAGCAACAACACCGAACCATCATGGTTCCCGGACAGTCAAAACCTGGCGTTTACCTCTGACCAGGCCGGCCGTCCACAAATCTATAAAGTGAACATCAACGGCGGCGCTCCGCAGCGTATTACCTGGGAAGGTTCTCAGAACCAGAACGCAGACGTGAGCAGCGACGGTAAATTCATGGTAATGGTCAGCTCCAATGGTGGGCAGCAGCACATTGCCAAACAAGATCTGGTAGCGGGTGGCGTTCAAGTTCTGTCGTCAACGTTCCTGGATGAAACGCCAAGTCTGGCACCTAACGGCACTATGGTAATCTACAGCTCTTCTCAGGGGATGGGATCTGTGCTGAATCTGGTTTCTACAGATGGGCGTTTCAAAGCGCGTATTCCGGCTACTGATGGACAGGTAAAATCACCTGCCTGGTCGCCGTATCTGTAAATAATAATTAATTGATTACTAAAGGAATCATAGAAATGCAACTGAACAAAGTGCTGAAGGGGCTGATGATCGCTCTGCCTGTAATGGCAATCGCAGCGTGTTCTTCTAACAAGAACGCCAGCAATGACCAGAGCGGCGAAGGCATGATGGGTGCCGGTACCGGTATGGACGCGAACGGCAATGGCAACATGTCTTCTGAAGAGCAAGCGCGTCTTCAGATGCAGCAGCTGCAGCAGAACAACATCGTTTACTTCGATCTGGATAAATACGACATCCGTTCTGACTTCGCTGCGATGCTGGATGCTCACGCTAACTTCCTGCGTAGCAACCCATCTTACAAAGTCACCGTAGAAGGTCACGCGGACGAACGTGGTACTCCAGAGTACAACATCTCCCTGGGTGAACGTCGTGCTAACGCCGTTAAGATGTACCTGCAGGGTAAAGGCGTTTCTGCTGACCAGATCTCCATCGTTTCTTACGGTAAAGAAAAACCTGCAGTACTGGGTCACGACGAAGCGGCTTACTCCAAAAACCGTCGTGCCGTACTGGTTTACTAAGAGAATTGCATGAGCAGTAACTTCAGACATCATCTGTTGAGTCTGTCGTTACTGGTTGGAATAGCGGCCCCCTGGGCCGCTTTTGCTCAGGCACCAATCAGTAGTGTCGGCTCAGGCTCGGTAGAAGACCGGGTCACTCAGCTCGAGCGTATTTCTAACGCTCACAGTCAGCTTTTAACCCAACTCCAGCAGCAACTTTCCGATAACCAAAATGATATTGACTCTCTCCGCGGTCAGATTCAGGAAAGCCAGTATCAGCTTAACCAGGTTGTGGAACGTCAGAAGCAAATCTTGTTGCAGATAGATAGCCTGAGCAGCGGTGGTGCAGCAGCACAGCCAGCGGCAGGCGATCAGAGCGGTGCAGCGACCTCCGCACCCGCACCGTCTGCTGATGCTTCAGCCTCAACAGGGGCGCCTGTACAGAGCGGTGACGCAAATACGGATTACAATGCGGCCATTGCCCTGGTGCAGGATCAGTCTCGTCAGGACGACGCGATTGCTGCGTTTCAGAACTTTGTTAAGAAATACCCTGATTCAACCTACCAGCCAAATGCCAATTACTGGCTCGGTCAGCTGAATTACAACAAGGGTAAAAAGGACGATGCGGCGTTTTATTTTGCCTCAGTGGTGAAAAATTACCCGAAATCGCCGAAAGCGCCAGACGCGATGTATAAAGTTGGCGTGATCATGCAGGACAAAGGCGACACGGCGAAAGCCAAAGCGGTTTATCAGCAGGTGGTCGCAAAATTCCCTGGCACCGAAGGTGCTAAGCAGGCGCAAAAACGCCTGAATTCGATGGGATGATTATCGCATGACCAGAAATCGCGTTATTTCTGGTCGTGCAGCATGATTCGTAAGCAGTTAAGTGATCTTCATCGAAATTTTTGTTGCGCAGAATTCTTAAATCAGTAATATATGCCGCCGTTGCCACGGGATATCAAACAACGTGAAAACAGCGTAAAAGTGGGTCGTTAGCTCAGTTGGTAGAGCAGTTGACTTTTAATCAATTGGTCGCAGGTTCGAATCCTGCACGACCCACCACTTAACGCATTACCGGCAGTACAGAGTGGGTGATTAGCTCAGTTGGTAGAGCATCTCCTTTACACGGAGGGGGTCGGCGGTTCGAGCCCGTCATCACCCACCACTCGGGTCGTTAGCTCAGTTGGTAGAGCAGTTGACTTTTAATCAATTGGTCGCAGGTTCGAATCCTGCACGACCCACCAATTTTATTGGTTCCGAGTGATAATTCAGGCAACACCCAAATGGGTCGTTAGCTCAGTTGGTAGAGCAGTTGACTTTTAATCAATTGGTCGCAGGTTCGAATCCTGCACGACCCACCAGCCTGAATAAATTTGAAGTACATCCCGCAAGGGGTCGTTAGCTCAGTTGGTAGAGCAGTTGACTTTTAATCAATTGGTCGCAGGTTCGAATCCTGCACGACCCACCAGTGTAGAAAGGCGCCCTAAAGGCGCCTTTTTGCTATCTGCGCGACAACAAATGCTCTGCTCATCTATTCCCGGTGACTTTTCACTCCGGATTCGCTATCTTGTTTAGTATATAAAACACAATTGCCGCGCGTTTTGCTTTGTCATGCAAAAGAAAGGCAATATTGTTAAGCCAGTAAAACGAGAAGCCATAATGAGTGTGATGTTCGATCCTGAAGCCGCCATCTATCCGTTTCCGCCAAAGCCTGTTCCGCTGAGTCAGGATGAAAAACAATTCTATCGCGAGAAGATCAAACGGCTTCTCAAAGAGCGCGATGCGGTGATGGTGGCCCATTACTACACCGACCCGGAAATTCAGCAGCTGGCGGAAGAGACCGGGGGCTGTATTTCTGATTCACTGGAGATGGCCCGCTTCGGGGCAAAACATCCCGCTTCCACGCTGCTGGTTGCAGGCGTGCGTTTTATGGGCGAAACGGCAAAGATCCTGAGCCCGGAAAAAACCATTCTGATGCCGACGCTTAACGCGGAGTGTTCACTCGATCTCGGCTGCCCGATTGATGAGTTCACCGCATTCTGCGATGCCCATCCTGACCGAACCGTGGTGGTTTACGCCAACACCTCCGCGGCGGTAAAAGCGCGCGCAGACTGGGTGGTCACGTCGAGCATCGCCGTTGAGCTTATTGAGCATCTGGACAGCCTGGGTGAGAAAATTATCTGGGCCCCTGACCGCCATCTTGGAAAGTATGTCCAGAAGCAGACGGGCGCTGACGTTCTCTGCTGGCAAGGTGCCTGTATCGTTCACGACGAGTTCAAAACCCAGGCGCTGGCGCGCATGAAGGCGCTTTATCCTGATGCCGCCATTCTTGTTCACCCAGAATCACCGCAGTCGATTGTTGATATGGCCGATGCCGTTGGCTCAACCAGCCAGCTTATCAACGCGGCCAGGACGCTGCCGCACAAGCAGCTCATTGTGGCGACCGATCGCGGTATCTTCTATAAGATGCAGCAGGCCGTGCCGGAGAAAGAGCTCCTGGAAGCGCCAACGGCGGGGGAGGGCGCGACGTGCCGCAGCTGCGCGCATTGCCCGTGGATGGCGATGAACGGCCTGAAAGCGATTGCCGAAGGGCTCGAGACGGGCGGTGCGGCGCATGAAATCCACGTCGACGCCGCCCTGCGTGAAGGTGCGTTAATTCCGCTTAACCGCATGCTGGATTTTGCGGCTACACTACGTACTTAATTTAAAAACGCCCTGGGGAAAAGATGGATTTTTTTAGCACGCAGAACATTCTGGTTCATATACCGATTGGTGCAGGTGGCTATGACCTGTCATGGATTGAAGCCGTAGGCACGCTGGCGGGTTTGCTGTGTATCTGGCTGGCAAGCCTTGAGAAGATCGGTAACTACGCGTTCGGCCTGATTAACGTCACGCTGTTTGCGATTATCTTCTTCCAGATCCAGCTGTATGCCAGTCTGCTTTTGCAGTTGTTTTTCTTCGCCGCCAATATTTACGGCTGGTACGCCTGGTCCCGGCAAAACAGCCAGCAGGAGGCTGAGCTGCAGATCCGCTGGCTGCCCCTGCCAAAAGCCATCGCCTGGTTCGTTGCCTGCGTGGTTGCCATTGGTTTAATGACCGTCTATATCAACCCGGTGTTTGCGTTCCTGACCCGCGTTGCCGTTTCGGTCATGTCCGCTATTGGCCTGGACGTGACGATGCCGGAGCTCCAGCCGGATGCCTTCCCGTTCTGGGACTCTTGCATGATGGTGCTGTCGATTGCGGCGATGGTCCTGATGACGCGCAAATACGTTGAGAACTGGCTGCTGTGGGTCATCATCAACGTCATCAGCGTGGTAATTTTTGCTCTGCAGGGCGTCTATGCGATGTCGCTGGAGTATCTGCTGCTGACCTTCATTGCCCTGAACGGTAGCCGAATGTGGATTAACAGCGCGCGTGAGCGAGGCTCTCACGCGCTTTCCCGCTAATGGTGGTGATGATGTGAATGGTCGGGCTGCGCCTCGTTAAGGTGGCAGTCCGGCCCGTTACAGGGCTGATACTCCATCTGGATGGTGGCGTGGCCAATCTCGTAGTGATGTTCAAGAAAATGCTGGATGCGTTCAAGCAGCACGTCGTGGTCATGAGGCGGGATCACCTGGGCGTGCAGCGTCATGACCGGTTTCTCCCCCACCAGCCAAACGTGCACGTGATGCACGTTGCGTACTTCCGGAACTGAGCGGCGCAGGTTACGTTTCAGCTCGTCAATGTCTATGGATGTCGGTGCACCTTCAAGAAGTTCATTGACGCTCTCCTTCAGCAGCCGCCAGGCGCTTCGCAAGACCAGACACGACACCAGCACGGAGAGAATCGGGTCGACGGGCGTCCAGCCGGTATTGAGGATCACCAGCGCGGCGACAATCGCTCCGACCGAGCCGAGTAAATCTCCCAGAACGTGCAGGGCCGCAGCGCGCACGTTGAGGTTCTTTTCCCCGCTGCCGCGGTGCAAAATCCAGAACGCGAGGATATTCGCCAATAGTCCCGCCACGGCAATGACCATCATCGTTGTCCCGGCGATCGGCTGAGGGTGCCTGAAGCGCTGTACGGCCTCCCAGACGATAAGAAGGGTGATCGCCACCAGCGCGATGGCATTAACAAACGCGGCGAGGGTCGTCAGCCTCAGCCAGCCGAAGGTATGGCGTGCGTTGGGCGGGCGGCGAGCAAACTGCACCGCCAGCAGGGCGAAAAGCAGCGCGGCGGCATCGGTCAGCATATGTCCGGCATCAGCCAGCAGCGCCAGAGAGCCGGAAACCAGGCCGCCAATGACCTCAATAACCATAAACGTGGCCGTGACGCCAAAGGCCAGCATGAGTCGTTTTGCGTTGTCATTTCCGGGAGAAGATGCGTGTGAGTGGGTGTGCGCCATGTCTGCTTTCCTGATTCGTTATTATTTTAGTGTAGCGTTTTTAACAGGTTACTCCAAAAAGAAAGGAGAGCCAGGGCTCTCCTTTCGCATTTAAAGCATCAAGAATTACTGGGTTGTGCCATCAGTTTTGGTATTGGCGTCGTTACCCACTTTGTCGTTCGGATCGGGACATTTGCCGTCCTTACACATCGAGTTCTTATGAACCTCATCCGAGCTCATATTGTCATGATTCATGGTGTCGGAAGCACCACCGTTCGGATGCAGCATGGTGCCGCCGGTATTGGTGTTCCCGGTATTGATCTGGCTGTTATCGACATTGTTCGGGGCGATATTCTGTTTCGCATCAGGCGCAACCTGGCCTGCTGCTGCTGCCGCATTGGCATCACCGTTGCTGTCTGAAGTACCCGTTTCTGCGGCCAGGGCGCTGCCGCTGGCAAGGGTGAGTGTGGCAGTCAGGAAGAGGGTTGTCAGTTTTGTCATTTTCATCATGGTGCTCCTGTTCTTGTCGTTACGCTGGATAACATTCTCCAACAGTGCATCTTTTTAGAGGCGAAATATTCCGCCTTACGGACTTACGTCAGTATGGAATCGCGTTTAAGCGTGTAAAAATGGTTGTTACAGTTAAAAAGCTTAGGTTAGATCTCATTTTTCGCTATTTTGTGGCGATTTTTAGGCGAATTCCAGGAATTATCTGCGTGAAGTGTAAAACCGTGTTTACACTTCCTGGTCGACAAGATAGATTGAAAGGATTGCTTTCATTACTAAAGATATGGCAGAGCTGGAAAGAAGATGAATTATCAGAACGACGATTTACGCATTAAAGAGATCAATGAGTTATTACCTCCTGTAGCGCTCCTTGAGAAATTCCCCGCCACTGAAAATGCCGCAAACACGGTTTCTCATGCTCGTAAAGCGATCCACAAGATCCTGAAAGGTAATGACGATCGTCTTCTGGTGGTGATTGGCCCGTGCTCCATTCACGATCCTGCCGCTGCGAAAGAGTATGCGGCCCGTCTGCTCGCCCTGCGTGAAGAGCTGAAGGACGAGCTTGAAATCGTGATGCGCGTCTATTTTGAAAAACCGCGCACGACAGTGGGCTGGAAAGGGCTGATTAACGATCCGCACATGGATAACAGCTTCCAGATCAACGACGGCCTGCGCATTGCGCGCAAGCTGCTGCTGGAGATCAACGACAGCGGCCTGCCAGCTGCCGGTGAGTTCCTGGATATGATCACGCCACAATACCTGGCAGATCTGATGAGCTGGGGCGCGATTGGTGCCCGCACCACTGAATCTCAGGTCCACCGCGAGCTGGCTTCTGGTCTCTCTTGCCCGGTGGGTTTCAAAAACGGCACTGACGGTACCATTAAGGTGGCTATCGACGCCATCAACGCAGCGGGGGCGCCGCACTGCTTCCTGTCTGTGACCAAATGGGGTCACTCTGCCATCGTTAACACCAGCGGTAACGGCGACTGCCATATCATTCTGCGCGGTGGCAAAGAGCCAAACTACAGTGCAAAACATGTGGCAGAGGTGAAGGCCGGGCTGGAAAAAGCCGGGCTGCCGGCGCAGGTGATGATCGACTTCAGCCACGCCAACTCCAGCAAGCAGTTCAAAAAGCAGATGGAAGTGGGGGCAGATGTCTGCCAGCAGATCGCCAACGGTGAGAAGGCGGTAATTGGGGTGATGATTGAAAGTCATCTGGTCGAAGGGAACCAGAACCTGGAAGGTAGCGAGCCGCTGGTGTATGGCAAAAGCGTGACTGATGCCTGCATCGGCTGGGAAGATACCGATGCCATCCTGCGTCAGCTGGCGAATGCGGTAAAAGCGCGTCGCGGCTGAATTCTCAGGCACAAATAAAAAAGCGCGGAAGGCTCCGCGCTTTTTTTACGTCCGGCGAAAATTACTTCGCTTTACCCTGATTCGCGACAGCCGCTGCTTTCGCTGCGATTTCGTCCGCGTTACCCAGGTAGTAGTGTTTGATTGGCTTGAAGTTTTCGTCGAACTCATACACCAGCGGTACGCCAGTTGGGATGTTCAGTTCGAGGATCTCGTCTTCACCCATGTTGTCCAGGTATTTCACCAGCGCGCGCAGGGAGTTACCGTGAGCGGCAATGATCACGCGCTCGCCGCTTTTCAGACGTGGCAGAATGGTTTCGTTCCAGTAAGGCACAACGCGGTCGATGGTCAGCGCCAGGCTCTCGGTGGTTGGCAGCTCAGCGTCGGTCAGTTTCGCGTAACGCGGGTCGTGGCCCGGGTAGCGCTCGTCATCTTTGGTCAGCTCTGGTGGGGTGACCGCGAAGCCGCGACGCCACTGTTTAACCTGCTCGTCACCGTATTTCTCAGCGGTTTCCGCTTTGTTCAGGCCCTGCAGCGCACCGTAGTGACGCTCGTTCAGTTTCCAGGATTTCTCAACCGGCAGCCAGGCCTGGTCCAGTTCGTCCAGCACGTTCCACAGGGTATGGATGGCACGTTTCAGCACAGAGGTGTAAGCAAAATCAAAGCTGAAGCCTTCTTCCTTCAGCAGTTTACCTGCTGCTTTTGCTTCGCTTACGCCTTTCTCAGACAGATCAACGTCGTACCAACCGGTAAAGCGGTTTTCGTTGTTCCACTGGCTTTCGCCGTGACGCACCAGAACCAGCTTAGTAATAGCCATCTCTTACTCCTCAAGCATTTTTAGAATGATAACAATTCTCATTATATTGCCGTGGCGGTGCCACCAGCAACGCTTAACCCTAACCATAGCGAAAATAGTCTCTGAGTGTAAGATGCTTGTGAATCCAGGGTTATGATTTTGTCTGCGATCGGCGCTATTTTCAGCAAGACGCGCAGAAAAAAGCCCTCCGATGGGAGGGCTGGAAATCAATGCGGAATGAAATGATACTCTGTGACGCTCACGTACTCTTCGCCCGGGCGCAGCACGCAGTCCGGCTGCGGCCATTCAGGATGATTGGGGCTGTCCGGCAGGAATTCGCTCTCCAGCGCCAGCCCTTGCCAGTCGCTGTACTCATCGTGTTCGCGCGCCGTCGTGCCGCCAAGATAGTTGCCTGAGTAGAACTGCAGGGCAGGGGCGGTGGTATACACCATCATCTGCAGCTTCTCATCCGCAGACCAGACCTGCGCGGCAGGCTGTTTTACATCACCTTTGGCGTGCAGCAGGAACGCGTGATCGTAGCCTTTCACCTTGCGCTGATCGTCATCGCTCAGGAAATCCTGGGCGATAACTTTAGCGCTGCGGAAATCAAAGCTGGTCCCGCTCACGTCTTTAAGGCCCTGATACGGAATGCCCATCTCGTCAACCGGCAGATAAGCGTCAGCCAGGATCTGCAGCTTGTGGTTAAGCACGTCGCACTGGTTGCCGTCCAGATTGAAGTAGGCATGGTTAGTCAGGTTGACCGGACACGGCTTATCGACCGTCGCACGGTATTCAATGGCGATTCGGTTGTCGTCGGTCAGCGTGAAGCGCGCGGATGCGATAAGATTCCCCGGGAAGCCCTGATCGCCATCAAGCGAATCCAGTGAGAACAGCACTTCCCCGTCGTTTTGACGAACAATCTTCCAGCGGCGTTTGTCAAAGCCGTCCGGCCCGCCGTGCAGCTGGTTCTCACCCTGGCTTGGAAGCAGGGCGTACTGGACGCCGTCGAGCTCAAAGCGGCTCTTCGCGATACGGTTGGCATAGCGCCCTACGGACGCGCCCAGATAGGCGGATTGATTGACATACTGCTCAGGCGAGGCGCAGCCGAGCAGGGTTTCGCGCACGCTGCCGTCCGGCATTGGTACGCGGGCTGATAGCAGGGTCGCACCCCAGTCCATAAGCGTAACCACCATCCCCGCGCTGTTGCGCAGGGTTAACAGGCGATACGGCAGACCATCCGGTGCGAGGGTAGGTGTTTCGTTTAGCACTGTCCGGCTCCTTGTGATGCTTTACATACATAGAACGTTTCTTTGATGCCCGTTTGCGCTTCGTACTGCTTCGCCACGGCGTCCTGGACGGCAGGGACCAGCTCTTCCGGAACCAGCGCAACGATGCAGCCGCCAAAACCGCCGCCCGTCATACGTACGCCGCCTTTGTCGCCAATGACCGCTTTCACAATGTCCACCAGGGTGTCGATCTGCGGCACGGTGATTTCAAAATCATCGCGCATGGAGGCGTGAGATTCTGCCATCAGTTCACCCATGCGTTTCAGGTCACCTTTCGCCAGTGCGGACGCGGCTTCAACGGTACGGGCGTTCTCCGTCAGCACGTGACGTACGCGCCTGGCGACAACCGGATCCAGTTCGTGCGCCACTTTGTTAAATTCATTGAGCGTCACGTCGCGCAGGGCAGGCTGCTGGAAGAAGCGCGCACCGGTTTCGCACTGTTCGCGGCGGGTGTTGTATTCGCTGCCCACCAGCGTGCGTTTAAAGTTGCTGTTGATAATCACGACGGCCGCGCCTTTTGGCAGCGGAACGGCTTTGGTGCCCAGCGAGCGGCAGTCGATCAGCAGCGCGTGCTCTTTTTTGCCCAGCGCAGAGATCAGCTGGTCCATAATGCCGCAGTTGCAGCCCACGAACTGGTTTTCCGCTTCCTGGCCGTTCAGCGCAATTTGCGCGCCGTCCAGCGGCAGATGATACAGCTGCTGGAAGACGGTTCCCACGGCCACTTCGAGCGAGGCCGACGAACTTAAGCCCGCACCCTGAGGCACGTTGCCGCTGATGACTAAATCGGCACCGCCGAAGTTCTTGTTGCGCTTCTGCAGATGCTTCACCACGCCGCGTACGTAGTTAGACCACTGCTGGCTGTCGTGCGTCACAATCGGGGCATCGAGGGAAAACTCGTCCGTCTCATTACCGTAATCTGCCGCAATGACGCGGACTTTGCGGTCGTCGCGCTTCGCACAGCTGATGACCGTCTGGTAATCGATGGCGCACGGCAGCACGAAGCCGTCGTTATAGTCGGTGTGTTCACCGATCAGGTTAACGCGGCCGGGCGCCTGGATAACGTGGGTGGCAGGGTAGCCAAATTTCTCAGCAAACAGGGATTGTGTTTTATCTTTCAGACTCATTTTTTAGACTCCTGATTCGCGATAGTGGACGTCGCTAACGGCGCGCAGGCGTTCTGCCGCCTGTTCCGCCGTCAGGTCACGCTGGGTTTCCGCCAGCATTTCATAGCCCACCATAAATTTACGCACCGTCGCAGAGCGCAGCAGCGGCGGGTAGAAATGGGCGTGCAACTGCCAGTGCTGATTCTCTTCCCCGTTAAACGGTGCGCCGTGCCAGCCCATGGAGTACGGGAAGGAGCACTGGAACAGGTTGTCGTAACGGCTTGTCAGTTTTTTCAGCGCCAGCGCCAGGTCGTCGCGCTGCGCGTCGCTGAGATCGGTAATGCGCTGAACGTGCGCTTTCGGCAGCAGCAGCGTTTCAAACGGCCAGGCGGCCCAGTAGGGCACGACGGCCAGCCAGTGCTCGGTTTCCACCACGGTACGGCTGCCGTCGGCCAGCTCACGCTGAGTGTAGTCCACCAGCATGGGTGAGCCGTTTTCTGCGAAATAGGCTTTCTGCAGACGATCTTCACGCTCGGCTTCGTTGGGCAGGAAGCTGTTCGCCCAGATCTGGCCGTGTGGATGCGGGTTAGAGCAGCCCATCGCCGCGCCTTTGTTTTCGAACACCTGCACCCACGGATAGCTCTGCCCCAGCTCAGCGGTTTGCGCCTGCCAGGTGCTGACCACCTCTTTCAGCGCGTCTACGCTCAGCTCTGGCAGCGTTTTGCTGTGATCGGGCGAGAAGCAGATCACGCGGCTGGTACCGCGCGCGCTTTCGCAGCGCATCAGCGGGTCGTGGCTTGCGGGGGCGTCCGGCGTGTCGGTCATCAGGGCGGCAAAATCGTTGGTGAAGACGAAGGTGCTCTTGTAGTCCGGGTTTTTATCCCCGGTGACGCGCGTATTGCCCGGACACAGGAAGCAGTCCGGGTCATGCTGTGGCAGCGTCTGTTTTGCAGGCGTCTCCTGCGCCCCCTGCCAGGGGCGCTTGGCGCGATGCGGGGAAACCAAAATCCATTGCCCGCTTAACGGGTTAAAACGACGATGCGGATGATCGACGGGATTAAACGAAGTCATGACGGATCCTTAGTCCGGATAGCCTTGCGGGTGGCGTGACTGCCAGTGCCAGGTATCCTGTGCCATTTCATCAAGCGTGCGGGTGACACGCCAGTTCAGCTCTTTATCGGCTTTGGTGGCATCGGCCCAGTAAGCAGGCAGGTCGCCATCACGACGCGGAGCGAAGTGGTAGTTCACCGGCTTACCGCAGGCTTTGCTGAAGGCGTTAACCACGTCCAGCACGCTGCTGCCGACCCCGGCGCCGAGGTTATAAATATGCACGCCCGGTTTGTCAGCCAGCTGCTGCATGGCTGCAACATGGCCGTCTGCCAGATCCATCACGTGGATATAGTCGCGCACGCCGGTGCCGTCTTCGGTGGGATAGTCATTACCAAAAATGGCCAGCGACTCGCGACGGCCTACCGCCACCTGGGCGATGTACGGCATTAAGTTGTTCGGAATACCCTGCGGATCTTCACCCATATCGCCGGACGGATGGGCACCGACCGGGTTGAAGTAGCGCAGCAGCGCGATGCTCCACTCCGGCTGCGCTTTTTGCAGGTCGGTCAGGATCTGCTCCACCATCAGCTTGCTTTTGCCGTACGGGCTTTGCGGCGTACCGGTCGGGAAGCTTTCCACGTAAGGGATTTTGGGCTGATCGCCGTAGACGGTGGCGGAGGAGCTAAAGATAAAGTTTTTGACGTTCGCCGCGCGCATGGCGGAGATCAGACGCAGGGTACCGTTGACGTTGTTGTCGTAATACTCAAGCGGTTTCGCAACGGATTCACCAACTGCTTTCAGGCCCGCGAAGTGGATCACCGCTTCGATGGCGTGGTCGTGAAGGATCTCGGTCATCAGCGCTTCGTTGCGGATGTCGCCTTCCACGAAAGTTGGCTGTTTACCGCCAAGACGTTCAATTACCGGCAGCACGCTGCGCTTACTATTGCACAGGTTGTCGAGGATGATCACATCGTGACCATTTTGCAGCAGCTGCACACAGGTATGACTTCCGATGTAACCGCTACCACCTGTTACCAGAACTCGCATAATTCGCTCCATTGGGCTTATGGTATGTAATAACCATAGCATAACAGAGACGCGAAAAGTGTGACATGGGATAAAATAGTGGAATCGTTTACACTCGTTTTCACACTCGTTTTTTCGATGAGTCAGAGCATTCTAGATCAAAGAGATAGCGATGTATTGATGCAAGTTATCTGAAAAGAGGAGGGCGGTGCCCTCCACGGTTAATCGATGCTGCTGAGAAGATAGCGATAACCCTCGCCGTCCGCGACAAACTCCAGGCGGTGGGTAATGCAGGAAGGGGCATCTTCGGCATGGTGTGAAACGAACAGCAGCTGCGTTTCACCTTCGCTAATCAGCACGTCTACAAAGCGGCGGATCAGCTGCCGGTTGAGCGGATCCAGCCCCTGCAGCGGTTCGTCGAGGATCAGAAGCGTAGGGTGTTTTACCAGCGCGCGAACGATCAGTGCCAGGCGCTGCTGCCCCCACGACAGGCTATGAAACGGCGCGTCAGCGACCCGGCTGTCCATGCCCAGAATATCCAGCCACTGCTGGGCCAGCTTGCGCTGTTTGTCCGACACCGCCTGATAAATGCCGATGGAATCAAAATAGCCGGAAAGGATCACGTTGCGTACCGTGGTACTGACCCGGTAATCAAGATGCAGGCTGCTGCTGACGTAGCCGATGTGCTTTTTGATATCCCAGATGGTTTCGCCGCTGCCGCGACGCCGCCCGAAAAGCGTCAGATCGTTGCTATAGCCCTGCGGGTGATCGCCGACGATCAGGCTCAGCAGCGTTGATTTTCCCGCGCCGTTAGGGCCGATAATCTGCCAGTGCTCGCCAGGATTGACCGTCCAGCTGAGGTGGTTAAGGATCGGACGGTCATCATAGGAAACCACCCCGTCACGCAGAATGATAAGCGGCTGCCGGGGATCGAGACCGTGGCGCGCCGCCGGCGCGTCGGGCTCCGGCAGCGCAATACCCGCCAGCTTTTCGCTGTGCGCAAGCTGGGCAATGAGCGCCTGCTTGAGCAGCGCAGATTTTTCCCCGGTTTCGATCAGGCTGCAGTCTGCCAGCACGCCCGCGTTCTGCACGAAATCAGGAATTTCATCAAAGCGGTTCAGCACCAGTACGATCGTATAACCTTCCTGATTCAGAGAGCCCAGCAGGGCGGCAAGCTGGCCGCGGGAGTGAACATCCAGCCCGTCAAAGGGCTCATCCAGAATCAGCAGCTCCGGCTGGCCCATGAGCGCCTGACACAGAAGCGTTTTCCGCGTCTCGCCGGTAGAGAGGTATTTAAACCGCCGGTTCAGCAGAGCGGAGATGCCAAATTGTTCCGCCAGATGCTGGCAGCGAGCGGGATCTTTCACCTCATCCTGAATAATCTCCGCCGCCGTGCGGCCGGTGTCTTCTTCACCAGGACTGAGTAAATCGGTGTTATTGCGCTGCCACTCGTCGCTTACCAGCTTTTGCAGCTGTTCAAAGGACAGGCGCGTCACGCGCTTGAAATGGCTCTGGTATTCGCCTTTGAGAAGGGGAAGCTCTCCGGCCAGCGCGCGGGCCAGCGCGGATTTACCGCTGCCGTTGGTGCCGACAAACGCCCAGCTTTCACCCGCGCGTATTGTCAGATCGGCAATTGTCAGCGTTCGGGTATCGCTAAGACGAAACGTACCTTGCGAAATATGCAATGATGACATGATGTATCCCATTTTTTGCAGCAACTGCTGTCAGGGATACGCACTGTCGGCGCGATTGTCAATGCACTCAGCACAATGTGGCGATAATCACCCGGTCTGCGTTGAAATATGCGGTGACGATAGCACCTTCTTCTAAACCGTCCGCCTCGCTGAGCGGGACCGTCGCGCAAAGGGTTTGTCCGTCTGCCAGGGGCATCAGCACCTCGCACTGCTCTTTGCCGCGTTCGATATGGCTGATGGCGCCGCGCAGCTGGTTATCTGCGGCCTTTGCCTTGTCCGGGTCACGCGTGATGTTGACCCAGGGCGCTTTCAGCAACACCAGCACCTCTTTACCTTCGTCCAGATCGAGGCGCTCTGCGCTCTGCGCCGTTATCGCCGCTTTCAGACGGGTGACGCCATCGGCAAGCAGGATCTCAATATGCTGCTGTACCTGGAGATTATCGCGCGCCGTCACCGTACCAAACCACTGGTTGCGGGCGCTGGTCTGTAACGAGAAGCGGGAAATGGCGGCCAGCAAGCTGTCCAGCGGAACGTTATCGTCGTCACTCAATACATCGAACGCTTTTTGCTGGATTTGTCCCATGAGATCGTAG
This sequence comes from Enterobacter sp. 296B2, assembly GCF_034106185.1. NCBI lineage: Bacteria > Pseudomonadati > Pseudomonadota > Gammaproteobacteria > Enterobacterales > Enterobacteriaceae > Enterobacter > Enterobacter sp. 296B2. The sequence continues at coordinate 13,635 of NZ_JAWNCA010000010.1, read as the reverse complement.
AGCTGAATCAGACGCTGGCCATAACGCGTGACGACAGCCCCGCCACCGCCTTTGCCCCCTGTGGCTCTGTCCACCAGCGGTTGTTCGCTCAGGGTGTTCATTTCATTGATGGCATCCCAGGCGCTTTTATAGCTAATCCCGGCATTCCTGGCTCCCTGGCTAATTGAGCCGGTCTGTTCTATCTGTTTAAGCAGGGCAATACGCCGGGGGTCGGCGAAATGCTTTTGCTGAAGTCGGAGAGTAAGAAGAATTTCGGCCTGCATAACAGTGTCCTGGCAAAAAGAATATTGTGACCCAAATGGTGCAGGGCGCAAAGGGCACCGCACAAAAGGGGATGTTTTTCTTACTTTTCAGGGTAGAATAGCCCATTCACAAAATCTGGAGAAAACCATGTTAGAGTTGTTGAAAAGTCTGGTATTCGCCGTGATCATGGTACCAGTAGTGATGGCCATCATCCTCGGTGCCATCTACGGCCTGGGTGAAGTGTTCAACGTTTTTTCGAATATCGGTCACAGAGACCGTGCGAAAAAGCAGCATTAATTTCCCACAAAACGCCCGGCTTGCCCGGGCGTTTTGCTCTCAAGATTTTTTCATTTTCGCCGATATTATTAAGATATCCGTCCGCCTTACCCCTTGAGCGGTACGATTTACCGCTGGGATCTCCCTGAAGATATCGTTATATTAATTTGTATATAACGCTACTCACAGGAGTTACAGATGGCACGTTCATGGGTACGCCTTTTCGCAGGGGCAACGCTGACGCTTTCACTTACCGGACACGCGCTGGCGGACGAGGGTAAAATCACGGTCTTTGCGGCGGCGTCACTGACCAACGCGCTGCAGGATATCGCGGCGGCGTATAAAAAAGAGAAAAACGTCGAGGTGGTCTCCTCTTTTGCCTCTTCTTCGACGCTGGCGCGCCAGATAGAAGCGGGCGCACCGGCGGATCTGTTCATCTCGGCTGACCAGAAGTGGATGGATTACGCGGCAGAGAAGAGAGCGATTGATGCGACAACCCGCGAAACGCTGCTGGGGAATAGCCTGGTTGTCGTGGCACCAAAAGCCAGCGCGCAGGCGGACATCACCATCAATAAAGAGACCAACTGGATAAATCTGCTGAACGGTGGGCGTCTGGCGGTGGGCGATCCGGAGCACGTTCCGGCCGGGATCTATGCCAAAGAAGCGCTGCAAACGCTGGGGGCATGGGAGACATTGTCGCCGAAGCTGGCCCCGGCGGAAGACGTGCGCGGCGCGCTGGCGCTGGTGGAACGCAACGAAGCTCCGCTGGGCATAGTGTATGGCTCCGATGCCGTTGCCAGCAAAGGCGTGAAGGTGGTGGCAACATTCCCGGAAGATTCCCACAAGAAAGTGGAATATCCTGTCGCGATTGTTGATGGACATAAAAATGCGACCGTAACGGCCTTCCGCGATTATCTGAAGGGGCCGGAGGCGTCCGCAATCTTTAAACGTTATGGATTTACGACTCACTGATGATACTGACCGATCCTGAATGGCAGGCTGTTTTGCTGAGCCTTAAAGTCTCTTCCCTGGCGGTTGCGCTGAGTTTGCCCTTTGGGATCTTCTTTGCCTGGTTACTGGTTCGCTGTCGGTTTCCCGGCAAAGCGCTACTCGACAGTGTACTTCATCTCCCCCTGGTTTTACCGCCTGTGGTGGTCGGTTACCTGCTGCTGATTTCGATGGGGCGACGCGGTTTTATCGGCGAAAGGCTCTACGACTGGTTCGGACTCACATTCGCTTTTAGCTGGCGCGGTGCGGTGCTGGCGGCGGCGGTGATGTCATTCCCGCTGATGGTGAGGGCAATCCGCCTCGCGCTGGAAGGCGTGGACATGAAGCTCGAACAGGCGGCCCGCACGCTGGGCGCCGGACGCTGGCGCGTCTTTTTCACCATCACGCTCCCGCTTACGCTGCCGGGCATTATTGTCGGGACGGTGCTGGCCTTCGCCCGCTCGCTGGGCGAGTTCGGCGCGACCATCACGTTTGTGTCGAACATTCCCGGTGAGACGCGAACCATTCCGTCGGCCATGTACACCCTGATTCAGACGCCGGGGGGGGAGAGTGCCGCAGCGCGGCTGTGCATCATCTCAATCGTACTAGCCCTGGTTTCGCTGCTGGTTTCTGAATGGCTGGCCCGGCTGAGCCGCGAGCGGATGGGGAAATAACGATGCTGGAACTGAATTTCACCCAGACGCTGGGAAACCATACCCTGACGCTTAACGAGACGCTGCCTGCAAGCGGCATCACCGCCGTCTTCGGCGTGTCGGGGGCGGGAAAAACGTCTCTGATTAACGCCATCAGCGGCCTGACGCGCCCGCAGTCAGGACGTATTGTCCTGAATAACCGCGTTCTGAATGACGTGGAGAACAAAGTTTACCTCTCACCGGACAAGCGCCGCATCGGCTACGTTTTCCAGGACGCGCGCTTGTTCCCGCACTACAGCGTGCGCGGCAACCTGCGCTACGGCATGGCGAAAAGCATGGCCGGGCAGTTTGACAAGCTGGTCACGCTTTTAGGCATTGAGCCTCTGCTCGACAGGCTGCCGTCCTCACTCTCCGGCGGAGAAAAACAGCGGGTGGCCATTGGCCGCGCGTTGCTGACCGCCCCCGAACTGCTGCTGCTCGACGAGCCGCTGGCCTCGCTCGATATACCGCGCAAGCGCGAACTTCTGCCTTATCTGCAGCGACTGACGCGTGAAATTAATATTCCGATGCTCTACGTCAGCCATTCGCTGGATGAGATCCTTCATCTGGCCGACAAAGTGCTCGTGCTGGAAGAGGGCAGCGTGAAGGCCTTCGGCAACCTGGAAGAGGTGTGGGGCAGCAGCGTAATGCACCCCTGGTTACCGAGAGAGCAGCAGAGCAGCATCCTGAAGGTCAGCGTTCTGGAACATCATCCGCACTACGCGATGACCGCGCTGGCGCTGGGTGACCAGCATCTGTGGGTCAATAAGATCGATAAACCGTTACAGTCCGCGCTGCGAATTCGCATCCAGGCGTCGGACGTCTCGCTGGTGCTGCAGCCGCCGCTGCAAACCAGTATTCGCAATATTCTGCGCGCCAAAGTGGCGGAGTGTTTTGATGATAACGGGCAGGTGGAGGTGAAGCTTGAAGTCGGCAGCAGGACGCTCTGGGCGCGCATCAGCCCGTGGGCCAGGGATGAGTTAGCAATCAAGCCCGGCCTGTGGCTTTACGCGCAAATTAAGAGCGTCTCAATCACCGCTTGATTACAGCAGGTGGGTATAAATGTACTGCGCGATGCTGTCGGTGGTGTTGTCGCCAATCACCACGTTGGCGCGCGCTTTCACCGCGTCGTCGGCATTGCCCATCGCCACGCCCGTACCGGCGGCTTCCAGCATGCTGATGTCGTTGTAGTTATCGCCGAAGGCGATCACGTCCTGCATCGACCCGCCTTTTGATTCCACATACTGCGTCAGGCGCTTGCCTTTGCTGTTACCCTTGCGGGCAATATCCACCTGATCGTGCCAGGACCATTCGCACTCCAGCCCCAGCGTTTCCTCGACGTGCTTCGCGAAGGTATTCAGTTTGGTGGTGTCTTCATCCGTCAGGGCGAATTTCCAGATAGCCTCAACATCCCGGGCCGCCTGGCGCAGGGAGGAAACCTGGGTAAAGACCGGGCGCTGCGCTTCAGGCAGGGACAATGCCCAGTTGCTGGTGCGCACCACGTGGCCGGTAGGGCGCTCGTACACCATCGCGTTATCTACGTACATGAGACCGTGTACGTCATGCTCATCCAGCAGATCAATCAGTTGCAGCGCCTGCGGAACCGGCAGCGGGTCGGCGGCTAAAACCTTTTTTGCCTGATAATCATACAAATAAGTGCCATTACAACAAATTGCAGGTGTATCTAGCGCCAGTGCCTGATAAAAAGGGTGAATGGCAACGTGATGTCGACCCGTTACGATAAGGAGTTGATATCCCACTTCCTGCGCGCGTTTAAGCGCTTCAAGGGAGGAGGGGAGCAGGGTTTTCTGAGGGGTAAGTAATGTTCCGTCTAAATCCAGTGCAATCACACGCGAGGTCATTTGTTCTTCCGGGTTAATGTTGAATTTTAGGTCTCAGGGGATGTTACACCGAGAGTAAATCGCTGCAAAATTCCTGGCTAAAATTCAGCATTCACCGTTAAAAATAATCACTTTCACGTGCAGTGAGGAAAGGAGTATTCATGAAACAAACCGTTTATACCGCCAGTCCTGAAAGTCAGCAGATCCACGTCTGGCGCTTGAATGCAGAAGGTTCGCTCACGCTGGTTCAGGTTGTTGATGTGCCGGGCCAGGTGCAACCGATGGTCATCAGCCCGGATAAACGTTTCTTGTACGTGGGTGTGCGCCCGGAGTTTCGCGTGCTGGCCTACCGTATCTCTCCTGACGACGGCGCGCTGACCTACACCGCTGAAGCGCCCTTGCCGGGCAGCCCAACCCACATCTCGACCGATCGTAAAGGCAACTTCGTTTTCAGCGGCTCCTATAATGCGGGCTGCGTCAGCGTGACGCGACTTGAAGATGGTATTCCGACGGATACCGTGGATGTGGTGGAAGGGCTGGAAGGCTGTCACTCGGCGAATATCTCTCCGGACAACCGCACGCTGTGGGTGCCTGCGCTGAAGCAGGATCGTATCTGCCTGTTCACCCTGAGCGACGATGGTCACCTGGTGGCGCAGAATCCGGCTGAGGTCACCACCGTTGAGGGCGCAGGTCCTCGCCATATGGTCTTCCACCCGAACCAGCAATATGCCTACGTCGTCAATGAACTGAACAGCTCTGTGGACGTATGGGAACTGAAAGATCCAAACGGTCAGATTGAGTGCGTGCAGACGCTGGATATGATGCCGTCTGACTTCTCCGATACCCGCTGGGCGGCGGATATTCACATCACGCCGGATGGCCGCCACCTTTACGCCTGCGACCGTACCTCCAGCCTGATTACCGTGTTTAGCGTCTCTGAAGACGGCAGCGTGCTGGCGATTGAAGGTTTCCAGCCAACGGAAACCCAGCCGCGCGGCTTTAATATCGATCACAGCGGTAAATACCTGATTGCGGCGGGGCAGAAATCCCACCACATCGCGCTGTATGAAATCAAAGGCGAGCAGGGGCTGCTGGAAGAGAAAGGACGGTACGCCGTCGGCCAGGGGCCAATGTGGGTAGTGGTAAACGCTCACTAAGCCGCTAAAAACAAAAAACCTCGCGAATGCGAGGTTTTTTATGCCCGGTGGTTGCCGGGTGAGCACATCAAAACGTAACCAACACGTCCATCATAATATTGGCTTAAGGTGATGTAAATTCATCATCAACGAAAAAAAGAGATTATGAGAGGATGGTGGATATTAATATTCAGTATAAACAGTTACTTATTTGTTTTCTCTTTATAAATTCCTAAACTCCATTTAACTGTTTTTATGTACAGTAATGGTCTGATATCATTCTGTTCGTTGGTTTGATGTGTTGCAGTTCCGCAATTCAGGATCCGTTTCAAGTCCTGGCTGTCGGGTGGTGCCGACAGTGCCTAAACTGCGGAGCACGTCAAAACATAACCAACACACCTCTGGTGACAGGCAGCGGAAAGGTAAATCAGAGGAGAAGTGCTCTATACCAAAGGAGTGGCGTATGAGCGGTGTGGAATGGGCAATTCTGTTCCTGCAACTCATGGTTGCGATTATGCAACTATTGGATGCGTATCTTAAGTTTGGTGCCTGACGTATCCAGTCGCAGTAAAAAGGGGGATTAACATCCCCCTTTTACTCTTATCTTACTGCTTCGGCTCAGCGACCACGTTACTGCCCAGACCGCGGTTGTTGTATTCCCACATGCGGTTGAAGTTCGCGTCGTTCAGGTTGCGCTGCACGTTCCCTTTATCATCCATCGTACCGGTATTGCCGGAGAACGGACGTTTGGAGACAGCGCCATCAGCCCACGGCTTCGCCACGTTAAAGCCTTCGTTGATCACGCTGTCGCGGATAACGACCTGGCCGTTAGTGGCAGAGTCCACGTCCAGAGAGCGGCCCAGCTGCGCCACGCCGTCACCGGCCGCGTTGAAGCGGCTGTTCACGGCCAGGAAGCCGTAGAACAGGTTAGACTGAGTTGCTGGCGCAAACACGTAGCCTTCCTGCTGGGTACGGGAATTCACCACGCGGAAATCAGTGTTATCAAACACTACCGCGCCGCGACCGGACACCAGATCCACGTCACCTTCAACGTAGCTGTTGGTCACCAGCGTACGGGTCAGGCGGTTATTCTGCAGGGTGTTCTGCACGCCGCTGTTGGTCACGAAGAAGGTGTTCTGACGACCCAGAATGTTGACGTTGTTAATCTGCACCTTATCGCCATCGCTACGCAGCGCAACGGCCTGGTGGTTACCGGCATCTACGCTGTCGCCCAGGGTATTCTGGATGGTCAGGTTCTGCAGCTGCAGGCCGTTATTTTGAGACCAGAATACCGCCGAGCACATCACGCCAACGGTGGCGGAACGCTTGCTCTGGCAGTTATCAAACATATACCACGCCGGTTTGCCCGGCATATATTTGCCGGCCGGGTTCACCAGGTGACGCCAGGTGTTGTTGTCAATTTCGGAATCAATCGCCAGGCCAATTTTTACGTCGATCGCTTTTTCGCCCAGACCGTAAATCGTAATGCTGCCCGGGGCCGCCGGAACATACACGGTGCCTTCATATTCACCCGGCAGGATCGCGATGTACTGGCGAGACGCGCTGTGTTTAGTAATGGCCGCGTCAACCGCAGCCTGAATGGAGGTGTGCGTAACGCCCTGCGCACCCGCCGGGCCAACCACGAAGTCAGGCTGTTTGGGCAGGTTAATTGAAGACGGTGTCCACGGCGCGGCGTTAGGATCCATTGCCGAGAAGTAGTGGGCACGGTCGAAGTTCTTCGCTTCATCTGCGGACAAAATCGGGCGGGAAGCAGTACCGGGCGCTACCTGCTCAGAAGGTCGCTGATCCGGTGGTGTTGAACTGCATGCGGATAATGTCACGCCAAAGGCGAGCGCTAACGCCAGACGGGAAATCCTGGAAATGTTCAAGGTGAAGCTCCTGGGTATGCAAGTCTTTACGGGATAGACGAAATAGCCTGCTTTTTTATACTAAGTTGAGCGAAACGGGAAGATAAAAAGGGTAAAAGTTGCATTTTTTGCCATGAGGTGACGGGAAAGTCATCACAAATAAATAACATTTTCCCTCAAGGCGGTTGACAGCAGACGATGGATGCAAATAAATGTCTATACAACCCATGACAAGTGGAATGCCCATGCAGCTTCATCCTGACGATGTAATATGGCGAAATGCGCGACTGGCAACAATGGTTCCCGACACATCCGCGCCCTATGGCCTGAAAGAGCAGCACGCCCTGGTCGTGCGCGGTCAAACTATCCTTGCCGTGATCCCTGAATCTGACATTCCTGCCGGACACCGTCACGTCGTCGATCTTGAGGGACGTCTGGTCACGCCAGGCCTGATTGACTGCCATACCCACCTGGTGTTCGGCGGCGACCGCGCGGCGGAGTGGGAGCAGCGTCTGAACGGCGTCTCTTATCAAACCATCAGCGCCCAGGGGGGCGGGATTAACGCCACCGTGACGGCAACGCGCGGCAGTTCCCCGGAAACCCTGCTGACACTGGCGCAGCAACGGCTCCAGCGTCTGATGAATGAAGGTGTGACGACCGTTGAAATCAAATCGGGATACGGACTCAACGCCGAGGCCGAAGAGAAGATGCTGCAGGTTGCCCGCCAGCTGAGCCTCAATAATCCGATCGATATCAGCGCAACGCTGCTGGCCGCACACGCCATACCAGCGGAATACCGGCAGGATCCGGATGCGTACCTCACGCTGGTCTGTGAGCAGATCCTGCCCACGCTGTGGCAAAAAGAGTTATATGAAGCAGTCGACGTGTTTTGTGAAAACGTCGGCTTCACCCCGTCGCAAACCGAGCGCCTCTTCCAGGCGGCGACTGCGCTCGGTATCCCGGTGAAAGGGCATGTCGAGCAGCTGTCGAATCAGGGCGGCGCGGCGCTGGTGAGCCAATATAACGGGCTGTCGGCCGATCATATCGAATATCTCGATGACGCAGGCGTTCAGGCGATGGCGGAAAGCGGCACGGTTGCGGTATTGCTTCCCGGCGCGTTCTATTTTCTTCAGGAGCGCCAGCGTCCGCCGGTTGAACGGCTCAGAAAACAGGGGGTCCCGATGGCCGTCGCCACCGACTATAACCCCGGCACCAGCCCGTTTGCCAGCCTGCACCTGGCGATGAATATGGCCTGCGTCCAGTTTGGCCTCACACCGGAAGAGGCCTGGGCTGGCGTCACGCGGCATGCGGCGCAGGCGCTGGGGCGCGGTGCTACCCACGGGCAGCTGCGGGCGGGGTTTGTCGCTGATTTTATCGTCTGGGATGCTCGCCACCCGGTGGAGATGGTCTACGAGCCGGGGCGCAACCCGCTTTATCAACGCGTTTTCCGTGGGGAGGCAGTATGAGGTTATGGCGGCCCGTAGCCGAAACCGTCTGGCAGGGGCGCGACGACAGCGCCGAGGCCAGCAATGCAACGCGCATTTTCCAGACGATACACCATCAGGCGCAGTTTACGCCGCTTTCATCCGGCATTGCGCTGATAGGCTTTGAATGTGATGCAGGGGTTAAACGCAATCAGGGCAGGCCCGGTGCCGTTCAGGCTCCTGATATCCTGCGCAAAGCGCTGGCAAATATGGCAAGCCATCAGGGGCGCGAACGGCTGGCGGATATGGGCTCGGTGTACGTTGAGGGCGATGAGCTGGAAGCGGCACAGCAGGCGTTAAGCGATGCCGTCACGGCCTGCCAGCAGTCCGGGATGCGCACGCTGGTGTTTGGCGGCGGGCACGAAACCGCCTGGGCGCACGGTCGGGGGATTCTGGATGCGTTCCCTGGAGAGCGTGTGACGGTGATAAATCTGGATGCGCATCTTGACCTGCGCAAGGCCGACCGGGCGACGTCCGGTACGCCGTTTCGTCAGTTGGCTAACTACTGCGATGAACGCGGGCGCGAGTTTCGCTACGCCTGCTTTGGCGTCAGCCGCGCGGCGAACACCCAGGCACTGTGGGATGAGGCCGAACGCCTGAACGTCACGCTGGTGGAAGATCTCCATTTCAGGCGCGAGGCCCTACCGGCGCTGGAAAAGGTGCTGGCGCAGGCCGATCGCGTCTACCTGACGATCGATCTGGACGTTCTGCCCGCAAGCGAAATGCCTGCCGTTTCCGCCCCGGCCGCGTTAGGAGTCCCGGCGCTGGATCTGCTGTCGGTTATCGAACAAATCTGCCGCAGCGGTAAGCTGCAGGCCGCCGATCTGGTAGAGTTTAACCCGCAGTACGATCGGGACGGACAGGGCGCAAAGCTCGCCGCCCGTCTGGCCTGGCAAATTGCTCACTGGTGGGCATAACACTATTTAAGGAGTCATGATGTTTTCACGCTCGCCCCTGCCACAGCCGAGCCCTCCCGCGCCTTTCTATGAAAAGGTGAAGCAGGCGATCAGCGAAAAAATCGCAACCGGCGTCTGGCGCCCGCACGACCGCATTCCGTCGGAGGCCGAGCTGGTGGCCCAGTTCGGTTTTAGCCGGATGACTGTCAACCGGGCGCTGAGAGAGCTGACCGACGAAGGGCTTCTGGTGCGCCTGCAGGGAGTGGGGACGTTTGTGGCGGAACCGAAAGGGCAATCAGCCCTGTTTGAAATCCGCAGCATCGCGGACGAAATTGCCGCACGTAATCATCATCACCGGTGCGAAGTGCTGGTGCTGGAAGAGACCCAGGCCAGTGTCGAGCAGGCCGCAGAGCTGAACGTCAAAGAGGGCAGCCGCATCTTCCACTCCGTGATGGTGCATTTTGAAAACGACATTCCGGTGCAGATTGAAGATCGCTGCGTCAACGCCGAGCGGATACCGGACTATCTCAACCAGGATTACACCCAAACTACGCCACATGCCTATCTCTCGCTCGTCGCACCGCTGACGGAAGGGGAGCACATTGTGGAGGCCGTGCGCGCCACGCCGCAGGAGTGCGAACGGCTGCGCATTAAAGAGTACGATCCGTGCCTGCTGATCCGCCGTCGTACCTGGTCGTCATCGCACATCGTGTCGCATGCCCGGCTGCTCTTCCCGGGTAACCGTTACCGGCTACAGGGCCACTTTATGTCATAAGTTTTATAAGCGTGATCGCTAACGCAATATAACAAAATTGTATCTTTTTTGTTAAATACGACCTTGTGTGTGCTTGTCTATACAAGTATATCTAAATGCATCATCTGTCCCTTATGAGGAGCACACAATGTCGTCAGGTAAATACCGTCAGCAGGACGTCCGCGCCGCGCGCGGCACCACGCTTACCGCCAAAAGCTGGCTCACCGAAGCCCCGCTGCGCATGTTGATGAACAACCTCGATCCCGAGGTGGCGGAAAATCCCCACGAGCTGGTGGTCTACGGCGGCATAGGGCGCGCCGCGCGCAACTGGGAATGCTATGACGCCATTGTAAAATCCCTGACCGAACTCGAACACGACGAAACCCTGCTGGTGCAGTCCGGCAAGCCGGTTGGCGTGTTCAAAACCCATAAAAACGCGCCGCGTGTGCTGATCGCCAACTCTAACCTGGTGCCGCACTGGGCCACCTGGGAACACTTCAACGAGCTGGATGCGAAAGGGCTGGCGATGTATGGCCAGATGACCGCAGGTAGCTGGATCTACATCGGCAGCCAGGGGATTGTTCAGGGAACCTACGAAACCTTCGTGGAGGCCGGTCGCCAGCACTATAACGGCTCGCTCAAAGGCCGCTGGGTATTGACCGCGGGTCTCGGCGGCATGGGCGGCGCACAGCCGCTGGCCGCCACGCTTGCCGGCGCCTGCTCGCTGAACATTGAGTGCCAGCAGAGCCGCATTGATTTCCGTCTGCGCACCCGCTACGTCGATGAACAGGCAAACGATTTGGACGATGCGCTGGCGCGCATTAAAAAATACACCGCCGAAGGCAAAGCCGTGTCGATTGCCCTGTGCGGCAACGCGGCGGATATTCTGCCGGAGCTGGTTGCCCGCGGCGTGCGCCCGGATCTCGTCACCGACCAGACCAGCGCCCACGATCCGCTGCACGGCTACCTGCCAAAAGGGTGGGCGTGGGAAGAATACCAGCAAAAAGCGGAGACCGACCCGGAAGGCACCGTGCTTGCCGCGAAACGCTCTATGGCCGAACACGTTTCTGCCATGCTGGCCTTCAGCCAGATGGGGATTCCGACCTTTGACTACGGCAACAACATCCGCCAGATGGCGAAAGAGATGGGCGTGAATAACGCTTTCGACTTCCCCGGCTTCGTGCCTGCCTATATTCGCCCGCTGTTCTGCCGCGGCATCGGCCCGTTCCGCTGGGTTGCCCTGTCCGGCGATCCGCAGGATATCTACAAAACTGATGCCAAAGTGAAGGAGATCGTTGCGGATGACAAACATCTGCACCACTGGCTGGACATGGCCCGCGAGCGCGTCAGCTTCCAGGGCCTGCCGGCGCGCATCTGCTGGGTTGGGCTGGAGTGGCGGCAAAAGCTGGGCCTCGCCTTCAACGAAATGGTGCGCAGCGGTGAAGTCTCCGCGCCGATCGTCATTGGCCGCGACCACCTGGACTCCGGCTCCGTTGCCAGCCCGAACCGCGAAACCGAAGCCATGCGCGACGGCTCGGATGCGGTCTCCGACTGGCCGCTGCTCAACGCCCTTCTGAACACCGCCAGCGGCGCGACCTGGGTCTCGCTGCACCACGGCGGCGGCGTGGGGATGGGCTTCTCCCAGCATTCCGGGATGGTCATCGTCTGTGACGGTACCGATGAAGCCGCCGCGCGTATCGCTCGCGTGCTGCACAACGACCCGGCAACCGGCGTGATGCGTCACGCGGATGCGGGTTACGAAATTGCCATTGACTGTGCCAAAGAGCAGGGGCTGAACCTGCCGATGATCCCTGCCACACAAGGAAAGCATGAATGAACGCCTTAACACTCACTCCCGGCTCGCTGACGCTCAAACAGCTGCGTAACGTCTGGCGTAAACCGGTCACCCTTTCGCTGGATGAAAGCGCTCACGCCGCCATTAATGACAGCGTCGCCTGCGTTGAAGCCATCGTGGCTGAGGGGCGCACCGCCTACGGGATTAACACCGGCTTTGGCCTGCTGGCGCAGACCCGCATCGCCACGCACGATCTGGAAAACTTACAGCGTTCGCTGGTGCTGTCGCACGCGGCGGGCGTGGGTCAGCCGCTGGATGATGAGATTGTCCGCCTGATGATGGTGCTCAAAATCAACAGCCTGGCGCGCGGTTTCTCGGGCATTCGCCTGAGCGTCATCCAGGCGCTGATGGCGCTGGTGAATGCAGAGGTCTACCCGTGGATCCCGGCCAAAGGTTCCGTAGGCGCATCCGGCGACCTCGCGCCGCTGGCGCACATGTCGCTGCTGCTGCTGGGCGAAGGCAAAGCGCGCTGGCAGGGCGAGTGGCTGCCTGCGAAGGAGGCACTTAAAAAAGCCGGATTAACGCCAATTACGCTGGCGGCGAAAGAGGGGCTGGCACTGCTGAACGGCACTCAGGCATCGACGGCCTTCGCGCTGCGCGGTCTGTTTGAAGCGGAAGATCTGTTTGCCTCGGCGGTAGTGTGCGGTGCGCTGACCACCGAAGCCGTGCTGGGCTCGCGTCGTCCGTTCGACGCCCGCATCCACGCGGTGCGCGGCCAGCGCGGGCAGATTGATGCCGCCGCGATGTACCGCCACGTGCTTACCGACACCAGCGAAATTGCCGATTCACACCATAACTGCGAGAAGGTTCAGGATCCGTATTCCCTGCGCTGCCAGCCGCAGGTGATGGGCGCGTGCCTGACGCAGCTGCGCCAGGCGGCAGAGGTGCTGCTGGTGGAGGCCAACGCGGTGTCCGATAACCCGCTGGTGTTCGCCCAGGAAAACGAGGTGGTCTCCGGAGGCAACTTCCACGCCGAGCCGGTGGCGATGGCGGCGGATAACATCGCGCTGGCGATTGCCGAAGTCGGCGCGTTGTCCGAGCGCCGCATTGCGCTGATGATGGATAAACATATGTCCCAGTTGCCGCCGTTCCTGGTGCGTAATGGCGGGGTCAACTCGGGATTTATGATTGCCCAGGTGACCGCAGCCGCGCTGGCAAGCGAGAACAAAGCCCTGTCGCACCCGCACAGCGTGGACAGCCTGCCGACGTCTGCAAACCAGGAAGATCACGTTTCGATGGCGCCGGCTGCCGGACGTCGTCTGTGGGAAATGGCCTCCAACACCCGCGGCGTGCTGGCGGTGGAGTGGCTGGCGGCGTGTCAGGGTATCGATCTACGTGATGGGCTTAAATCCAGCCCGCTGCTGGAGCAGGCGCGTCAGGAACTGCGCGAGCACGTTACGCACTACGATGATGATCGCTTCTTTGCGCCGGATATTGATAAGGCGATGCAGCTTCTGGAAGAAGGGCGTCTGGTGGGGTTGTTGCCTTCCGTACTGTGATGTTTCCCCTCACCCCGGCCCCCCCCCCCAAAGGGGGGGGGGGGGGTATTGTGCACACCCCCAATAGGGGGGGGGGGGGTGGGGGGGGCGATGAAAAAGAAGGG
>NZ_JAWNCA010000009.1:0-153651 GCF_034106185.1 Enterobacter sp. 296B2 | reverse complement strand
AACAGTTTAGCTGGGGTTCTTGGTTAAAAAAAGCGCCGGGGGGCGGCTGCCCCCCACCCAAACCCTCTCCCCATAGGGGAGAGGGGATTCTCCACTGCTCGCATAAGTTTGTGGAGATGCGTTTATTTCCAGAAGTCGTCAAATACCGTAATTGGCGTGTGGCGCTTGTGCTCGGTTTTCAGATACCAGCCTTCGATAATTTTCGCGGTACCTTCATCCAGCGTTTTGCCTTCCAGATAGTCATCAATGTTGTTATAGGTAACGCCAAGGGCAGCTTCATCCGGCAGGGAAGGGCGATCGTCTTCCAGATCCGCTGTCGGTGCTTTCTTGTACAGGTGCTCAGGGCAGCCCAGCGCGGCGAGCAGCTGCTTGCCCTGTCGCTTGTTGAGACGGAAAATCGGGTTTATGTCGGTGCCGCCATCGCCGTATTTGGTGAAGAAACCGGTGATCGCTTCTGCTGCATGGTCGGTGCCTACCACAACGCCTTTGGTCATCCCGGCGATGCTGTACTGCGCTTTCATGCGCTCGCGCGCTTTCTCGTTGCCGCGCACAAAATCGCTCAACTCAATGCCCGCTTCGCGAAGCGCCTGCTCGCTTGCCAGCACCGAGCCTTTAATATTGACGGTGAGCACGCGGTCAGGCTGGATGAAGGCGATGGCATCCTGGCAGTCCTGTTCGTCCGCCTGTACGCCATAAGGCAAACGCACAGCGATAAACTGCAGCGCGTCATCGCCCGTCTCTTCGCGAAGCTCTGAAATCGCCATTTGACAGAGTTTACCGGTCAGGGTTGAGTCCTGCCCGCCGCTGATGCCCAGCACCAGGGATTTCAGGAAAGCGTTCTTTTTTAAGTACGACTTTAAAAAATCCACGCTGCGGCGGATCTCTTCATGTGCATCTATCGCAGGCTTTGCGCCCAGCGCCTGAATAATCTCTTGTTGCAGAGCCATCATGCCCTCCGTATGCAGAACATAAACAGAATGTGTTAACTGTTAAAACTAAACCTTTGGGCGGAAAACGACAAGGATCACAGTTTCGAGTGCGTTAATTTACGGCGATTTAGCAGGTTATCGTTGTTTTATTAGAATTTTCCGAAATTCGTCTGGCATAAATCACAAAGTTGAACAATAGTACTTTTTATTCCATGCTTAGATAACACGCTGATAAACAAGAGGACGGAATATGAACAAGAACGTAGCAGGAATTCTTAGCGCAGCGGCGGTACTGACGATGCTGGCAGGGTGTACGGCTTACGATCGCACCAAGGATCAGTTTACCCAGCCCGTGGTTAAAGACGTTAAAAAAGGGATGACCCGTTCGCAGGTGGCTGCAATCGCCGGCAAACCTTCTTCTGAAGTCACTATGATTCACGCGCGCGGTACGTGTCAGACCTATATCCTGGGTCAACGTGATGGTAAGGCAGAGACCTACTTCGTCGCGCTGGATGATACCGGACATGTGATTAACTCCGGCTATCAGACCTGTGCTGAATACGACACCGATCCGCAGGCACCTAAGGCGCAGTAACCCTGCTTGCCTGAAGATGTTAATAAGCCGGCCCATGGGCCGGTTTTTTTATGCATACGTAAATCTTATTTCTTTGCGCGAATTATTTGCCTGAAATGTGAAGGGAGTCAACAAGCCAGGTCAATGAGAGACAATTTAAGTCTATCCAGAATTATCCCCTGTCTGTACCATTGCGTATACTCACTCCAACGATAAACAACAGTATGCAAGCTACCTGTCTGCCGGGACAGCGAGTCGAGTGATAGCGCGACGGCAGGTAGTTCTACAAGAGGGAAATTACGATGGAAAAGAAACATATCTACCTGTTCTGCTCAGCCGGCATGTCAACCTCGCTTCTGGTGTCAAAGATGCGCGCGCAGGCTGAAAAGTATGAAGTCCCTGTGGTGATTGAAGCGTTTCCAGAGACGCTGGCGGGCGAAAAAGGCCAGAAAGCCGATGTTGTTTTACTGGGGCCGCAAATTGCCTACATGCTGCCCGAAATTCAACGACTGTTACCGAATAAACCGGTCGAGGTGATCGACTCGGGGCTGTACGGCAAGATTGATGGTTTAGGTGTACTAAAAGCTGCTGTGGCAGCCATTAAAAAAGCTGCTAATTAATTTTTATTTTTCCCGTCAAAGAGTTATTTCACACACAATTACGCCGTAACATGCGTTACGGCATTTAAGGGTATTTTCCTATGAGTAAAGTCATCGCTTCACTTGAAAAGGTACTCCTTCCTTTTGCTGTTAAAATAGGAAAGCAGCCTCACGTTAATGCCATCAAAAACGGTTTTATTAAATTAATGCCGTTGACGCTGGCCGGGGCCATGTTCGTTTTAATTAACAACGTTTTTCTTAGCTTTGGTGAAGGTTCCTTCTTTTATTCATTAGGAATTCGGTTAGACGCTTCCACTATTGAAACCCTTAATGGTTTTAAAGCCATCGGCGGCAACGTCTATAACGGTACGTTGGGTATTATGTCGCTGATGGCGCCTTTCTTTATCGGGATGGCGCTGGCTGAAGAGCGGAAAGTGGATCCGCTGGCCGCCGGGTTATTATCCGTTGCCGCGTTTATGACCGTCACGCCTTACAGCGTGGGGGAGGCGTATGCCGTCGGCGCGAACTGGCTGGGTGGCGCCAACATTATCTCCGGTATTGTTATCGGCCTGGTGGTGGCAGAAATGTTCACCTTTATTATCCGTCGCAACTGGGTCATCCGTCTGCCGGATAGCGTACCGGCCTCCGTTTCTCGTTCATTTTCCGCGTTGATCCCAGGCTTCATTATTCTCTCCATCATGGGGATTATCGCCTGGGCGCTCTCTCACTGGGGCACGAACTTCCACCAGATCATCATGGACTCTATCTCTACGCCGCTGGCGTCGATGGGTGGCGTGGTCGGTTGGGCGTATGTGATTTTCACCTCTCTGCTGTGGTTCTTCGGCGTGCATGGTTCACTGGCACTGGCCGCGCTGGACAGCGGAATTATGACCCCATGGGCACTGGAAAACGTTGCGCTTTACCAGCAGTACGGCTCCGTTGATGCGGCGCTGGCGGCAGGTAAAACCTTCCATGTGTGGGCGAAGCCGATGCTTGACTCCTATATTTTCCTGGGTGGTACCGGGGCGACCCTGGGTCTGATCATCGCGGTCTTTATTGTCTCTCGTCGCGCTGACTACCGTCAGGTGGCGAAACTGGCGCTGCCATCGGGCATCTTCCAGATTAACGAGCCGATTCTGTTCGGTCTGCCAATCATCATGAACCCGGTAATGTTTATCCCGTTCATCCTGGTGCAGCCGCTGCTGGCAGCGATCACCCTGACGGCCTATTACATGGGTATTATTCCACCGATCACCAACATTGCACCGTGGACCATGCCGGCAGGTCTGGGCGCGTTCTTTAACACCAACGGTAGCGTCGCGGCCTTCCTGCTGGCGATATTCAACCTCGGGATTGCCACCCTGCTGTACATGCCATTCGTGGCGATTGCGAACAAAGCCGCCACCATCATTGATGAAGAAGAGAGCGAAGAGGAAATTGCCCTCTCACTGAAATTCTAATATTGACCGGCGCGGGGAAGCCCGCGCCAGCCACAAGGAGCTTAAACATGTTAGATTTGGATAGTATCGTCGCAGACGAAGCCGCAGAGAACGATCTCGAAGAAGTGGTGATGGGCCTCATCATCAACTCAGGTCAGGCGCGCAGCCTGGCGTATGCCGCACTGAAGCAGGCCAAGCAGGGCGATTTCGCCGCCGCGAAAACCATGATGGAGCAGTCCCGCACGGCGCTGAACGAAGCGCACCTGGTGCAGACAAAGCTGATTGAAAGCGACCAGGGCGAAGGGAAGATGAAGGTCAGTCTGGTGCTGGTACACGCACAGGATCACCTGATGACGTCCATGCTGGCACGCGAGCTGGTGGCGGAGTTGATTGAGCTTCACGAGAAGATGCACTAAGTCGGATTGAGCAGCAGGAGGTCAGCACGATGGAAATCAAAACCGCATTTGAACAGCAACTGTTTAATGGCAAAAATTTTCACGTGGTTATCTACAACAAGACGGAGAGCGCCAGCGGTCTGCACCAGCATGACTACTATGAGTTCACGATTGTTCTGACCGGCCGCTACTACCAGGAGATCAACGGTAAGCGCGTCCTGCTAGAGCGAGGGGATTTTGTCTTCCTGCCGATGGGTTCCTATCACCAGAGCTTTTACGAATTTGGCGCGACCCGCATTCTGAACGTGGGCGTCAGCAGACGCTTCTTTGAGAAGCACTATCTGCCGCTGGTGCCGTTCTGCTTTGTGGCGTCCCAGGTATACCGTGTAAAAAACGAGTTCATGACCTGGATTGAAACGGTCATCGCCTCGCTTAACTTCCGCGACAATGAATTTGACGAGTTTATTGAAACGGTGACCTTCTACGTGATGAACCGGTTGCGGCATCACCGTGAAGAGCAGCAGGTGACGGATGATGTTCCACAGTGGCTGCGCAGCACCGTGGAACTGATGCACGATAAAGGCCAGTTCAGCGAAAATGCGCTGGAAAATATGGTATCCCTCTCGGGGAAATCCCAGGAATATCTGACCCGCGCGACGCAGCGTTATTATCGTAAAACGCCGGTGCAAATTATTAATGAAATCCGCATTAACTTTGCCAAAAAACAGCTGGAAATTACCAACTATTCTGTCACCGATATTGCGTATGAGTCAGGATACAGCAGTCCCAGTCTGTTTATTAAAACTTTTAAAAAATTGACGTCATTCACACCGAACAGCTACCGGAAGAATTTAACGGTAATTAATTAACTTTCGGCGGGTCACCCGCCACAAATATTGCTTTAATGGCTTGCCCAAATAGCGGGAAGAGTACGCTATACCTTGCAGGCGATTAACCTGATACGCTAAGGGAGATATTATGCAAAAGAAATTAAAAGTCGTAACCATTGGCGGCGGCAGCAGCTATACCCCGGAATTACTTGAAGGCTTTTTAAAACGCTATCACGAATTACCGGTCAGCGAATTATGGCTGGTGGATGTTGAGGAAGGTCAGGAGAAGCTGGATATTATTTTTGACCTGTGCAAGCGCATGGTTGAGAAAGCGGGCGTGCCTATGACCGTGCATAAATCCCTCGATCGTCGCCTGGCGCTGAAAGATGCGGATTTCGTCACTACCCAGCTGCGCGTCGGCCAACTGAAAGCGCGCGAGCTGGACGAGCGTATTCCGCTGAGCCACGGCTACCTGGGGCAGGAGACCAACGGCGCGGGCGGCCTGTTCAAAGGCCTGCGTACCATTCCGGTGATTTTCGACATCGTAAAAGATGTGCAAGAGGTCTGCCCGAACGCGTGGGTGATTAACTTCACTAACCCGGCCGGAATGGTGACCGAGGCGGTTTATCGTCATACCAGTTTCAAACGCTTTATCGGCGTCTGCAATATCCCGATCGGCATGAAGATGTTTATCCGCGACGTGCTGGAGCTGACCGACAGTGACGATCTCTCTATCGACCTGTTCGGCCTGAACCACATGGTGTTCATTAAGGACGTCATCGTGAACGGAAAATCGCGCTTTGCCGAGCTGCTCGACGGCGTGGCTTCCGGTCGCCTGACCGCGGCCTCCGTGAAGAACATCTTTGACCTGCCGTTCAGCGAAGGGCTTATCCGCTCGCTGAATCTGCTGCCGTGCTCGTACCTGCTTTACTACTTCAAGCAGAAAGAGATGCTGGCCATCGAAATGGGCGAGTACTATAAGGGCGGCGCGCGCGCGCAGATCGTTCAGAAAGTTGAGAAGCAGCTGTTCGATTTGTATAAAGATCCGAACCTGAACGTTAAACCGAAAGCGCTGGAGCAGCGGGGCGGGGCCTATTACTCTGATGCGGCGTGTGAAGTGATCAACGCCATCTACAACGACAAGCAGGCGGAGCACTATGTCAACGTGCCGCATCACGGCCATATCGACAATATCCCGGCTGACTGGGCGGTTGAGATGACCTGCATCCTGGGACGCGATGGCGCTAAACCGCATCCACGTATCACCCACTTCGATGATAAGGTCATGGGCCTGATCCACACCATCAAAGGCTTTGAAGTGGCGGCAAGCAATGCGGCGCTGAGCGGCGAGCTCAATGACGTGCTTCTGGCGCTGAACCTTAGCCCGCTGGTGCATTCCGACCGCGATGCGGAGCAGCTGGCCAGCGAGATGATCCTGGCGCATGAAAAATGGTTGCCGAACTTTGCCGCCACGATCGAGAAGCTGAAGTTCAAACACCACTGAGAGGACGCACAATGGAAAACCTGCTGATCGTTAATGCTGATGACTTTGGCCTCTCTAAAGGTCAGAACTACGGCATTATTGAAGCCTGTCGTCGGGGGGTTGTAACCTCTACCACGGCACTGGTGAATGGTGAGGCGGTTGAACACGCGGCGCAGCTGAGCCGCGAGGTGCCGGAGCTGGGCGTCGGCATGCATTTTGTGCTGACGCTCGGGATGCCGCTTTCGCCAATGCCGGGCCTGACGCGCGACGGCCTGCTGGGCAAATGGATTTGGGAGCTGGCGGAGCAGGACGCTCTGCCGCTCGAAGAGATTGCCCGTGAGCTGGACTGCCAGTACAACCGCTTTGTTGATCTGTTTGGCAAGGCGCCGACGCATATTGACAGCCACCATCATGCGCACATGATCCCGGCGATTTTCCCGATCGTTGCGGCGTTTGCCCAACGCAAAGGCGTGGCGATGCGCGTGGATCGTGAGGTGCGGGGCGTGCAGGACTGCGCCGTGGCAACCACTGAGGGGTTCAGCAGTGCCTTTTACGGCGATGAGATCGACGAAGGGCTGTTCCTGAAGGTGCTGGAAGATTCCGCCGCCAGGGGGGAACGGTCGTTGGAAGTTATGGCGCATCCTGCTTTTGTCGATAACACAGTGCGGAAAAGCGCCTACTGCTGGCCGCGCCTCGCTGAGCTGGACGTGCTAACGTCGGCGTCGCTGAAGTATGCGATTGCCGAGCGTGGGTATCGTCTGGGGACGTTTGGGGATCTGTGAGAAATTCCCCCTCACCCTAACCCTCTCCCCAAAGGGGCGAGGGAACCGGGCGGTGCTGTCTGTAATGCGAGCACAGGTCTGCATTTCTCCCTCTCCCTTTCAGGGGTGTACGGTCCGGGGACATGGTGAACACTTTTTAACATCCTTTATCCAAAGGGGCGAGGGAACCGGGCGGTGCTGCCTGTAATACGAGCACAGGTCTGCATTTCTCCCTCTCCCTTTCAGGGTGTACGGTTCGGGGACATAGTGAACACTTTTTAACATCCTTTATCCAAAGGGGCGAGGGAACCGGGCGGTGCTGTCTGTAATGCGAGCACAGGTCTGCATTTCACCCTCTCCCTTTCAGGGGTGTACGGTTCGGGGACATGGTGAACACTTTTTAACATCCTTTATCCAAAGGGGCGAGGGAACCGGGCGGTGCTGCCTGTAATACGAGCACAGGTCTGCATTTCACCCTCTCCCTTTCAGGGAGAGGGCCGGGGTGAGGGTATTTTTAGGCCGGTATCTGGTCAATCTTACTGCTGCGTGACCAGACGCGGTGCGCGGCGAGCAGGTCAAACAGCTTCGTCATAAAGGCATCGTCCACGTTATCGCCCTCGACAATGCCATCCTCACCTTGATCGGCAACCTTCAGCTGCGCCTTAAACTGTCGCGCGTCGCCGGACAGCGCGATCGGTTTCAGGTGCTTATAGGCTTCCAGCAGATAATACACGGCGTCACCGTTGTTCAGTAGGCTGTCAATATCCCCGCACGGCACAATCACTGCATCGACGGTCAGCGATGGTGCCCCGGCAAAGGTCGCCGCCACCGGCAGCACGGAGCCGTCATCGGCGGTCACTTCCCTCATGCGGGAATAAAGCAGTTTCGCATGCACGCCCTGGGTTTTCAGCGCCTGCATGATCCCCAGCACGTCGCTGGCGCGGGTTTTATCGTTCAGCAGGATGGCGACCACGCGGCCTTTAATCGAGCCTCCAGGCACCGCATACAGGCTCAACGACGGATCTTTCTTCACGCCGTTAACCTCTTTCGGCGGAGCAAGGTTGCGCTGCTCGTCCGTTAGCGTAATGCCCAGGTTATCCGCCACGCTCTGGGCAAGCTGAATATCAATATGTGCCAGCTGATCGACCACCCGCTCGCGGATATAGGTGCGCACCACTTTGCTGAGCTCGAAGCTAAAGCCGCCGATGATGTGCTGTTGCTCAATCGGCGTCTGGCTGTTCCAGAACAGGCGAGGGTGGGCGTAATACTCGCCGAACGAAGGGCTACGCTCGCGAATTTTGTTGCCGTCGATACGTTCCTGATAAGATTCGAATCCGCCGCGTTTCGGCCCCGGCGGGGTTTCTCGCGGCCAGTTATCGTTGATGGAGTTCGGCTCATAGTTCGCCGGGTTGGTATCAATATCCTGACGGTGCATCCCGTCGCGCTGGAAGTTATGGTACGGGCAGGTTGGGCGGTTAATCGGTATCTCGTGGAAGTTCGGCCCGCCAAGACGGCTAATCTGCGTATCGGTATACGAGAACAGACGGCCCTGTAACAGCGGATCGTTGGTGAAATCCAGCCCCGGTACGATATGGCCCGGGTGGAACGCGGCCTGCTCGTTTTCGGCAAAGAAATTATCCGGGTTGCGGTTGAGCACCATTTTCCCCACCAGCTGTACCGGCACCAGCTCCTCAGGAATGAGTTTGGTCGGGTCAAGCAGGTCGAAATCGAACTTAAACTCGTCCTCTTCCGGAATAAGCTGCAGGCCCAGTTCGTACTCCGGGAAGTCGCCCGCTTCAATCGATTCCCACAGCTCGCGACGATGGAAGTCCGGATCGCGCCCGGTGAGCTTCTGTGCTTCATCCCACACCAGCGAGGCTTTGCCCGCTACCGGCTTCCAGTGGAAGCGCACAAACGTGGCTTTACCTTCCGCATTGATCATGCGGAAAGTATGAATACCGAACCCTTCCATCGTGCGATAGCTGCGCGGAATGCCCCGGTCGGACATCGCCCACATCACGTTGTGTAAGGTTTCAGGCTGCAGGGAGACATAGTCCCAGAAGGTATCGTGCGCGCTTTGGCCCTGGGGTATGGCCCAGTGGGGCTCCGGTTTTACCGCATGGACAAAGTCAGGAAATTTATGCGCATCCTGAATGAAAAACACCGGGGTATTGTTGCCCACCAGATCGAAAATACCCTCTTCGGTATAAAACTTAGTGGCAAAGCCGCGGATATCTCGGACCGTGTCTGCCGAACCTGCGCCGCCCTGCACGGTGGAGAAACGCACAAATACCGGGGTGATTTTATCCGGGTCAGAAAGGAAATCCGCTTTGGTGATCGCTTTCAGGCTCTTATAGGGCTGGAAGTAGCCGTGTGCAGCCGAGCCGCGCGCGTGAACGATGCGTTCAGGAATGCGCTCGTGGTCAAAATGGGTAATTTTTTCCCGCAGGATGAAATCTTCCAGCAGGGTTGGCCCGCGCGCGCCTGCGCGAAGGGAGTTTTGATCGTCAGCAATCCGCACGCCCTGATTGGTGGTGAGCGCAAAACCTTCGCTGCCTTTGCGGTGCGGCTCAAGCGATTTCAGCTTCTCGTTTCCAGTATCCGGCGATTTCATGCTTCCCGGCGCGGTTGGCTGTTCGCCAGGGGCTGAAGGGCCAGGCGAGGGGCGGTGAGAGCCGTCAGCAGGGGCGAGAGAGTCCATACCCGGTTGAGATTCTTCAGTGCCATGAATCGGTGATTGATGTGTTTTATCTTTGTTCGACATTGCACGCTTCTCCTTTATCCATTGCTAAAAACCCTATTAAGGATAGAACAATGTCGTGAAATGGCTCGCGAACTAAGAGTTTTCACATCACGCCATTAACGAAAGGAGCCATCTCACCCACTCGGAGCGCGACGTAAGGTAGCAGGATCGGCTATCATAGAATTTTCCTGCTTCAAGAATTTGCTTTAGTGAATCCGTCGCTTATGAAACCTCTTCGTCAACAAAACCGCCAGGTTATTAGCTATGTGCCCCGCGTTGAGCCCGCGCCGCCTGACCATGCCCTGAAAGTGGATGGTTTTCGTGATGTCTGGCTGCTTCGCGGTAAATATGTGGCTTTTGTCCTGATGGGTGAACATTTCCGGCGGTCGCCGGCGTTTTCCGTGCCGGAGTCAGCCCAGCGATGGGCGACGCAAATCCGCCAGGATGAAGAGGTTGAAGAATAACAGCCATAAAAAAACCGCCATCAGGCGGTTTTTTTATTTCTACCGTGATTAACGGTGCGCCAGCTCGGCGTCGTCTTCACTTTCCAGAATGGCTTTGTCGGTCTGCTTCAGCCACTGGCTGGTCAGCGTACCGGCGGTCATGGAACCGCTCACGTTCAGCGCGGTACGGCCCATGTCAATCAGCGGTTCAACGGAGATCAGCAGGGCGACCAGCGTCACGGGCAGGCCCAGCGCGGGCAGCACAATCAGCGCGGCGAAGGTTGCGCCACCGCCAACACCTGCAACGCCTGCGGAGCTGATGGTAACAATCCCGACCAGCGTGGCGATCCAGACCGGATCCAGCGGGTTGATACCCACGGTCGGGGCAACCATCACTGCCAGCATCGCCGGGTAGAGCCCCGCACAGCCGTTTTGACCAATTGTGGCACCAAAGGAGGCAGAGAAGCTGGCGATGGATTCCGGCACGCCCAGACGACGGGTCTGCGCTTCAACGTTCAGCGGAATAGACGCGGCGCTGGAACGGCTGGTGAAGGCGAAGGTCAGTACCGGCCAGACTTTGCGGAAGTATTTCAGCGGGCTGACGCCGTTTACGCCGAGCAGGATACCGTGCACCACGAACATAATGCCCAGACCCAGATAAGAGGCGACAACGAAGCTGCCCAGCTTAATGATGTCCTGCAGGTTAGAGCCGGCTACCACTTTGGTCATCAGCGCCAGAACACCGTATGGCGTCAGCTGCATGACCAGACGGACCAGCTTCATCACCCAGCTTTGCAGGGTATCAATAGCGGTCAGCACGCGTTCGCCTTTCGGCGCATCGTCTTTCAGCAGCTTAAGCGCCGCCACACCCAGGAAAGCCGCGAAGATCACCACGCTGATAATAGAGGTTGGGCTTGCACCGGTCAGGTCAGCAAACGGGTTCTTCGGAATGAAGGAGAGCACCATCTGCGGAACCGTCAGGTCAGCCACTTTACCCACGTAGTTAGTTTGAATGGCGGTCAGACGCGCCGTTTCAGCGGTACCCTGAACCAGACCTTCGGCGGTCAGGCCAAACAGGTTGGTAACCAGCACCCCCACCAGCGCGGCAATCAACGTGGTGAAGAGCAGCGTACCAATCGTCAGAAAGCTGATTTTACCCAGCTGGGTCGCGTTGTGCAGGCGGGCAACGGCGCTCAGAATAGAGGCGAACACCAGCGGCATAACGATCATCTGCAGCAGCTGGACGTAGCCGTTACCGACAATGTTGAACCACTGGATGGACTCTTTCAGTACCGGGCTATCGGAGCCGTAGACGGCGTGTAAGGCCAGACCAAACGCCACACCCATGACCAGGCCCACCAGCACTTTTTTCGCCAGGCTCCACTGTTTGTGGCGCGCCTGCGCGAGAAGCAATAGTAATACGACGAACACGACTATGTTCGCGATGAGTGGAAAATTCATCCCCGTTCTCCTGATTTATTATGTGGGATCGGTTTTTCCCGATCCTGTTGGCGGAAGGTTAGCAGAAGTGTGATGTGGCGCTTATATCCAAATGGAATGGTTTATGACAAATGGAATGATTTTGTTGGTTTACTGTTCAATCTGATGATGAATAAAACGATTGAACTGAAATTGCAGCGAATTGATCATCTGGGAAGACCAGCGCACTGCACTGTTTTCGGGCAAGGTTTGCGGCATCCAGACGGCGTACGCGAACAGCGCCATGCACAGCACGCGTTCAAGCTGGTTCCCTTTCTGCGGCGCAAGGATCGGAAAACGAAAACGCCAGCGGCAGGGCCACAGCAGCGGCACGCCTGCAGGCGTCAGCATATCGGCGAGGATATGGCTTAAATAACCCAGCACCATCCCCTGGATGGCATCGCCCGGCACTATCCAGCTTTCTGGGACTTTTAAATAGAAAAGCGTTAGCAGGCCAAACACGGCCAGCAGACTGTGGGTAAACCCGCGGTGGCCGAACGCGCGGGCGATGGGCTTAGACACCCACTTCAGCCGCTGCCCGAGGAAGGATTTCGGGTGGTCAATATCGGGCAGCAGGCAGGTTAATACGGCGGAAGGGACAATATGCCACCAGTCTCCCTGTGCAAGCACGGGAGTGAGCTCTGCGTTTTTGGCAAATACTGCGCACGCAATTGAAAAAAGCAGGTGGCCTTCCGCCGTCATGATAAAACCCACGAAACTGTCAATTTATACAGTATAGGGTTTTTATACAGTGGGCGAAAGAGGTGACGGTGTAACTGTTTGTCACAAACGCCCGTCAGCGCGCCAGCCACCCGCCGTCGACGGCTAAGGTGTGGCCATTTACGTAATCCGAGGCGGAAGAGGCCAAAAAGACGACCGGTCCCTGAAGGTCGTCCGGTGTTCCCCAGCGACCCGCCGGAATGCGCGCAAGGATCTCGGCATTGCGTTGTTCGTCCGCGCGCAGCTGCTGCGTGTTGTTCGTCGCCATGTAGCCCGGCGCGATGGCATTCACGTTGATGCCATGTACCGCCCACTCATTCGCCAGCAGGCGCGTTATCCCCAGTACGCCGCTTTTCGAGGCGGTATACGACGGTACGCGAATGCCGCCCTGGAACGAGAGCATAGAGGCGATATTGATAATTTTGCCGCCCTGGCCCTGGGCGATAAACTGTTTAGCGACCGCCTGCGAGAGGAAAAAGAGCGATTTGAGATTCAGATTCATCACCTCATCCCAGTCCTTTTCACTGAACGCCAGAGCATCCTCCCGGCGAATCGTCCCGGCATTGTTCACCAGAATATCGACCTGCCCCATCTCCGCCACGGCGGTATCCACGACGTGCTGAAGGCTTTCCTGATGGCTCAGATCGGCCCGAATAGCTAAAAAACGTCTTCCCAGGGCGGTGACGGAGCTGGCCGTTTTCTCTGGATCTTTGCGATTTACCCCAACGATATCGCAGCCTGCCTGCGCCAGCGCAATAGCCATGCCTTGTCCCAGCCCGGTATCGCACCCGGTGATGAGGGCCACTTTGCCTGAAAGAGTAAAGGTGTCCAGTATCATACGCGCCTCAGAAGCTGGTTATCGTCGTTCTGACGTTAAAGATAGGAGGCAGGAATGAGAAAAGCAAATAAAATGAAACAGTGTTTTGTTTTCAGGCAGCATGATGCTGCCTGAAGGGGGGCGTTACTCGCCGCGCAGGTGTTGCATCGTCAGTTCAGCCAGCGAATTGAGTTTTACGTCGGCAAGAGCAAACCGGGGATCGTGGCGGTTTTCTTCAGCAGGAACCACAATGGAGCGCATACGCGCAGCTTTGGAGGCCACCATGCCGTTAACGGAATCTTCCAGCGCGACGCAGGTAAGCGGATCAAGACCCAGCTTCGCGGCGCAGTCCATATAGACCTGCGGATGCGGCTTGCTGTAGGGCAATTTTTCCGCAGACGCCAGGGCGTCAAAACTGTCTCGCAGCTCAAACATGATCAGCACTTTTTCCAGCATATGCAGCGGTGAAGCAGAAGCCAGGCCAACCTTCAGCCCCTGAGACTTGCACAGCGCGACAGCGTCACGTACGCCGGGCAAGAGCGGCTTGGTCTCCTCCACCAGCGCGATGGCGCGGCTGATAATGCGCGCGGTGACTTCGTCACGATTGGGCCCAACCCACGGCTGTTGGGCGTACCAAAGGTCAACGACCATATCAATGCGCAGGCCCAGCGTGTCGGGAAGTTCATTACGGCGGCTGATATCAACGCCCAGGCTGGCCATCACGTCCAGCTCGGCGCGATCCCACAACGGCTCGGAATCAATCAGTAATCCATCCATGTCAAAAATAGCGGCAAGTATCTGGCGCGGTGTCGACATCACAACGTCTCCTTATCCAGGGTGTTCGACAGACGATAAGTGCTAAGCACAGTCTGCAATTTAGCATATTGCTTTCAAAGAGCGGGCGAAATTGATGTCCAGCAGGTAGACTTAGGCACACATAACGCGTCTTTATGAAGAGGAACTGATGACGTATCAACAAGCTGGACGCATTGCTGTCTTAAAACGTATTGCAGGCTGGGTGATTTTTATACCCGCCGTCATTTCTACGCTGATCTCCGTGCTGAAGTTTATGTACGATCACAGCGAAAAACAGCCGGGCATTAATGCGGTAATGCTTGATTTTGCACATGTCATGATTGAGATGGTGCGGTTTAACACCCCGTTCCTGAACGTCTTCTGGTTCAACTCGCCAACGCCGGACTTTCACCAGCAGCTGAATATTGGTTTCTGGATTATCTATGCGCTGATTTTTATTGCGATGGCGCTACAGGCATCAGGTGCACGAATGAGCCGCCAGACCCGTTTTTTACGCGAAGGGGTGGAAGATCAGCTTATCCTCGAGAAGGCGAAAGGCCCTGAAGGAATGAGCCGGGAGCAGATTGAATCCCGCATTGTGGTGCCTCGTCACACCATTTTCCTGCAAATTTTCCCGCTCTATATCCTACCGGTTATTATCATCGTGGCGGGATACTTCTTCTTCTCACTGCTCGGTTTTCTGTAACAGATAAGGGTGGCGGCAAGGCCACCCGTTTTGTCTTTATACCGCAAGCACGCGTTCAAGCGCACGCTGGGCGTTGACCAGATGTTGCCCGCCAAAAAGAATGGCTCGGTTCATCAGCGTATAGAGCTGGTACACGGGCTGGCGCTCAAGGAAGTCCGGCGGCAGGGGGGAGACAGACTGATAGCCATCGTATATTTGCGGCGGCTGTTCGGGATGCAGGGGCAACATGGCCAGATCGCACTCTCTGTCACCCCAGTAGCAGGCCGGGTCAAAGATATACGGGCCGTTGGGGCCCAGCGCGCAGTTATCGGACCATAGATCGCCGTGCAGCAGAGAAGCCTGAGGCTGGTGGGAAGCCAGGCGCTGTTGCACATGCTCGACGATGGCATCAATGTTGCCAAATTCCAGCCCTTTTTCAGCGGCCAGCTCAAGCTGCCATCCGATGCGCTGCTCGGCAAAGAATGTTGCCCAGCGGCGCTGCCAGGCATTGGGCTGCGGCGTGGTGGAAAGGTCATTGTCAAAGTCGAGGCCAAACTGGGGCTGGTCGCTCCACTGGTGCAGACGCGCTAACTGTTGCCCGAGAATAAAGGCATTATGGGCATCCAACGGACGGGCAGGGAGATAGTCCATCACCAGAAAGCTGTAGTCCCGGTCGCTACCCACGGCCAGTACCTCAGGTACCGTCACCGTTTTACTGCGGGACAACAGTTCAAGCTGATCGGCTTCAGCGGTAAAGATCGGGAGCAGCTCTCGCTCGTCGCATTTAACGAACAGATCGCGTCCTGCGTAGCGTAAATGCCACGCGGCGTGAATTTCACCGCCCGGCAGCTCGTTACGCAGTTCAATTTCACCTTCACCCAATTGCTCATGTAAAAGATGACTGATAGCCTGCCACATGTTGACTCTCCCATGTTGTCTGCCAGATCATAAAGTTAGCGCATAATTGCGGTAAAAAAATACGAACTAACGCACACCTGAGCGGTTTAATTTCATGCAGGGCACTTATTATTCTTTTTTCTGCCAGCGCTCCCACGTTTCCACGGTAATGTCGGCAGGCTTGTCGGTCACACTTTCCACCAGACTGGCGGCCAGCGCATGCACCTCTTCTTCACTCAGGGCAGCGATCAGGCCAAACGCCAGGGTGCCTAAATCATGAATATGACCTTCGTCATCCGTCAGCGTGAGCAGGAAGTTCGCCCGTGTAAAGGCGTTGTTGAGCTCATTAAGCTCGGTCAGCGATGCTTCATGAAGGCTGATGGTCACGACGTAGCGGGTGATATCACCACTGCTCATAATTCACCTCGTTGTTATCCTGAAAGTTTTTTTAGCATAGTCGATACGCCATATTTGGCGACTTCGACGTGTATCCCCCTCCGTCAGGAAGGGGAATAGCGGTCAGCTTCGTGACAGGTAATCGACGATTTTCTGCGTATCGGCAAGCGAACACAGGCGCGTTCCCTGATTGATGGTGGCGGCACTCCCCGCTGCGACACCATAACGGGTCATCTCCAGAAGTGACGCGCCCTGTGCCAGCTTCAGCGCCATCGCGCCCACCATACTGTCACCTGCGCCGACGGTGCTCTGGCTCTTCATTGGGGGCGGCACAACCTGCACAAATCCCGTCTTGTCGACGGCCAGCGCACCCTGAGGACCGAGAGAGACGACAACGCGGTGCGCTTTGCCGCTGCGAACCAGCTCTTCTGCGGCAGTACGCACGTCATCCGGCTGGCTAAGTTCGCGATTAACAAGCGCACTGAGCTCTTTCTGGTTAGGCTTAACGAGCTCAAGCTGTCCGGGTTCCAATGCTGCCTGCAGGGCTTCGCCTGAGCTGTCGACAATGCAGCGGATGCCGCGCTGAAGTACGGCCTCAACCAGCGCGGTCAGCTTTTCTGTTCTGACGCCCGGCGGCAGGCTACCGCTGATGACCAGCAGCGAGCCGCTTTCAATAGTCAACACCTTCTCTTCCAGTTGACGAAACTCATCATCGCTCAGCCTGGCGCCCGGCATAACGAAGCGATACTGTTCACCGCTGGACTCAACGTGGACATGCAGGTTCTGCCGGGTCCAGTCTTTGGCGTCGACGGTATCCACGGCAACCTGTTCATCGGCCAGCAAGGTAACAAGATGCTCCCCCGTGGCGCCACCGGCCGGGAATATGGCCGTTGCTTTACCGCCGAGGTGAGTAATCGCGCGCGCCACGTTAATCCCGCCGCCTCCCGGCTCAAATACGGGTGCGCTACAGCGTAGTTTACCTTCCGGGTAAATTTGCGGCGTTATGGTCGCGGAGTCGAGGGAAGGGGAGAGCGTCAGCGTATAAATTGAAGCCATCATAACCTCCTTTTAGCATGGGTTCTTTTAAGCCTGGCACCGATCGACAGGAAGGCAATGTAAATAACAGTATGATTTTAAAAATGAATGCTGACATAAATGCGATGAGGGATATATAAAATAAAACGCGTTTTGAGATCGTTCTTATTCAAAAAATGAAATAAGAAAATATTGCTATGTTATTTGCGCCTTTTTATAATTTGTTACCTTTCTCTGGACGCCTTGTCATTGATCCTCAAGAAAGTTTCCGAGACCGTGGTGGTCTCTTTTTTTGTTGTACGGACTCCTTAAATAAAATGAAGCTTTTGAAGACAGTACCCGCAGCACTGATGCTGGCGGGTGGCGTTTTTGCATCACTGAATGCAGCCGCCGATGACACCGTTTTTACTGTCATGGACGATCCCTCCACTGCCAAAAAACCGTTTGAAGGTAACCTTAACGCCGGGTATCTCGCGCAATCGGGTAATACGAAAAGCTCTTCTCTGACGGCGGACAGCACCCTGACCTGGTACGGCAATACCACTGCATGGTCGCTGTGGGGAAATGCCAGCAACACGTCCGCTAACGATGAACGCTCATCCGAGAAATACGCGGTAGGTGGACGTAGCCGTTACAACATGACCGACTATGACTACATCTTTGGTCAGGCTAGTTGGTTAACCGACCGCTTCAACGGCTATCGCCAGCGCGATGTGTTCACCGCCGGTTATGGTCGTCAGTTCCTGAATGGACCGGTACACAGCCTCCGTTTCGAATTCGGTCCTGGTGTCCGCTATGACGAGTACACCAATGGCGAAAATGAAACCCAGCCGCTGGGTTATGCTTCTGGCACGTATGCCTGGCAGATGACCGACAACACCAAATTTACGCAGGGTGTTTCTGTGTTTGGTGCCGAGGATACGACGCTGAACTCCGAAAGTGCTTTGAACGTGGCTATCAATGAACACTTTGGTTTGAAATTGGCCTACAACGTGACCTGGAACTCTTCGCCGCCAGAAACGGCACCGGATCATACCGATCGCAGAACCACGATTTCGCTGGGCTATAAAATGTAATCATAGCGGGCCGATGATGGTGTCGGCCCGTTTTCATTATTATGGTTAACCCGCGCCAATAAATTCTCTTCACGCGCAACGGCATTTATTTTATTTGGACAGCTAAAGTTGTATTTAGCCCCAAATCATTGCCGCCCACCGAAATAACAGCATTGCGCCGCAGATGGCAACCAGCACCAGCACCATTTTCCAGTGTTTTACGGCAAATCGTTTTGTTGGCATAACCTAATCCTTGTTCGTTGATACGCATAGTCTATCAAACGGGGCTAAAAGATGCGCCTTCCCGGGAGCGATCGGGTTATGCCAACGAGGGTTCGGCTCAGAACCAGTGGAATCGTTCGGCGAGAATCAGCAATAAACCTGTTGCGGAAAGGACGTTCAAAATCACAACCGTTCTACTGGATACATTCATGGTATGCACCTGTTGATTTAAAGGCATGTTCAAGAGTAGCCCAGCATGTCTGAAATGCGAGCGCCGGAGAGATGCAGCCTGCAAATTCGCGCGAAATGCCAGCCTATCAATCTGGCTGCAGAGGGTGCAATCTCCTTGCTGATAGTGTTAACATTACGTCGCTTGCCGTAAATCCGCATTAATCTGAATTCGGCAGGTGTATGATGACGAACCAATTTGACGATTGTTGGTCAGATGGTGTCGTAATCTATTGTCAAATCACGATTATTTTCTTTGTATATGCTCTTATGTGTGGGGCATCACTGCAAATAAGGATATAAAATGCCTGTAATTACTCTTCCTGATGGCAGCCAACGCCATTTCGACCACGCTGTTAGCCCTATGGATGTTGCCCTTGACATCGGTCCTGGCCTCGCGAAAGCGACCATCGCCGGCCGTGTGAACGGTGAGCTGGTTGATGCGTCCGATCTGATTGAAAACGATGCGACGCTTGCAATCATCACCGCGAAAGACGAAGAAGGTCTTGAGATCATTCGTCACTCCTGCGCGCACCTGTTGGGTCATGCTATCAAGCAGCTGTGGCCAAACACCAAAATGGCGATCGGTCCGGTTATCGACAACGGCTTCTACTATGACGTTGATCTTGACCACACCCTGACCCAGGAAGATATCGACGCGCTCGAAAAACGTATGCACGAGCTCGCCGAAACCAACTATGACGTCATCAAGAAGAAAGTCAGCTGGCACGAAGCGCGTGAAACCTTCGTCAAGCGTGGCGAGAGCTACAAAGTCTCTATTCTCGATGAAAACATCGCTCATGATGACAAGCCTGGCTTGTACCATCACGAAGAATACGTCGACATGTGCCGTGGACCGCACGTGCCGAACATGCGCTTCTGTCATCATTTCAAGCTGATGAAGATCGCCGGCGCCTACTGGCGTGGCGACAGCAACAACAAGATGTTGCAGCGTATCTATGGTACCGCGTGGGCTGATAAGAAAGCCCTGAACGCGTACCTGCAGCGCCTGGAAGAGGCCGCGAAGCGTGACCACCGTAAAATCGGTAAGCAGCTCGACCTGTACCATATGCAGGAAGAAGCGCCGGGCATGGTGTTCTGGCATAACGATGGCTGGACTATCTTCCGTGAACTGGAAACGTTCGTACGCTCCAAACTGAAAGAGTATCAGTATCAGGAAGTGAAAGGCCCGTTCATGATGGACCGTGTGCTGTGGGAAAAAACCGGCCACTGGGACAACTACAAAGATGCGATGTTCACCACCTCGTCTGAGAACCGTGAATACTGCATCAAGCCAATGAACTGCCCGGGCCACGTACAGATCTTCAACCAGGGTCTGAAATCCTACCGCGACCTGCCGCTGCGTATGGCGGAGTTCGGTAGCTGCCACCGTAACGAGCCATCAGGCGCGCTGCACGGTCTGATGCGCGTTCGTGGCTTTACTCAGGATGATGCGCATATCTTCTGTACTGAAGATCAGGTCCGTGATGAAGTTAACGCCTGTATTCGTATGGTCTACGATATGTACAGCACCTTTGGCTTCGAGAAGATCGTGGTCAAACTCTCAACGCGTCCGGAAAAACGTATCGGTAGCGATGAGACCTGGGATCGCGCAGAAGCGGATCTCGCCGTAGCGCTGGAAGAGAACGGCATTCCGTTCGAATACCAGCTGGGCGAGGGCGCGTTCTACGGTCCGAAAATTGAATTTACCCTGTATGACTGCCTCGATCGCGCATGGCAGTGCGGAACGGTACAGCTGGACTTCTCCCTGCCGCAGCGTTTAAGCGCCTCTTATGTTGGCGAAGACAACGAGCGTCAGGTGCCGGTCATGATTCACCGTGCCATTCTCGGTTCTCTGGAGCGCTTCATTGGCATCCTGACCGAAGAGTTCGCGGGCTTCTTCCCAACCTGGCTTGCGCCAGTGCAGGTCGTGGTGATGAACATTACCGATTCTCAGGCAGATTACGTTAAAGAATTGACGCAGAAACTACAAAATGCGGGCATTCGCGTAAAAGCAGACTTGAGAAATGAGAAGATTGGCTTTAAAATCCGCGAGCACACTTTACGTCGTGTCCCGTATATGTTGGTCTGTGGTGATAAAGAGGTGGAAGCAGGCAAAGTTGCCGTTCGCACCCGCCGTGGTAAAGACCTGGGCAGCCTGGACGTAAGTGAAGTGATTGAGAAGCTGCAACAAGAGATTCGCAGCCGCAGTCTTCAACAACTGGAGGAATAAGGTATTAAAGGCGGAAAACGAGTTCAAACGGCACGTCCGAATCGTATCAATGGCGAGATTCGCGCCCAGGAAGTTCGCTTAACAGGTCTGGAAGGCGAGCAGCTGGGGATTGTGAGTCTGAGAGAAGCGATCGAAAAGGCTGAAGAAGCTGGAGTAGATTTAGTTGAAATCAGCCCTAACGCCGAACCGCCAGTTTGTCGTATCATGGACTACGGCAAGTTCCTTTATGAAAAGAGTAAGTCTTCTAAGGAACAGAAGAAGAAGCAAAAAGTTATCCAGGTTAAGGAAATCAAATTCCGTCCTGGTACCGACGATGGCGATTATCAGGTAAAACTCCGCAGCCTGATTCGCTTTCTGGAAGATGGCGATAAGGCCAAGATCACGCTGCGTTTCCGCGGTCGTGAGATGGCCCACCAACAGATTGGTATGGAAGTGCTTAACCGCGTCCGTGACGATCTGAGTGAACTGGCAGTAGTCGAATCCTTCCCTACGAAGATCGAAGGCCGCCAGATGATCATGGTGCTCGCTCCTAAGAAGAAACAGTAAGGCCTTCAAGCAGCAAAATCTGTGGAGCCTTCGGGTTTCATAGGTTTTGTTCGCCTATGTTTCGTTTATTTAACAATGCGAAGTGGAAGTTATTAAGATGCCAAAAATTAAGACCGTACGCGGTGCTGCTAAGCGCTTCAAAAAAACCGGTGGTGGTGGATTTAAGCGTAAGCACGCAAACCTGCGTCATATTCTGACCAAAAAATCTACTAAGCGTAAACGTCACCTGCGTCCAAAAGGCCTTGTTTCTAAAGGCGATCTGGGTCTGGTTATCGCGTGCCTGCCGTACGCATAAGCCGTTAACGTTTAATTTTTTACTAAGAATATAGATACAGGAGAGCACATATGGCTCGCGTAAAACGTGGTGTAATTGCACGTGCACGTCACAAGAAAATTTTGAAACAAGCTAAAGGCTACTACGGTGCGCGTTCACGCGTATACCGCGTTGCCTTCCAGGCTGTTATCAAAGCAGGTCAGTACGCTTACCGTGACCGTCGTCAGCGTAAGCGTCAGTTCCGTCAACTGTGGATTGCGCGTATCAACGCAGCAGCACGTCAGAACGGTATTTCTTACAGCAAATTCATCAACGGCCTGAAAAAAGCCTCTGTTGAAATCGACCGTAAGATCCTGGCTGACATCGCAGTATTCGACAAAGTAGCGTTCACCGCTCTGGTCGAAAAAGCGAAAGCAGCACTGGCATAAGCCAGTTGAGAGAGGGGGCTTTGCTCCCTCTTTTCATTTAACACCATCAGAAGATTGACATTTATCCGTCCAGGCTTTTCAATAAGGTCTTAACGGTTTTTACCACACAAGGTAACGCAAGCATGAATGCTGCTATTTTCCGCTTCTTCTTTTACTTTAGCACCTGATCTCAGGAGGCTAGCGCGTGAAAGATGAAACGAAAAACAGCGCCAGATAAGCCTCCCGATGGAGGCTTTTTTTGTGCCTGAATTTGAGAGAATAACTCCACCAAATCGGTGTCTGCACCGACATAATGAGGAAAATCATGTCACATCTCGCAGAGCTGGTTGCCAGTGCAACAGCCGCCATTAATCAGGCCTCAGATGTTGCCGCGTTAGACAATGTCCGCGTCGAATATCTTGGGAAGAAAGGGCACCTGACCCTTCAAATGACAACCCTGCGTGAACTGCCGCCTGAAGAACGCCCTGCAGCGGGTGCGGTGATTAACGAAGCCAAAGAGCAGGTCCAGCAGGCGCTGAACGCACGCAAGGCCGAGCTGGAAAGCGCGGTGCTGAACGCACGTCTGGCGGCAGAAACCATTGACGTTTCTCTGCCGGGCCGTCGTATCGAAAACGGTGGTCTGCACCCGGTCACCCGCACCATCGATCGCATTGAAAGTTTCTTCGGTGAGCTCGGCTTTACCGTGGCGACTGGCCCGGAAATCGAAGATGATTACCACAACTTCGACGCCCTGAACATTCCAGGCCATCATCCGGCACGCGCTGACCACGACACTTTCTGGTTTGATGCTACGCGTCTGCTGCGTACCCAGACCTCAGGCGTTCAGATCCGTACCATGAAGGAGCAGGAACCGCCAATCCGCATCATCGCGCCGGGTCGCGTCTATCGTAACGACTACGATCAGACCCACACCCCAATGTTCCACCAGATGGAAGGCCTGATTGTTGATAAAAATATCAGCTTCACCAACCTGAAGGGCACGCTGCACGATTTCCTGAACAACTTCTTTGAGGAAGATCTGCAGGTTCGTTTCCGTCCTTCTTACTTCCCGTTCACCGAGCCGTCTGCGGAAGTTGACGTGATGGGCAAAAACGGCAAATGGCTGGAAGTGCTGGGCTGCGGCATGGTGCATCCAAACGTGCTGCGCAACGTGGGTATCGATCCGGAAGTTTACTCCGGCTTTGCGTTCGGTATGGGCATGGAGCGTCTGACCATGCTGCGCTACGGCGTCACCGACCTACGTGCATTCTTCGAAAACGATCTGCGTTTCCTCAAACAGTTTAAATAAGGGCAGGACAGAACAATGAAATTCAGTGAACTGTGGTTACGCGAGTGGGTGAACACCACGCTGGACAGCGAAGCGCTTTCCAACCAGATCACCATGGCGGGCCTGGAAGTTGACGGCGTTGAGCCAGTTTCCGGTGCCTTCAACGGTGTGGTCGTCGGCGAAGTGGTAGAGTGCGGCCAGCACCCTAACGCTGACAAACTGCGCGTGACAAAAGTGAACGTGGGCGGTGACCGTCTGCTGGATATCGTCTGCGGTGCGCCAAACTGCCGTCAGGGCCTGAAGGTGGCCGTGGCGACCGTCGGTGCCGTGCTGCCGGGTGATTTCAAAATCAAAGCCGCCAAGCTGCGCGGCGAGCCGTCTGAAGGCATGCTGTGCTCTTTCTCCGAGCTGGGTATTTCCGACGATCACAACGGCATCATTGAGCTGCCGCTGGATGCACCAGTTGGCACCGATATCCGCGAATACCTGAAGCTTGATGACAACACTATCGAAATCAGCGTTACGCCAAACCGTGCCGACTGCTTAGGCATTATCGGCGTGGCGCGCGACGTGGCCGTACTGAACCAGACCGAACTCAACGCGCCGGACATTGCGCCGGTTGAAGCGACCATCAGTGACGTGCTGCCGATTCAGGTTGACGCTGCAGACGCGTGCCCGCGCTACCTCGGCCGCGTGGTGAAAGGCATCAACGTTAAAGCGCCAACCCCGCTGTGGATGAAAGAGAAGCTGCGCCGCTGCGGTATCCGCTCAATCGACGCCGTGGTTGACGTCACTAACTACGTTCTGCTGGAGCTGGGCCAGCCGATGCACGCGTTCGATAAAGATCGCATTGAAGGCGGCATCGTTGTGCGCATGGCGAAAGAGGGCGAAACCCTGGTGCTGCTGGACGGCACTGAAGCCAAACTGAATGCCGACACCCTGGTGATTGCTGACCACAGCAAAGCGCTGGCAATGGGCGGTATCTTCGGGGGCGAGCATTCTGGCGTGAACGATGAGACGCAAAATGTCCTGCTGGAATGCGCGTTCTTCAGTCCGCTCTCCATCACCGGTCGCGCACGCCGTCACGGCCTGCACACCGATGCCTCTCACCGCTACGAGCGCGGCGTTGACCCGGCGCTGCAGTACAAAGCGATGGAACGTGCGACCCGCCTGCTGATCGACATCTGTGGCGGTGAAGCGGGGCCGGTTATTGACGTCACCAACGAAGCGACGCTGCCTAAGCGTGCGACCATCACCCTGCGCCGCAGCAAGCTGGATCGCCTGATTGGCCATCACGTTGCCGATGCGCAGGTGACCGACATCCTGAAGCGTCTGGGCTGTGAAGTGACCGAAGGCCAGGACGAGTGGAAAGCCGTTGCGCCATCATGGCGTTTCGACATGGAAATTGAAGAAGATCTGGTCGAAGAAGTGGCCCGCGTTTACGGCTACAACAACATCCCTGACGAGCCTGTCCAGGCGGGTCTGGTAATGGGGACCCACCGTGAAGCTGACCTGTCCCTGAAGCGTGTGAAAACCATGCTGAATGACAAAGGCTACCAGGAAGTGATCACCTACAGCTTCGTTGATCCTAAGCTGCAGCAGCTGATCCACCCAGGTCAGGAAGCGCTGATCCTGCCAAGCCCAATCTCCAGCGAAATGTCCGCGATGCGTCTGTCCCTGTGGACGGGCCTGCTGGGGACTATCGTTTACAACCAGAACCGCCAGCAGAACCGCGTGCGCATTTTCGAAAGCGGTTTACGCTTTGTGCCGGATAATCAGGCAAATTTAGGCATCCGTCAGGATCTCATGCTGGCTGGCGCCATCAGCGGTAACCGCTACGAAGAGCACTGGGACCTGGCAAAAGGCACGGTTGATTTCTACGATATGAAGGGTGATCTGGAAGCGATTCTGGATCTGACCGGTAAATTATCTGAAATTGAATTCCGCGCGGAAGCGATTCCTGCGCTCCATCCGGGCCAGAGCGCGGCGATTTATTTAGAGGGCAAACGCGTTGGTTTCATTGGGGTTGTTCATCCTGAGCTGGAGCGTAAGCTGGACCTGAACGGCCGTACCATCGTGTTCGAGCTGGAGTGGAACCCGGTTGCAGACCGCGTTATTCCTCAGGCGCAGGACGTCTCTCGCTTCCCGGCGAACCGCCGTGATATCGCGGTTGTGGTCGCTGAAAACGTGCCCGCAGCAGATATTTTGGCCGAATGTAAGAAAGTTGGCGTAAATCAGGTAGTTGGCGTAAACTTATTTGACGTGTACCGCGGCAAGGGCGTAGCAGAAGGTTTCAAGAGCCTCGCTATTAGCCTTATCCTTCAGGATACCAGCCGTACACTCGAAGAAGAGGAGATTGCCGCTACCGTCGCCAAATGTGTAGAGGCATTAAAAGAGCGATTCCAGGCATCATTGAGGGATTGAACCTATGGCGCTTACAAAAGCTGAAATGTCAGAATATCTGTTTGATAAGCTTGGGCTTAGCAAACGGGATGCCAAAGAGCTGGTAGAGCTGTTTTTCGAAGAGATCCGTCGTGCTCTGGAAAATGGTGAGCAGGTAAAACTCTCCGGTTTTGGCAATTTTGATTTGCGAGACAAAAACCAACGTCCGGGCCGTAACCCGAAGACGGGGGAAGATATTCCCATTACAGCCCGCCGCGTGGTGACCTTCAGACCCGGCCAGAAGTTAAAGAGCCGCGTCGAAAACGCAACGCCTAAAGCAGAGTAATATGAACTAACCAAAAAGGCCGCCCACGCGGCCTTTTTTCTTTGCGCTCTTCGGCAAAGCCGCCGTAAAATCAATTACATCACTCGCTAACAAACCGTACACATGCTTGATTATGCTCATCGTCAGCACCGTTCCGATCGGCGTCGCCTGCTTCTGCTGGTGCTGCTGCTTATTCTCGCCGCGGGTATCAGCCTCTGCGCAGGCGACAGCTGGATCGGGCCTGAAAGCTGGATGGGGCCTGACGGGCAGCTCTTCGTCTGGCAGATTCGTCTGCCGCGCACCGTCGCGGTGATCCTGGTCGGCGCCGCGCTGGCGCTGTCTGGCACCATAATGCAGGCGCTGTTCGAAAACCCGCTGGCGGAGCCCGGCCTGCTCGGCGTGTCGAATGGTGCAGGCGTCGGGCTGATTGCGGCGGTAATGTTGGGCGGGGGAGAGCTGTCCGGCTGGAGTATTAGCCTGAGCGCCATTCTCGGCGCACTGCTGATCACCGTCATTCTTCTTCGCTTCGCCAGACGGCACCTGTCGACCAGCCGGCTGCTGCTTGCCGGTGTCGCGCTGGGGATCATCTGTAGCGCGCTGATGACCTGGGCGGTCTACTTCTCGACGTCCTTTGACCTGCGTCAGCTGATGTACTGGATGATGGGCGGCTTTGGCGGCGTTGACTGGCAGCAGGGCTGGCTAATGGCGCTGCTGGTGCCTGTCATCGCGTGGGCTGCTCTGCAGGCCCAGCCGTTGAACCGGCTCGCGCTGGGGGAAATCTCTGCTCGCCAGCTCGGCATGCCGATTGGTTTCTGGCGTAACGTACTGGTCATTGCCATTGGCTGGCTGGTGGGCGTGAGCGTGGCCCTGGCGGGGGCGATTGGCTTTATCGGGCTGGTCATTCCGCACATGCTGCGTCTGTGCGGTTTCACGGATCATCGAACCTTGCTTCCGGCCTCGGCGGTTGCCGGGGCCGCCACGCTGCTGGTGGCCGATATCATCGCCCGGCTTGCCCTGACGGCCGCAGAGCTGCCGATTGGCGTGGTGACCGCTACGCTGGGCGCGCCAGTCTTTATCTGGCTACTATTAAAAGCCGGACGTTAAAAACTACCCGTAAGACAACCTGAGGGAATGCTATGCAGTCAGATATCCTGAATACCGAAGTGACCACCATTGATGGGGATAACACCACGCTGGAAGGCTACAAAGGCAAGGTGTTGCTCATCGTCAACGTGGCATCGAAATGCGGCCTGACGCCGCAGTACGAGCAGCTGGAGAATATTCAGAAGGCCTGGGAGAAAGACGGTTTTACCGTGCTGGGCTTCCCGTGCAACCAGTTCCTGGGCCAGGAGCCGGGCAGCGAAGAAGAGATCAAAACCTTCTGCAGCACTACCTATGGCGTGACGTTCCCGATGTTCAGCAAAATTGACGTCAACGGTGAAAACCGCCATCCGCTGTATGCGAAGCTGATTGCTGCCGCGCCGAAGGCCGTTGCGCCGGAAGAAAGCGGTTTTTACGAGCGTATGGCCAGCAAAGGCCGCGCGCCGCTCTATCCGGACGACATTCTGTGGAACTTCGAAAAATTCCTGATTGGTCGTGACGGCCAGGTCGTTCAGCGTTTTTCGCCGGATATGACGCCTGAGGATCCGATCGTCATGGAATCTATCAAGCTGGCGCTGGCGAAATAATGCCACTCCTGATGCAGCTCACGGACGTCGCCGAGAAGGGGCGTCTGGAGCCGATAACCTGCGGCATCGATTCGGGCGAAATCCTGCATCTCGTCGGGCCAAACGGCGCGGGTAAAAGTACGCTGCTGGCGCGGATGGCGGGGCTGACTACCGGGCCTGGGCAGATTACGCTGCTGGAACATGCCCTGGCCGACTGGTCACCCGCCTCGCTGGCCCACCGGCGCAGCTACCTGGTGCAGCAGCAGGTACCGCCTTTTGCGATGCCGGTCTGGCATTATCTGATGCTGCATCTGCACGACAAACAGCATACGGCACTGCTGGAGGAAGTGGCTGCGGCGTTAGGGTTGGAAGATAAACTGTCCCGGCATGCCAGCCAGCTTTCCGGTGGTGAATGGCAGCGGGTGCGTCTGGCGGCGGTCATTCTGCAGATCCATCCCGCGGGCAATCCTCACGGGAGGCTGCTGCTGCTGGATGAACCGATGAGCGGTCTGGATGTCGCCCAGCAGGCGGCGCTGGATAGCCTGTTAAGCGCTCTGAGCAGGAAAGGTATCGCCGTAGTGATGAGCAGCCACGATCTTAACCATACGCTGCGTCACGCCCATCGGGTATGGCTCCTGTCGCGCGGCAGAATGATTGCCAGCGGCACGCGGGACCGGGTCCTTACGCCGCCAAATCTCGCCCGCGCCTACAGCATGTCGTTCCGCAGGCTGGATATAGAGGGACATAAGATGCTGATTTCTACCGGGCAGGAGTAACCGTTTCTTGCCTGTGAACACAATTGCACGCTAAATTACCGAAAGAACAATAAAAGCAGAGGATTCGTCTGAAAATGCGATTCTGGTTTCTCCTCATGGCGGCACTATTTCTTGCGGGATGCAGCAGCCATCGTGCACCGCCGCCTAACCCGCGGCTATCAGATTCTATCACCGTCATTGCCAGCCTTAACGATCAGCTGAGCAACTGGCGCGGTACGCCTTATCGCTACGGCGGCATGAGCCGCGGCGGAGTGGACTGCTCAGGCTTTGTCCTGATGACGTTTCGTGACAAGTTTGATCTACAGCTTCCGCGAGACACGCGCAAACAGGCGGAAATAGGAACAGAAATTGATAAAGACGATCTCCTGCCCGGGGACCTGGTCTTTTTCAAAACCGGCTCGGGAGAAAGCGGTTTGCATGTTGGCATATATGATACAGACAACCAGTTTATTCATGCATCTACCAGCCGCGGCGTGATGCGCTCTTCTCTTGATAACGTGTACTGGCGTAAAAATTTCTGGCAGGCGCGACGTATTTAGTCTGCCCGGACACGTTTTTTATGTCGGCATGGTAACTATTAAACCATGCCGTTTTTTCTCAAATAAGCTGATTAAAGTTAAATTTACCTAAATTAGCAACATCCTTATGTGTCTGTTTTATCTAAAACTGGCTATTACTCTGTAACCAGGATAAGATTATTTTAGATTCAGGGATAAATCTGAAAATTAATACGGAACTAATGAAATTAAACTTATTAAAATCAAGACAGTGGAATTGTGTCAGCAATTGCTCCAGGATGTCCTCTCTCATCTTTAATGCGGGGCGAGTGCAATGATTATTACGCTAGATAATGCTTACCAGTCTGAACTGATGCTTCTGCCTGCCCGTAATAGTGCAGGCGAGCTAAAAGGTTTAGAAATACTGGTTAACTTTACTGGCGTCGGCACCGATGTGAGGATCCCTACCGAGCTCGTTATCCCCCGGCTTTCAGCGGCAGAAGAGTTAGCGCTGTTTAACGAAAAACTGCAATTGCTTGATACCTGTAAACTGTTTTTTATTCAGCATCAGTTAATTGCATGGATCAATATTACACCAGCAATTGTTGAGTTTTTATTAAGTAATGGGAATGCTGTTTCAATTCTTGAGCGTTATCCGTTTCTTGAGTTTACTGTTAATGAGAACTATCCAGGTTTAAATAACGGAAAGGACGATCTGCAACTGGCAAGAATGGCGATCCATTTTCCGCTGGTCCTGGCAAACTTTGGTGCCGGTGCTGCATCGCTCAAGGCCGTCTATGATGGATTATTTAAACGGGTTATTCTTGAT
Organism: Enterobacter sp. 296B2; assembly: GCF_034106185.1. Classification (NCBI taxonomy): domain Bacteria; kingdom Pseudomonadati; phylum Pseudomonadota; class Gammaproteobacteria; order Enterobacterales; family Enterobacteriaceae; genus Enterobacter; species Enterobacter sp. 296B2. Next base: position 123,902 of record NZ_JAWNCA010000009.1, on the reverse strand, counting down.
AAAGGATTCATCCAGCAGCGTGCTTCGGAGCTTTCTTTCGAGCCTTTTATGCGCGCGATCCTCTGGCAAATAACGCCGCACTGCCAGTCGGTGATCGTCTCCGGCATTGACGACCACGCTCTGCTGCAGCGCGTCCTGTCCTTTAATTTTGGTGCCATGCAGGGCGCGCTCTGGCCAGCCGTCTCGCCGGAGCACGTCACAACGCTCGTTCAGCAGCGATAACCCTGCCTTTCGCCCGTGTTTAAGTCCGGGTAAACCCTCTACACTAAAAGCAGGAGGACTTATGACCCTGTCTTTTACCGCTCACTGGCATGACGAGTTGCCTGGCTTTTACACCGCACTCAAACCAACACCGTTACATAATTCACGTCTTATCTGGCATAACGATCGGCTGGCCGATGAGCTGGCCATTCCGCCTGATATGTTTCAGCGTTCAGACAGCGCTGGCGTCTGGGGAGGAGATACGCTTCTCCCCGGTATGCAGCCTCTGGCTCAGGTCTATAGCGGACACCAGTTTGGTGTCTGGGCGGGGCAGCTGGGCGACGGCAGGGGGATCCTGCTCGGCGAACAACGCCTTCCCAACGGAGAGACGGTTGACTGGCATCTCAAAGGCGCAGGTCTTACCCCATATTCACGGATGGGCGACGGGCGGGCGGTATTGCGGTCTACAATACGCGAAAGCCTGGCATCCGAAGCGATGCATGCGCTGGGTATTCCCACTACCCGCGCGCTGTCGATCGTCACCAGCGACACGCCGGTGACGCGCGAAACGGTGGAAAAGGGGGCGATGCTGATGCGCATTGCGCAAAGCCATCTGCGCTTTGGTCATTTTGAGCACTTTTACTATCGCCGCGAGCCGGACAAGGTTCGCCAGCTCGCGGACTTCGCCATTCGCCACCACTGGGCGCATCTGCAGGATGAGGCGGATAAATACGTTCTCTGGTTCCGGGACGTGGTTGCCCGTACCGCCACGATGATTGCGCGCTGGCAAACGGTAGGCTTTGCTCACGGGGTCATGAACACGGACAATATGTCGATTCTTGGCCTGACCTTTGATTACGGTCCGTTTGGTTTCCTGGATGATTATCAGCCGGGGTATATCTGCAACCATTCCGACTATCAGGGGCGTTACAGCTTTGACAATCAGCCCGCGGTTGGGCTGTGGAACCTCCAGCGGCTTGCACAAACTTTATCGCCGTTTATCGACGTCGATGCCCTGAACGATGCGCTCGACAGCTATCAGGACCTTTTGCTGCGGGAATACGGCACGCTGCTGCGTAACAAGCTGGGGCTGATGACCCAGGAGAAGGGTGATAACGACATCCTTAACGGACTGTTTGCCCTGATGGCGCGTGAAGGGAGCGATTACACCCGCACCTTCCGCATGCTGGGCCAGACGGAGCAGCACAGCGCCGCCTCGCCGCTGCGCGACGAGTTTATTGACCGGCAGGCGTTTGACGACTGGTTTACACAGTACCGCACGCGGCTGCAGCAGGAGCAGGTAGACGATGTTACACGTCAGGTACAGATGAACGCAGCGAATCCGGCAATGGTGTTGCGCAACTGGCTGGCGCAGCGGGCGATTGAGCAGGCAGAGCAGGGCGAGTATGACGAGCTACACCGTCTGCATCTGGCGTTGCGCACGCCGTTTGCCGACCGGGATGATGATTACGTCAGCCGCCCGCCCGACTGGGGCAAGCGGCTGGAAGTCAGCTGCTCAAGTTAAGGATTTTGGCCGGGCGGCAGGGTCGCCTTACCCGGCCTGTTCATCACTGAGCAACCCAGCCGCCATCCATATTCCACGCGGCGCCGCGAACGTTCACGGCGCCCTCGCTGCACAAAAACAGCGCCAGTTCACCCAACTGCTCCGGGGTAACAAACTCCCCTGAAGGCTGTTTCTCTGCAAGGAGCTGTTCGCGAGCCTGCTCCGGCGGCACGCCATCCGCGATGCGCTTATCAATTTGCTGTTGTACCAGCGGCGTCAGTACCCAGCCGGGGCAGATGGTATTGGCGGTAATACCCGTGCGGGCGGTTTCCAGCGCCAGCGATTTGGTAAAGCCCACTACGCCATGCTTGGCCGCAACGTAGGCCGATTTCTCTTTCGACGCGACCAGCCCGTGAACGGAGGCAATATTGATAATGCGCCCCCAGTTTTTCTCGCGCATGGCCGGCAGCGCCAGCCGGCTGGTGTGAAACACTGCGGAGAGGTTTATGGCGATAATGTCGTTCCACTTCTCCACCGGAAAGGCGTCGACCGGGGCCACGTGCTGGATCCCGGCGTTGTTCACAAGAATGTCCACGCCGCCAAACTGCGATTCGGCGTAGCGCATCATGGCTTCAATCTGCAATACGTCCCGCAGATCCGCATCGTGATAGCCCGGCTTTTTACCCAGTTGCGCAATTTCTTCCCGTGCCGATGCGCTGTCGCCAAAACCGTTGAGGATCAGCTGCGCGCCCGCCTTTGCCAGCACGCGGGCGATCCCAAGGCCAATGCCGCTGGTCGAGCCGGTCACCAGGGCGGTTTTACCGTTCAGATTCATTTTTCTCTCCTTACACAATGCCGGTCAGATAGAACACGGCAATGACAAAAAGCACTGCCAGACTTTTAATGATGGTGATTGCGAAAATGCCGCCGTAGGCCTGGCGATGGCTCAGGCCGGTGATAGCCAGCAGGGTAATCACCGCGCCGTTATGGGGCAGCGTATCCATCCCGCCGCTCGCCATCGAGGCCACGCGGTGCAGCACCTCAAGCGGAATATTGGCCGCATGGGCGGCAGCAACAAAGGTATCGGCCATCGCCGCAAGGGCGATGCTCATTCCGCCGGACGCCGAGCCGGTGATCCCCGCGAGAACGGTCACGCTGATGGCCTCATTCAACAGCGGATTCGGAATGGCCGCCAGCGCTTTGGATAACACCAGGAACCCGGGCAGGGCGGCGATAACCGCGCCGAAACCGTATTCGGAGGCGGTATTCATCGCCGCCAGAATGGCACCGCTCACCGCGGTCCGACTGCCTTCAGCCAGACGCCCACGGATATTGCGAAAGCCAAAAATCAGCACCAGCACGATACCGGAGATCAGCGCCGCTTCCACGGCCCAGATGGCGGTGATCTTGCCCACCTCGGTGACAATCGGTTTCGCCAGACCAGGCAGAGTAAGCTCGTGGGTCGTGCCGTACCAGCCGGGGATCCAGCGGGTAAACAGCAGGTTCAGTATGCCCACCAGCAGCAGCGGGGAGATAGCAATCAGCGGATGCGGGAGGTTAATGTTATCCGGCGTTTCGGGCTCATTTTTCAGATCCGTGCCGTAACCTTCATTGTTATTCAGCGCCTTACGCCGCTGGCGCTCCAGCCAGAGCAGGCCAAAGACGATAATAAACAGTGAGCCAATAAGCCCCAGCCACGGCGCGGCCCAGGCGTTCGTACCAAAGAAGCTGGTGGGGATGATATTCTGGATCTGCGGCGTGCCGGGCAGAGCGTCCATGGTAAACGAGAACGCCCCCAGCGCGACGGTGGCCGGGATCAGCCGCTTAGGGATGCCGCTCTGGCGAAACAGCTCGGCGGCAAACGGGTACACCGCAAACGCCACCACGAACAGTGAAACGCCGCCGTAGGTTAATAGCGCACACACCAGGACAATCACCGGGATGGCGTGTCGACGCCCGAGGATCTGGATCGCGGCGGCGACGATGGAGCGTGAAAAACCGGAAAGCTCAATCAGCTTGCCAAACACCGCACCCAGCAGGAATACCGGGAAGTAGAGCTTGACGAAGCCCACCATCTTTTCCATAAACAGGCCGGTAAACGTCGGGCCGACGGCACCCGGATCGGTCAGCAGCACGGCGCCGAGCGCCGCGATCGGCGCAAACAAAATAACGCTATATCCGCGATAGGCCGCCAGCATCAGCAGCGCCAGCGCCGCCAGGGCTATTAACACACTCATTACGACTCCTCACTTTAATTATTATTCGGGTACCAACGAGAGGCTTAACGCTCGACGGTGAGAGCAATGCCTTGCCCGCCGCCTACGCACAGGGTGACGAGCCCTTTTTTAACGTCACGGCGCTGCATTTCGTACAGCAGGGTCACGAGGATGCGGCAGCCGGAGGCGCCAATCGGATGACCCAGGGCGATAGCGCCGCCGTTAACGTTCACCCTGCGTTCATCCCAGCCAAGCTGCTGGCCCACCGCCAGCGCCTGGGCGGCAAAGGCTTCGTTAGCTTCAATGAGGTCCACCTCGTCGAGCGTCCAGCCCGCCCGCGCCAGTGCCGTCCGGCAGGCGCTGACCGGGCCGATACCCATTACCGACGGATCAACGCCCGTCACGGCGTAACTTACGATGCGGCCAAAAACAGGCAATCCGCTCTCCCGCGCCTTTTCCTCGCTCATCAGCAGCACCGCGGCAGCACCGTCGTTGAGCGTGGAGGCATTCCCCGCTGTGACGGTGCCTTCCTCGTGTAAAAATGCGGGGCGCAGCTGGGCCAGCTTCTCAGCGGTGGTGCATGGCCGGGGCTGTTCGTCACGGCTGACGATAAGCGGCGGTTTTTTACCCTGTTTCACCGTCACCGGCGCTATCTCGTCGTCAAAGCGACCCGCTTCGATGGCGGAGGCCGCTTTTTGCTGCGACCGGGCGGCGAAGGCGTCCTGGTCCTTGCGGGAAATGTCATACTCACGGGCGACGTTTTCAGCGGTGAGCCCCATGTGGTAATCGTTGAAGGCGTCCCACAGGCCGTCGGTAATCATGCTGTCCTTAAGGCCCGCATGCCCGAAACGCAGCCCGGCACGTGCGCCGTCCAGCAGATACGGCGCGTTGCTCATGCTCTCCTGACCGCCGGCGATAGCCACCTCCGCGTCGCCGCAGCGGATCGCCTGGGCGGCGAGCTGCACCGCTTTTAAGCCCGCGCCGCACACCAGGTTTACGGTGGTCGCCGGTGTGCTGACGGGCAATCCGGCGCTGATGGCCGTCTGGCGCGCAGGGTTTTGCCCGCATCCGGCCGTCAGCACCTGTCCGAAAATCAGTTCGTCTATGTGCTCTGTGCTGAGACCGCTGTTCTCAAGCAGGTGCCGTACCGTGACGGCCCCAAGCTCAACCGCAGAAAGGGACGAGAGCGATCCGCGAAAACTGCCTATGGGGGTTCGCGTTGCCCCGACAATCATGACCTTTTTCATGCTGACCCCTCAGTTGAAGCGCATCTCGCGCACGTCATCCGCCACAATGATTTTCCCTGCCGTTTTACGCACGATCTCGTCAATACTGACGCCCGGGGCGTATTCCCGCAGGATGAACGCGCCGTCCTCGATTTCCAGCAGCGCAAGATCGGTCAGGACCCGACGGATGCAGCCCGCGCCCGTGAGCGGCAGCGTGCAGCGCGGCAGCAGCTTTGACTCACCGCTTTTTGAGGCGTGGGTCATCACCACGATGATGTTCTGTGCCCCGGCGACAAGATCCATCGCGCCGCCCATGCCCTTCACCATCTTTCCGGGGATCATCCACGAGGCAATGTTGCCCTCCACGTCCACTTCAAACGCGCCCAGCACGGTCAGGTCGACATGGCCGCCGCGGATCATGGCAAACGACTGGGCCGAGTCGAAAATGGCCGCGCCTGTCCGCGCGGTCACGGTCTGTTTACCGGCGTTGATCATGTCGGCGTCAAGGCTCTGATCATCAGGAAACGCGCCCATCCCCAGCAGCCCGTTTTCCGACTGGAGCATCACATCCATCCCGTCCGGAATGTAGTTCGCCACCAGGGTAGGGATGCCGATCCCCAGGTTGACGTAGTAACCGTCGCGCAGCTCGCGGGCGACGCGCATGGCCATCTGTTCACGGGTTAACATCGTCACACTCCTTCGGCGCGCAGCGTGCGCTGCTCAATGCGTTTTTCAAACTGGCCGACAATCAGCCTGTCGACGTAAATTCCCGGGGTATGAATGGCCGAGGGGGGCAGCTCACCCGGCGGAACAATCTCTTCCACCTCCACCACCGTTATCCGGCCCGCTGTTGCCATCAGCGGATTAAAGTTTTGCGCGGTATGGCGATAGATAACGTTGCCGTACCAGTCCGCTTTCCAGCCCTTAATGAGCGCGAAATCACCGGTAATAGCCTCTTCAAGGATGTAGTGCTTCCCCGCAAACTGGCGCACGTCTTTACCGACAGCCACGGGCGTGCCGTAGCCGGTGGCCGTGTAAAATGCCGGAATGCCCGCGCCGCCCGCGCGCACCTTTTCCGCCAGCGTGCCCTGCGGCGTGAGTTCAATCTCCAGCTCGCCGCTCAGCACCTGACGCTCGAACAGTGCGTTCTCGCCGACGTAAGAGGCCACCACTTTGCGTACCTGCCGCGTTTCGAGCAGTATCCCGAGACCGAAACCGTCCACGCCGCAGTTGTTTGACACCACGGTCAGATCTTTCACCTGACGGCGTCTGACCTCTGCAATAAGGTTCTCCGGAATGCCGCACAGACCGAAGCCGCCTGCCAGCAAGGTCATTCCGTCCGTCAGCCCATCCAGCGCCTGCGCATAGCTGCCGACGCGCTTATCCAGTCCTGCCATAGTCATCCCTCCCGTTAACCGTGCCGGTATCATTAGGGGCGGCGACTCATTTGTTAATTTTGAATTTGTGACCCACTCATTTGGTTTTTTTATTAATTTACTGTTAACTAATTCTTTTCAATTAGTTAACAGGATGAAAAATGAGAATGAGTGTCAAACAGTTACGCGCGTTTTTAGCGGTAGCTCACACTCTCAATTTCGCGCACGCCAGCGAACGCTTAAATCTCTCCCAACCGGCACTGAGCCTGACGATTAAAAGTCTGGAAGACGCGCTCGGTGGCCCGCTGCTGCAGCGGAGCACGCGCAAGGTCGCGCTGACGCAGGAGGGAGAGACGTTTTTGCCGATGGCGCGCCAGCTGCTTGCCGACTGGGATAACGTCGAAGAGGCGATGCACCAGTGCTTTACCCTGCAGCGCGGTAAAATCTCGGTCGCCGCCATGCCGTCGTTTGCCGCGAATGTCCTGCCCGAGGTGCTGAAAGCGTTTCGCGATCGCCACGCCGGGATCAACGTCACCGTGCATGACGTCATCAACGAGCAGGTGATTGAGATGGTGCGTGAAGGGCGGGTTGAGATGGGGATCGCCTTCGAACCGGCCCCCACGCACAACCTGCTGTTTACGCCGCTGGGGCTCGACAGGTTTGTTGCCATTGTGCCTAAAGATTCCTCGCTGGCGGGCAAAAAGCGGCTGGCCTGGGAAGAGCTGCTGACGCTAGATTTCATTACCCTGCAGCGCCCTTCGGCGGTACGTCTGATGATGGAGGAGGAGCTGGCGCGAAGCGGCAGAAAGCTGGACGTGGCGCTGGAGAGTCATCAGCTGGTGACGGTAGGGCGCATGGTCGCCAGCGGACTGGGCGGCAGCGCCGTACCGGCGCTCTGCGAGGCGCAGATGACGGCACTGGGCGCGGTCTGTATCCCGCTGGATAGCCCGCCTATTGAAAAGTGCATCGGAGCAATCCATCCAGGGCACACGCAGCTCTCTAAGGCGGCGCATGCCCTGCTGGAAACGCTGAAGGATTTTTACCAGCCCACTCAGGGGGCGAGAAATACCTGCGGTACGGGGTGATCCGGGTGGCTGCCAACGCACACCTGCGCGCCGTACCAGCGCGCCAGCGTCCCGGCCTGCAGCACGTCCTCGGGCGCGCCGCGGGAGACCAGCCTGCCGTTGTGCATCAGCATAATGCGATCTGCCCACAGCGCCGCCAGATTGAGGTCGTGCAGCACCACGCAGACATGGAGGTGACCCCGACGGGTCAGGGATTTCAGCAGGCGCAGCAGATGCTGCTGGTGGTAGAGATCCAGCGCGGAGGTGGGTTCATCAAGAAACAGCCAGCCGCGCGGTGCCCCGTCGCACCAGAGCTGGGCCAGCGCGCGGGCGAGCTGGATCCGCTGCTGCTCGCCGCCGGAGAGCGTCGAATAGTGTCTGCCCGCCAGCGGTAAACAGCCCGTAATCGCCATCACTTCCTCAACCACTGATGCTTCAGGGGCGCGAGTCCAGGGCGCCCGGCCCATACCGACCACCGCTTCTACCGGCCAGTCGAATCCAGGCTGTGTATTCTGGCGCATCACCGCCCGGTAGCGGGCGAGGGTATCCGGCGGCCAGTCCGCAAGCGGCGTGCCGGCCAGAGTGCAGCGTCCGCTTGCGGGCTTGAGGTAGCCGGTAAGCAGCCGCAATAATGTCGACTTCCCGGCACCGTTGGGGCCAATCAGTGCGACCAGCTCACCCTGAGAGAGAGTAAGCGACACATCGTCGATCAGCGTCCGCTGCCCGGCGTGAAAGAAAATGTTCTCCGCACAATAGCGTTCAGCCATGCGTACCTCCGCGACGAAAGATAAGCCACAGGAACCACGGCGCACCGAGAAGGCTGGTCAATAACCCGACGGGCATCTCCGCCGGGGAGACCAGGGTGCGCGCCAGCGTGTCGGCAACCAGCAGCAGCAGCGCGCCGGCCAGCACCGAGCCGGGAACGACGGCCCGGTGGTCGGCTCCCAGCCACATGCGCATCAGGTGCGGCACCACAAGGCCAATAAAGCCGATCACGCCGCTGACGGCCACCGCCGCGGCAACCAGCAGGGCGCTGCACAGCAGCAGGATCCTCTGCACAGTGGCAACATCCACCCCGAGATAGTGCGCCTCTTCATCGCCCAGTTGCAGCAAATTGAGCGGGCCGGCCAGCCGCCAGATAATCAGCACCGCGGGCACCATCAGCGACGTTACCGCCAGCAGGGTGGACCACTGCGCCTGCCCGAGGCTGCCCATTCCCCAGAGCGAAAGCTGGCGAAGCTGGGCATCGTTGCTAAGCCAGGAGAGCACCCCGACGGCCGCGCCGCACAGGGCGTTGATGGCGATCCCCACCAGCAGCAGGCGGGACAAGGAGCCGTGACGCTGCTGGCTGAGCAGGAAGATAAGAACGGTTGCGGCCAGCGCGCCGAGGAACGCCGCAAGCATCGGGGCGTACAGCATCAGCAGGGCAGGTAAAGCGGCGGGAATAACCACCCACAGCGCCACCGCCAGCGCCGCGCCGCTGCTGATCCCCAGCAAACCCGGGTCCGCCAGCGGGTTGCGGAACAGCCCCTGCATCACACAGCCGGCCAGCGCCAGCGCACCGCCAATCACCAGCGCCAGCAGCACGCGGGGTAGGCGAATGGTAAGCCAGATCTGACGCATGGTCTCATCGCTGCCGCTCCACAGCAGGCTGACCGGCAGGTGCAATGCCCCAAACCCCGTCGCCGTGAGCGTCATGATGCTCAGGATCGCGGCCAGCATCCACAACGACAATGCGATCCGCCGGGACATCAGGGCAGTTGCTCCGCTTTGGTGCGCAGCTTCTGGATGGCATCCGGCGTTCGCACGCTGAAGCCCAGCAGGGCCATATCATCAATCGCCAGCACCTGCCTGTTCCGTCCCGCCGGGGTTTGCGCCAGGCCGGGCAGCTTCCACAGGTTTTCCTCGCCGCCCAGCGCGTTCACGCCGTCCTGCGAAATCACCACCAGGTCGGGCCGGCTGGCAATGACTCCTTCCTGCGACAGCGGCTGATAGCGGGTGAATCCCTGCATCGCGTTCTGCAGCCCGGCGGCCCGGATGGCGGCGTCTGCGCCGGTCTGCTGCCCGGCGGCCATCGCGGTCATTCCCCCGTGGTTGAGGATAAACAGCACCCGCTTGTTAAGGGGCGCTGCGGGCAGCGCCGCCAGCGCCTGGCGCAGCGTGTTGCGCAGGGCTTCCCCCTCGGCTTCACGGTGCGTGGCGTCGGCAATCACCCGAACCTTTTCGTCAATGACGCTCAGGTCGTTGCGGCCAGGAACGGTAACCACCCTGACGTGACTTTGTTCGACCTGCTTCAGCGCAAGAGACGGCTGCGCCTGGTCGCTGGCCAGCACCAGCGTGGGGCGCATGGACAAAATGCCTTCGGCGTTGAGCTGACGTAAATATCCCACGTCAGGCAGATCGTTTGCCGCCTGCGGCCACTGGCTGGTGCTGTCGCGTGCGACCAGAGAAGACTGCGCGCCAAGCGCATAGACAATCTCCGTCACGTCGCCGCCAAGGGCGACAATTTTCTCCTGCGCGGCGGCAAACGCTACCAGAGGCAGGGCGCACAGCAGGGCTAACCACGTTTTCATGCGGCCAGCCCTTTTGGCGTCAGGGCGTCAATCTGGCTGCGCCACTGGCTCTGCTCCGGCTCGCCTTCGGTACGCTGGCCATAAAGCTGCGCGATTTGCGTGCCGTCGGCGGCAAACAGCTCCAGGCTGGTGACGTGGCCGTCTGCGGTTGGTTTGCGCGTCACCCAGCTCTCCGCGATGGTTTCTTCCAGCAGATGCAGCGTAAAGGCGGGATTAAAGATGTTCAGCCAGCCTTTCATCGGCACGACTTTCTGTACTGCACCGGTGAAGATCTGCACGCAGCCGCGGTTACCGACGAATACCATGATTTCGTTGCCGTCCTGACGTGCCGTTTCCAGCAGCTGTGCCAGCGCGCTGTTCTCCACCTTACAGGCAAGGTCGTCGCCCACCAGGCGAAACGCCTGCTGACGGCTGAGATTGTGGCGTTTGAGCAGGCTGAAGAACTGATGCACGTCAGTCATGGCGCGCCACTCCTTATCCACGAGAGCGGCATCCGCGTTTTCGGCGTGAGCCGGGGCATCCGCAGCGCCCAGCTCAAGCGGCGGATTATCGGCAAAGATAAAGCGGGTCAGCACATCGCCCCAGGCGGCGAGGTCGGTGTTGTCCGTGGTATAGACCTTGAGCACCGCATCGCCCTGGCGATCGAAGAACTGAATGCTCTGCCGCTCGCCGCGTGGGGTGGCTTCGCTGAGGTGAAACGCGCTCGCCCATTGGTTGAGGAACAGGCGAAGATCCAGCGCGCGCGGGTTCAGCACCAGCCCGGCGTGGCCCTTCAGGTGCTGGTTGGTGAAGCTGCCAACCTGCTCGTGCACGGCATACTCGTTGCGGCAGATGCACTTGGTTTCACCCACTGCTTCCAGCGCGCCCAGGATATCGCGGATTTCACCGCGCAGTCGCCAGGCGTCGTGACCCACGCGGGCAAAGGTCAGCTCCGCTTCGCTGATATTCATTAACCCTGCGATGTCTCGCGCGTACTTACCCGGATGTTCTTCTTTTAGCTCAAGCCAGCGTGTGTAGTGATTCATTGTCTTATCCTTCTGAAGAGTGGCCCCGAAGGGAATTACCACTGATAGCTTACGAAAATCTTGCCGTTACGCCCGTCCTGCGGAATGCCCTGAGGTGACCAGTACTCTTTGTCAAAGGCGTTGCCCAGCACCAGCGTGGTGGTGACGCCCTTGAGCTGCTCCTGGCCCTTATAGCTGACGTAAAAATCGTTGACCGCATAGCCCGGCTGCTTGCTGTAGCTGCTGCTGACGTGAGTTGAGCGATCGGCAAAGGTGCCGATCCAGCCGACGGAGAAACCGCTTTGCGCCACCGGAACGTCCAGCCTGCTGGTGACGGTGTCCGGGTTGATGCTGGAGATGTACTCCCCGGTATTGGTATCTTTCCCGCGCGTGCGGTTATAGGCCACGTCAAGGTTAAACAGATCGGCCGAATATTTTGCCATTACGTCCCAGCCCCAGATTTTGGCGTCAGGAACGTTGTACGACATGGTGGTCGCCGCGGCGAAGTTGACGGTGGTGGAGATGTAGTCTTTCGCTTTGGTATCGAAATAGCTGGCCTTGAACTCCAGCGCATCGTTGGCGAGCATCAGATCGTCAAAGCGCAGGCCAAAACCAAACTCCTGCGTTTCGTTGGTTTCCGGGCGCAGGTTCGGGTTAGGTACCCAGTAGTTGGTGTAGAACCGGCCGATGGAGAAGTGTTTAGCGTCGTTATACATTTCACCCATGGTCGGCGCGCGGAAGGCCTGCGCGTAAGAGCCGAACAGCATCAGCCAGTCGGTGGGGCTGACGGTTAACCCTGCCCGGGAAGACCACTTATCGGCATTGACGTCATCGTAGCCATCGCTGCTGCCGCGATAGTTGTCATAGCGCGTGCCGCCCAGAAGGGTAACGGGCAGATCGCGCAGGGTGATCTCATCCTGCAGCCAGCCGGAGCTAAAGTCGATTTTCGCCTCCGGGAAGCCGGTCGTGGCACCGCCCGGACGCTGCTCCTGACGATAGTATTCTCCGCCGTAGGTCAGAAGGTGAGACGCAAAGGAGTCGCTGAACAGGCGGGTACGGTTTTCCACCTTGCCGCCTTTGGTGGTCTGCTTGCGGAACTCGCCGGTGCTGTCGATGTTCTGGGCGTTAATGCGCGCTTCAGACCAGTAAACCTTCGCATCGGCGTTCAGCCAGTCGTACCCTTCCGGCGCAATGCGGTAGCCAACCTGCGCATCTCGCTGGATAGTGGAGCGGTCGGTCATCGGGTTGCTGCTGTTGGCATCTGATGTTTGCGGGTTTTTCGGCTCCTGCGCGGCGTTGTTGTAGTAGCGCAGGGCGCCACTCAACGTCTGAGCCGGGTCGATTTTCCAGCTGCCTTTCGCCAGCATGTTATTAATGGATTCGTCGTTCGGCGCCGTTGCACCGTCGCTCTGGCGGATATCGCCGCGGTCGCGGCTGGACCACGACACCAGGCCGTCCAGGGTATCGGTGCGGCCATAGGCGCTGGCCCCCAGACCGAGGCTGTGGTCACCCGTTGCACCGGTACCAAACACGCGATAACCGCTGTTTTTACCCGGCTCCAGCAGATCTTTGGCGTCGACGGTGTCATAGGAAATCACGCCGCCCAGCGCGCCGCTGCCGTAGAGCAGGGCCGACGGGCCGCGCACCACTTCAATACGTTTGATGAGCGCGGGATCGAGGAAGGTGCTGTTCAGGTGGCCGGTATCGGTTCCCTGGCGCACGCCGTCAACCAGTACCAACACGCCGCGACGGTCGTAGCCGCGCAGGTTAACGTCCTGACCGTTGGTGCGGCCGGTGCCGTCAAGCGTCAGGCCGGGGACGTTGCGCAGCAGATCGGCGGCAGAGCTGGCGGTCTGTTTTTCCGGGGCGGTGGCGTCAATCACGCTCACCATCATCGGGGCTTCGAAGGCGCTACGGGCGTTGCCTGTGGCGGTGACGGTTATCTCATCTGCGGCAGCAAACGCGACGCCCGGCAGGGTGCTGACAATCGCCAGCGCCAGAAGGGACGGGCGTAAACGTGCGGTGTGCAGGTGTGGCATAGCAACTCTCCATAAAGTATCGAAAGCGCTGGCTGCCTGGGGATGACCTGGGTGGCTGGCGAAGGTTTTAGTTTATTTTGTGAGGATCAATTTTCCGGCATTCGTCTGGCGCAGCAGGTAGTGCTGGCCGTCATGCTCGATAATCACCCGGCCCTCATCACCCAGCAGAGTTTTGCTGTCGATGCGGCGATCGCCAGGGGCAGGGGACGGTGCTGTGTGTGTTTTTGCTGGCGTTGCCGCGCTGTTATCCGTAGGTGACATCATGTTTATAAATAACAATCAATGTAACAATGATAATCATTATCAATAAACTGCAAATTCACGGCAAGCGTTTTTGTGAAAATTGTGTGACGGGATCAAATTCAGGGGGCGAGGTGCGGCCTGATTCCCTCACCCCAACCCTCTCCCTAAGGGAGAGGGAGAAGGGCGCCACCCGACAATAACATCAGAAGCGAGAATCAACCGCAGCTGCCAGCTTCTCCAGCAGCAGCTCGCTGTCTTCCCAGCTCAGGCACGGATCGGTGATCGACTGGCCGTACACCATCTGCTGGCCGGCAATGATTTTCTGCGTGCCTTCCTTGATGAAGCTTTCGGCCATAATCCCGGCAACGGCGGTCGAGCCGCTGCGGATCTGCTGACAGATCTCATCGCAGACGTCCAGCTGGCGGCGATGCTGCTTCTGGCAGTTGCCGTGGCTGAAATCCACCACCAGGTGTTCCGGCAGGTCGAACTCGGCCAGCGTTTCACAGGCCGCCGCAATATCTTCTGCATGGTAATTGGGCTTCTTCCCGCCGCGCATAATGATATGCCCGTACGGGTTACCGCTGGTCTGGTAGATGGTCATATGACCGCTTTTGTCCGGCGACAGGAACATGTGGCTGGCACGCGAGGCGCGGATCGCATCTACCGCGATACGGGTGTTGCCGTCGGTCCCGTTTTTAAAGCCGACCGGACAGGAGAGGGCAGAGGCCATCTCGCGGTGGATCTGGCTTTCGGTGGTCCGCGCGCCAATCGCGCCCCAGCTGATCAGATCGGCGATAAACTGCCCGGTCACCATATCGAGAAATTCGGTGGCCGTCGGCACGCCCAGCTCGTTGACCTGCAACAGCAGCTTGCGCGCCAGTTCGATGCCGTGGTTCACGCGATAGCTGCCGTTAAGGTCAGGGTCGGAAATCAGCCCTTTCCAGCCCACCACGGTACGCGGTTTTTCAAAGTAGGTGCGCATCACAATCTCAAGGCGATGCTGGTATTTATCCCGCAGCCCCTGAAGGCGTTTTGCATAGTCCATTGCCGCATCCAAATCGTGGATGGAGCAGGGGCCAATCACCACCAGAAGACGCCTGTCTTCACCATTGAGGATTTTTTCAATGCGGCGGCGGGAGGCCGTCACATGTTCCGCGACCGTGGCCGAAACGGGGTGCCGCTCGGCCAGTTCAGCCGGGGTGACCAGGCTGTCTATGCGCGCCGTGCGGAGTTCATCGGTTTTATTCATGACTTGTCTCAGAAAATTTTTGCTTCATCGGCAGACTACCGGGAAGTGATGGGCATCACATTAAACCAATCCCTGCTGATTTCAAGTTCGGGGCGACACCGCCCCGCTGTTGAAATGGATGATACATGAATCCGAGCTAATGTACTAGCTTGTTAGTACATTCGGCGGTTAAGTCCCATGATGTCGAGAATTTTGGTGGCGATTTCTTCAACCGAATAGTTGGTGCTGTTCAGCCACGGGATCTGGTTTTTGCGGTACAGCGCCTCTACTTCGGAAACCTCCATGCGGCACTGGCGCATCGAGGCGTAGCGGCTGTTCTCGCGGCGCTCTTCGCGGATCGCCGCCAGGCGTTCCGGGTTAATCGTCAGGCCGAACAGCTTGTGCTGCAGCGGCTTAAGAGCAGCGGGCAGCACCAGGTTATCCATGTCATCAGCGATAAACGGGTAGTTTGCGGCGCGGATGCCGAACTGCATCGCCAGATAGAGGCTGGTTGGCGTTTTACCGCAGCGCGACACCCCGAGCAAAATCACCTGGGCCTGGTCGAGATTGCGCAGCGAAATCCCGTCGTCGTGCGCCAGGGTGTAGTCGATGGCGGCGATACGCGCATCGTATTTGGTCAGGTTGCCGGGGTTCAGCCCGTGGGTGCGGTGCGCGATAGGCGTCGGGTCAAGCTTCAGTTCGCTCTGGAGCGGAGCCACCAGCGCCTGCACGATATCCTGGCAGAAGCCCTCACTTTGCAGAATGATGTGGCGAATTTCGGGAATCACGATGGAGTAGAACACCAGCGGGCGCACGCCGGTCTGCTGGTAGATGGCATCGATCTGATCCTTCACCGCTTTGGCGCGACTCTCATTTTCCACAAAAGGCAGCGTGATGCTGTTGATCGAAACGGGGAATTGCGACATCACCGCGTGGCCCAGCACCTCGGCGGTGATCGCCGTACCATCAGAAATATAAAAAACGTGACGATCGACAGCATTATCCATTTTACCCACCCTGAATATCATACGTAATTGTCTGAAAGCATAAATTAAAAAAGGTAATTACACAGCAAAGAACTTATCCTAATTATAAATGAAACACTGTTTTTGATTTTCCTGAAAAGCGGATTTCATTTTTCAAATAGCGACTTTATTTTTGGGGTTTCTGGCTGAATATAGAGGAATCATCGGGTTATTGGCTGGTGGGAAACTATCCGAAAAGTTGAAAATTTAAATTGCTTACACGATTCACCGTTTTTTTAGCGCAAATAATTATGCCAGTATAAATACGTAGTCAGGTGTTACTTACTCCGATCAAATATCACAAAAGGATTGTTTCGATGTCCAACAATGGCTCGTCACCGCTGGTGCTTTGGTATAACCAACTCGGCATGAATGATGTAGACAGAGTTGGGGGCAAAAATGCCTCCCTGGGTGAAATGATTACAAATCTGTCCGGTATGGGTGTCTCCGTACCAAACGGGTTTGCCACGACCGCCGACGCGTTTAACCTGTTTTTAGACCAGAGCGGTGTAAACCAGCGCATTTACGACCTGCTGGATAAAACGGATATTGATGACGTCACCGAGCTTGCAAAAGCCGGGGCGCAGATCCGCCAGTGGATCATCGACACACCTTTCCAGCCGGAACTGGAAAAAGCCATCCACGACGCCTACAACCAGCTCTCCGCTGACGATGCGCAGGCTTCCTTTGCCGTGCGTTCTTCCGCAACCGCAGAAGACATGCCGGACGCCTCGTTTGCCGGACAGCAGGAAACTTTCCTGAACGTTCAGGGCTACGATGCCGTGCTGGTGGCGGTGAAGCACGTGTTTGCCTCCCTGTTCAACGACCGTGCCATCTCCTATCGCGTGCACCAGGGCTACGACCATCGCGGCGTGGCGCTCTCCGCGGGCGTGCAGCGTATGGTGCGCTCCGACGTTGGCTCCTCCGGCGTGATGTTCTCCATTGATACCGAATCCGGCTTCGACCAGGTGGTGTTCATCACCTCCGCGTGGGGTCTGGGTGAGATGGTGGTGCAGGGCGCGGTTAACCCTGACGAGTTCTACGTCCACAAGCCTACGCTGGCCGCTGGCCGTCCGGCGGTGGTGCGCCGCACCATGGGCTCGAAAAAAATCCGCATGATCTATGCCCCGACCCAGGAGCACGGTAAGCAGGTTAAGATTGAAGATGTGCCGCAGGAGCAGCGCGACCGCTTCTCCCTGACCGACGCCGAAGTGCAGGAACTGGCGAAGCAGGCGGTGCAGATAGAAAAACACTACGGCCGTCCGATGGATATCGAATGGGCGAAAGACGGGAACACCGGCAAGCTCTTCATCGTGCAGGCGCGCCCGGAAACCGTCCGCTCACGCGGCCAGGTGATGGAGCGTTATACGCTGCACGCGCAGGGTAAAATCGTGGCGGAAGGCCGTGCCATCGGTCACCGCATCGGTGCCGGCCCGGTCAAAGTGATCCACGACATCAGCGAGATGAACCGCATTGAGCCAGGCGACGTGCTGGTGACCGATATGACCGACCCGGACTGGGAACCGATCATGAAGAAAGCCGCGGCCATCGTCACCAACCGCGGCGGTCGTACCTGTCACGCGGCGATCATTGCCCGCGAGCTGGGTATTCCTGCGGTTGTCGGCTGCGGTGATGCCACCGAGCGCATGAAGGACGGGCAGAACGTGACCGTCTCCTGTGCCGAAGGCGATACCGGCTACGTGTATGCCGATATTCTCGACTTCAGCGTGAAGAGCTCCAGCGTGGATACCATGCCGGACCTGCCGCTGAAGATCATGATGAATGTCGGCAACCCGGACCGTGCGTTTGACTTCGCCTGCCTGCCGAACGAAGGCGTTGGCCTGGCGCGTCTGGAGTTCATCATCAACCGTATGATCGGCGTTCACCCGCGCGCGCTGCTGGAGTTTGACGATCAGGATCCGAAGCTGCAGAACGAAATCCGCGAGATGATGAAAGGCTACGACTCGCCGAAAGAGTTCTACGTCGGCCGTCTGACCGAAGGGATCGCCACGCTGGGCGCAGCGTTCTACCCGAAACGCGTGATTGTGCGTCTGTCTGACTTCAAGTCAAACGAATACGCCAACCTGGTGGGCGGCGAGCGCTACGAGCCGGAAGAAGAGAACCCGATGCTGGGCTTCCGCGGCGCCGGACGCTATGTGTCCGACAGCTTCCGTGACTGCTTCGCGCTGGAGTGTGAGGCGGTGAAACGCGTGCGCAACGACATGGGGCTGACCAACGTCGAAATCATGATCCCGTTCGTGCGTACCGTGGATCAGGCGAAAGCGGTGGTGGACGAGCTGGCGCGTCAGGGGCTGAAGCGCGGCGAAAACGGGCTGAAGATCATCATGATGTGCGAGATCCCGTCCAACGCCCTGCTGGCCGAGCAGTTCCTGGAGCACTTCGACGGCTTCTCTATCGGCTCGAACGACATGACGCAGCTGACGCTGGGTCTGGACCGCGACTCCGGCGTGGTTTCCGAACTGTTCGACGAACGCAACGAGGCGGTGAAAGCGCTGCTTTCCATGTCCATCCGTGCGGCGAAGAAGCAGGGTAAATACGTCGGCATTTGTGGTCAGGGTCCATCTGACCATGAAGACTTTGCCGCCTGGCTGATGGAGGAGGGGATCGATAGCCTGTCCCTGAACCCGGACACCGTGGTGCAAACCTGGCTGAGCCTGGCAGAACTGAACAAGTAACGACATCACTATCGGAAAAAGGCGAGGATATTATTCCTCGCCTTTTTTATTTCACCGCTAATTTGCTCCCCATCACAAATAAACTAAAAAACCAAATATCATAATTTGTCTGTTAATTAAGACAATTGTTAGTGCGCAAAGCGTTGCTAATACTTGAGCCTTACTGCGCATTTCCCTTCGGAAGATGCGCAACTGGTTGAAATACGTTTTAACCTGATAAAAAGGCAAATAACAATGACACTTTCCTCTGTATTGCGTACCAAAGATAAAATAGGTTATGGCTTAGGCGATATGGCCAGCGCACTGGTCTGGCAAACGGCCACGTTATTTCTTGCTTATTTCTATACCGACGTTTTCGGTTTACCCGCTGCCATTATGGGCACCATGTTTTTAGTGGTGCGCGTGGTCGATGCGTTTGTCGACCCGTGCATTGGCGCGCTGGTTGACCGCACGCAGACGCGTCACGGCCGTTTCCGTCCCTGGTTGCTGTGGTTTGCTATTCCCTTTGGCGTAAGCTGCCTTATCACCTTCTACGTACCGGACGTCGGGCCGACGGCAAAAATTGTTTATGCCTGCGCGACCTACTCGATTTTAAGCCTGATTTACTCCGCCATTAACGTGCCTTACTGCGCCATGCCGGGGGCGCTGACGCTGGATCCGCGCGAGCGCCACTCCCTGCAGTCCTGGCGTTTTGGCCTGTCGTTTATCGGCGGGCTGATCGTAACGGTTATCGCCTTGCCGCTGGTCTCATTGTTAGGACAGGGCAACGTGCAGAAGGGCTATTTCTACGCCATGAGCCTGATGGGGCTGCTGGGGATTGTGCTGTTTTTCTGCTGTTTCCTGATGACCCGCGAGCGTTATTCCCCACGCAATGATACCTCCGGCTCCATGCTAACCGATTTAAAACTGCTGGCCGGGAACAGCCAGTGGCGTATTGTCTTCCTGTTTAATATTTTGCTGTTAACGGCGGTGGTGACGCGCGGCTCTGCCACCATGTATTACGTCAACTATGTGCTGTTGCGCCCGGAGCTGGTTTTTGCCTTTATTGTTTCCGGCATGGTGGCCTCCTTAAGCGGCGCATTATTATCTGAACGGCTGCTGGGGAAATTTGACCGCGTCCGCGCCTATCAGTGGACGATTATTTCCTTCGTCATCTTCGGCGCGCTGATTTTCTTCCTGCCGCCTTCTCAGGTGTGGCTGATTTTTGGCCTCAACATTGTCTTTAGCTTTGTACAAAACCTCACCACGCCGCTGCAGTGGACCATGTTCTCAGATGTGGTCGACTACGAAGAGCACCGCAGCGGCCGCCGTCTGGACGGGCTGGTCTTCTCCACCGCGCTGTTTGCCATCAAGTTTGGGCTGGCGCTGGGCGGGGCGGTGGTCGGCTGGGTGCTCGGCATGGTGGATTACGCCCCGGGCCAGGCAGCCCAGGCGCCGCACGTGCTCTCCACCATCAACGCGCTGTTCACCCTTATTCCGTGCGCGCTGTTCCTTTGCATGGTGGCGCTGCTTTCCATCTACAAGCTCAACAGCCGGCTGGTGGATTCCATCGCCCGGGAGCTGGCGAGCAAGCGTGAGGTAAGATCCGACGCGGGGCAGCTCAGCCCGGCAACCCCTTCCGCACTACAGGAGTAAAATATGACTGCTATCTATAAGGACGCGGGACGTCCCGTACACGAGCGCGTCGCCGATTTACTGGCGCGCATGACCCCGGAAGAGAAGTTCGCCCAGATGCATGCGTACTGGCTGATCCTCGATGAAAACGGTAACCACCGCGAGCGCAGCGACCTCAGTGATGAGTTCGCCGGCGTGAGCCAGCAGGCTGCACTCAGCGAACGGCTGAAGCTGGGCGTCGGGCAAATTACGCGCCCGCTGGGCACCCACATCGTTGATGCGAAAACCGGCGTGCGCGCCGCTAACCGCCTGCAGCGCATGATGATGGAGGAGACGCGTCTTGGCATTCCGGCATTGTTCCATGAAGAGTGCCTGGTGGGGCTGCTGTGCAAAGACGCCACGCTGTTCCCGTCGTCGCTGAACTACGGTTCTACCTGGGACCCTGAACTGGTGCAGCGCGCGGCAGAGCAGATTGGTAAAGAGGCGCGTTCCGTCGGCTGCCAGCAGGGGCTGGCCCCGGTGCTGGACGTTTCCCGCGACGTGCGCTGGGGGCGAACCGAAGAGACCTTCGGGGAAGATCCCTGGCTGGTGGGGGTGATGGCCACCGCCTATGTGAAAGGCTTACAGGGCGATAAGCGCGATCTGCTGGCGACGCTCAAGCATTACGTGGGCCACTCGTTCAGCGAAGGGGCGCGTAACCACGCCCCGGTTCATCTTGGCTTCAGCGAGCTGAACGACACCTTCCTGCTGCCGTTTGAAATGGCGGTCAAGCTGGCAAACGCCGGTTCGGTCATGCCCGCCTACCACGATATCGATAACCAACCAGGGCACAGCGACAGCTTCCTGCTGACCACCGTCCTGCGCGAACAGTGGGGCTTCGACGGCATTATTGTCGCGGACTACGGCGGCGTCAGCCTGCTGCACCAGCATCACGGGATTTCCCACGACGCAGCGGAGTCCGCCGCGCTGGCCTTTAACGCCGGGCTGGACGTTGAGCTGCCGAAAGACGACTGCGCGAGCCATCTGGCAGATGCCGTTGAGCGTGGATTGATTTCCATGACGAAGGTGGATGAGATCGTAGCGCGTACGCTGACCGAAAAATTCCGTCTCGGCCTGTTTGAGAACCCGTATGCCGATGAAAACGGTATCGATCTGCAAAATGAGATGACCCGAGAGGTCGCGCGGGAGGTAGCGACCAAATCGATCACGCTTCTGGAAAACGACGGCATTCTGCCGCTGAACGGTAAGCCCCGCGTGGCGGTGGTGGGGCCGACGGCAGACGATCCGCTGGCGTTACTCAGCGGCTACAGCTTCCCGGTGCATTTGATCATCAGCGATATGGTTGAGGAAACCTCGCAGGTGACGACCCCGCGCGCGGCGCTGGAGCAGTACCTGGGGGCATCGAACGTGCGCTATGCAAAAGGGTGCCACATTATCGAAAAACGGATGGCGGGCGCGCCGGTCTTCCCCGGCGACAGCGGCGGCAAGCCGATGCAGCAGTCTCCCGTGTCGCAAAGCACGGCACTTATCCCCGAGGCGGTCAACGCCGCGCAGGAGAGTGACGTGGTGGTGGCCTGCGTGGGCGATCTCGCCGGACTGTTCCAGAGTGGCACGGTCGGGGAAGGATCTGATACCGATTCTCTGAATCTGCCCGGCGTGCAGCAACAGCTGCTGGACGCCCTGGTCGCCACCGGCAAACCGGTGATTGTCGTGATGACCGGCGGGCGCCCGTACAACCTTCAGGGGCTGGAGGAGAAGGTTGCCGCGCTGATGATGGCCTGGGCGCCGGGGCAGGAAGGGGGCTGGGCGATTGCCGATGTGCTGACCGGTCGCGCGGAGCCGCAGGGGCGGCTGGTTGTCAGCGTGCCGAAAAGCGCCGGGGCAATGCCGTATTACTACAATCACAAGCTGAAAAGCGGCGGCACGCCGTTTGCGTTCCATTTCGGTGCGCGTTATCCGTTTGGTTTTGGCCTTGGCTGGACGCAGTTTAGCTGGGGCGCTGCCCGCGTCGCTGAAAGCCGCGTGCCGGTCGACGGTGAGGTGACGCTGAGTGTGGATATCACCAATACCGGCGAGCGCAGCGGCAGTGAAGTCGTGCAGGTCTACGTGCGGGACAGGGTCGCTACCCAGGTGCGCCCGCTTCAGGAGCTGAAGGCCTTCCAGCGCGTCACGCTCTCGCCGGGCGAAACCGCCACGCTCACCTTCACGCTGCCGGTTGAGATGTTCAACTTCACCCGTCGTGACGGGAAACGCATTGTTGAGCCTGGCGAGTTTGAACTGCAGATTGGCGCATCGTCGGCGGATATCCGCGAGGTCGTGACGGTCAACGTAACCGGAGAGACGCGGGTTCTGCCTGCTGAATGGCGAATGCTCAGTCGCTGTGACGTGAAGCGCGCGTAGTCAGGATAAAAAAAAGCCCATCGTGGGAGATGGGCAAAGACTACACACAGCAATTCGTTGTTTCACTCAGGGGATTTCCATGCTTATAAACCAAGGTGTTGATTTATAACCGTGAGCTAATAGTAGGCATTGTGTTATTTAGCGTCGATCAGATTCGTCTCAATAGTTAAAGAGACGTAAAGATTTCTTGAGGATAATAGCGGACTTACTGTTGAAATAGCGGGTCTGACCAGTGAGTGATGAATAATTAGTTTAGTAATGCTTAAGTATTGGTGAGGGTAATGTAGACCGGGTGCGCGTTAGCGCCACCCGGCCAAAAGGCTTACTGCGTGTTCTTCTCTTCCAGCTCTTCCAGCTCGCTCAGAATCACGTCCGGGTCGGTTCCCGGCGGCGGCACTTCATGAACCCAGGCGGAGAACAGGCGCCAGGTGACGGCGAGAAGCACCGGGCCAATGAACAGACCGATCATCCCGAAGGCAATCAGCCCGCCGATAACGCCGGAGAGTATCAGGATCAGCGGCAGGTCTGCGCCCATGCGGATGAGGATGGGGCGAATCACGTTATCCATGGTGCCGACCACGCAGCTCCAGACCAGCAGAACCGTCCCCCACGTGGTATCACCCGTCCAGTAAAGCCAGATAATACTCGGAACCAGCACCAGCAGCGGCCCCAGTTGCGCAAGGCAGGTCATCAACATGACCACGGTAAAGACGGTGGCGTACGGTACGCCGGAAATCGCCAGGCCGATACCGCCCAGCACCGCCTGCACCAGCGCCGTCACCACGACGCCCAGGGCGACCGCGCGCACGGCCTGCGCGGCCAGCAGTACCGCGGCATCGCCCCGTTTTCCCGCCAGGCGGGTGGCAAAGTGACGAACGCCTAAAGCCACCTGCTCACCGCGCCAGTATAGAAGGGCGCTAAAGACCAGCATCAGGGTACAGTGCATCATAAAGCGGCCGATATGCGCGGCCTGACCGACAAACCAGGTGGTGGTGGTGCCAATATACGGACGCACTTTCGCCATCAGCGCGCTGCCGCCCATCTCCAGCAGGCTATGCCAGCCGCTGTAGAGTTTAGCGCCCACGACCGGAATGCTGTTCAGCCAGGCAAGATCCGGCAGCGTCAGGTCGCCGCTGGTCACGGCGCGGATCACTGGGCCGCTGGAGTCGACAAGGCTGTTAACCAGCAGGGCAATCGGAATAATAAACAGCAGGAACAGCAGCAGCGTCATGACCAGCACGGCTAAGCCGCGGCGGCCAAACAGCAGCTTCTGCAGGCGTAATAAAAGAGGCCAGGTTGCGACGACAACGGTCGCGGCCCACGCAAAGCCGAGAATAAAGGGTTGAACAATCCACAGACACGCAATAATCATGAGGGCTAAGAACAGCACCGACAGCAGAATTTGCGCAACATCCCTGGGCTGACGAAGATTGACCATAAACGAAACATTTCCTTAAATGAACGCCAGCCGGGCTGGCGGGAACGTAAACCGCATCTCTCTAATCATTAGTGATATCAGCGATTTTTGACAGGCGAATTCTGCCTGTAATTCAGCAGAGATTATAAGAAAAAAATGTGATAAAACTTTTAAGATACACGCAAACGATTCCCACAACTCTAATTAGGGTCGACAGTAATGATCCCACAGATTTCTCAGGCACCTGGCGTCGTTCAGCTGGTGCTTAATTTTTTGCAGGCACTGGAGCAACAGGGTTTTACGGGTGATACCGCCACGAACTATGCCGACAGGCTGACGATGGCAACCGATAACAGTATCTACCAGCTTCTTCCCGATGCCGTCGTTTTCCCTCGATCTACGGCCGACGTGGCACTTATCGCCCGGCTGGCAACGCAGGAGCGCTTTGCCTCTCTGGTCTTCACGCCGCGCGGCGGTGGCACCGGGACCAACGGTCAGGCGCTGAACCAGGGCATCATTATTGATATGTCGCGCTATATGAACCGCATCATTGAGATCAACCCTGAAGAGGGGTGGGTGCGGGTCGAAGCGGGCGTCATCAAAGATCAGCTTAATCAGTATCTCAAGCCTTACGGCTACTTTTTTGCCCCTGAGCTCTCCACCAGCAACCGCGCGACCATTGGTGGAATGATCAATACTGATGCTTCCGGCCAGGGCTCGCTGGTCTACGGTAAAACCTCCGACCACGTGCTGGGCGTGCGTGCGGTGCTGCTGGGCGGCGACATCCTTGATACCCAGCCGATGCCGGTTGAACTGGCGGAAACGCTGGGCAAAGATAACACCGCCAGCGGGCGCATCTACCGCACCGTGCTGGAGCGCTGCCGCGACAACCGCCAGCTTATTCTCGACAAATTCCCCAAACTGAACCGCTTTTTAACGGGCTACGACCTGCGCCACGTGTTTAATGACGACCTGACGCAGTTTGATTTAACCCGCGTGCTGACCGGCTCCGAAGGGACGCTGGCGTTTATTACCGAGGCGCGGCTTGATATCACCCGCCTGCCGAAGGTGCGTCGTCTGGTGAACGTCAAATATGACTCCTTCGACTCCGCGCTGCGCAATGCGCCGTTTATGGTGAAAGCGCAGGCGCTGTCGGTGGAAACCGTCGACTCGAAGGTGCTCAATCTGGCCCGGGAAGATATCGTCTGGCACTCCGTTAGTGACCTCATTACCGACGTGCCGGATAAAGAGATGCTCGGTCTCAATATTGTGGAATTTGCCGGCGATGATGCGGAGCTGATTGAACGCCAGGTCACCACGCTCTGCCAGCGTCTGGATGAGCTGATTGCGCAGGGAGAAGGCGGTGTGATCGGCTGGCAGCTCTGTAACGATCTGGCCGGTATCGAGCGTATTTACGCCATGCGTAAAAAAGCCGTGGGCCTGCTCGGCAATGCGAAAGGGGCGGCGAAGCCCATTCCTTTTGCCGAAGATACCTGCGTGCCGCCTGAACATCTGGCGGATTATATCGTTGAGTTTCGCGCCCTGCTGGACAGCCACGGCCTGAGCTACGGCATGTTCGGCCACGTGGATGCCGGGGTGCTGCACGTGCGTCCGGCGCTGGACATGTGCGACCCGCAGCAGGAGATCCTGATGAAGCAGATCTCCGACGACGTGGTGGCCTTGACCGCCAAATACGGCGGTCTGCTGTGGGGAGAGCACGGGAAAGGGTTCCGCGCGGAATACAGCCCGGCCTTCTTCGGGGAGCAGCTCTACGCGGAGCTGCGTAAGGTGAAAGCGGCATTTGACCCGGATAACCGCCTTAACCCGGGGAAAATCTGCCCGCCAGAAGGCGTGGACGCGCCAATGCTCCAGGTGGATGCCGTCAAGCGCGGCACCTACGACAGACAGATTCCGATTGCGGTGCGCTCGTCCTGGCGCGGCGCGATGGAGTGTAACGGCAACGGCCTGTGCTTTAACTTCGACGCGAAAAGCCCGATGTGCCCGTCAATGAAAATCACCAGCAACCGTATTCACTCGCCGAAAGGGCGGGCGACGCTGGTACGCGAGTGGCTGCGTCTGCTTGCGGATCGCGGCGTCGATCCCCTGAAGCTGGAGCAGGAGCTGCCGGAAAAACGGGCCAGCCTGCGCTCGCTGATTGAGCGCACCCGCAACAGCTGGCATGCCAACAAGGGCGAATATGATTTCTCCCATGAGGTGAAAGAGGCGATGTCCGGCTGCCTGGCCTGTAAAGCCTGCTCTACCCAGTGCCCGATTAAAATCGACGTGCCGGAATTCCGCTCGCGCTTCCTGCAGCTTTACCACACCCGCTACCTGCGCCCGGTGCGCGACCATCTGGTGGCGACGGTGGAAAGCTACGCGCCGCTGATGGCGCGCGCGCCGAAGACCTTCAACTTCTTTATCAACCAGCCGCTGGTGCGCAAGCTTTCCGAAAAACACATCGGCATGGTCGATCTGCCGCCGCTGTCGGTGCCGTCTCTGCAGCGCCAGCTCGTCGGCCATCGCTCGGCAAACATGACCCTGGAGCAGCTCGAAGCGCTTACCCCTGAGCAAAAAGCGAACGTGGTGCTGGTGGTCCAGGATCCGTTTACCAGTTACTACGATGCCCAGGTCGTGGCCGATTTCGTCCGTCTGGCGGAGAAAGTGGGTTACCAGCCGGTTGTGCTGCCGTTCTCGCCTAACGGCAAGGCGCAGCACATCAAGGGTTTCCTGAACCGATTTGCGAAGACAGCGCAGAAAACGTCTGACTTCCTGAATCGCGTGGCGCAACTCGGAATACCGATGGTCGGCGTCGATCCGGCGCTGGTGCTTTGCTATCGCGATGAATACAAACAGACGCTGGGTGAGAAGCGGGGCGATTTCCACGTCATGCTGGTGCACGAGTGGCTGCCGTCGGCCCTGGAAGAGAAGACCGTTCAGGAGGCTGGCGGTGAACCGTGGTATCTGTTCGGCCACTGTACCGAAGTGACGGCGCTGCCGGGGGCCCCGGCGCAGTGGGCCGCTATTTTTGCGCGTTTCGGCGCGAAGCTGGAGAGCGTCAGCGTGGGCTGCTGCGGGATGGCCGGCACCTACGGCCACGAAGTGAAAAATCACGCCAACTCGCTCGGCATCTATGAGTTGTCCTGGCATCAGGCGATGCAGCGTTTACCGCGCAACCGCTGCCTGGCGACGGGCTACTCCTGCCGCAGCCAGGTCAAACGGGTAGAGGGTAACGGCGTACGCCACCCATTGCAGGCTTTACTGGAGATAATTGGATGATCTGGAAACGTGCCGTGACGCTGCAGGCGCTGAACGCCATGGGCGAAGGGAATATGGTGGGGCTGCTGGATATCCAGTTCACCCGCATCGGGGAAGACGATCTGGAGGCGACGATGCCTGTCGATAGTCGCACCCACCAGCCGTTTGGTCTGTTGCACGGCGGGGCCTCCGTCGTGCTGGCGGAAACCCTGGGCTCTGTCGCGGGGTATCTCTGCACCGAAGGCGAG
Source organism: Enterobacter sp. 296B2 (assembly GCF_034106185.1). Lineage (NCBI taxonomy): Bacteria > Pseudomonadati > Pseudomonadota > Gammaproteobacteria > Enterobacterales > Enterobacteriaceae > Enterobacter > Enterobacter sp. 296B2. The sequence continues at coordinate 96,573 of NZ_JAWNCA010000009.1, read as the reverse complement.
CAGAAGGTGGTCGGGCTTGAGGTGAATGCTAACCATATTCGCTCGGTGCGTAGCGGACGCGTGCGCGGTATTTGCCGCGCGCTGCACGCCGGTAGCCGCCACCAGGTGTGGCAGATTGATATTCTCGATGAGCAGGATCGCCTGTGCTGCTCGTCGCGGCTGACGACGGCGGTCGTGTAAAGTTTTCAGATGAATTGGCTTTGGTCAAAAACTAGCCAGGATGTTGTGATATACTGGTCAGGATTTGTACATAAGCGAGGACATCATGGATACTGAAATAACCCCAACACAGCTGGCAATTGAATATTTACGTCGCGATAAGAGCAACCTGTCTCCGGCGCAGTACCTGAAAAAGCTGAAACAGCTTGAGCTGGAGTTCACGGACTTGCTGGCGCTCTCTTCGAATGAGCTGAAAGAAGAGATCTACTTTGCCTGGCGGTTGGGCGTTCACGTCCATTGAGCGAGTGTTGTTGAAAAGGCCGCGACTGCGGCCTTTTTTGTGCCCCGAATTCAGTATCGGGCAGGAAGCTTGTTGATCCTGATGAGTCGGCCTTCTTCGATTTCGATAAATCCGCCGGTTTTTAAATCCGCCAGAATACGCATTACGCCGCTGCGGGAGAGCTGGGTTTTCTCCCGAATATACCTTTCCGCCGTCACGCTGCTGCGATAGCTCTCATCTTCCTCCATCAGCTTTATCAGCTGCTGGCGAATCATCTCATACGCCGTCGGGGCGCCCTGCGGCATTACATTGTTATAAAGACGGCTATACACAAACATGAGTTGCTTCGAGAGTAGTCCCCACAGCGCCTTATCTTTAATAATCTCATTCACCCGCGCGGTGGTGAGCGTGCCAATCAGGCACGGGCTAACCGTCTTGATATAATCATTAAAATAGATATCGGTGAGGTTAGCGAGGCCGAACACGGCGGGGCTGCGGGCCGTAGACAGCATCATGTCATCGCTTCTTCTGTAGATGGCGACCGTTCCCTCAAGAATTAAATAGCAGATTCCCTGACCGTTGATCTGGAGGTCAAGCCGCTCGCCGCGAGCGGTGCGTCGCGTTGTGCAATCAGGCAGTAAGTGTGAAATAAGCTCTTGTGCGTAAGGTGAGCCGCGGTGAGACGTTTCTGGAAGGGACATGGTAGCCGGTAACCTTAAGAATAACCTGGCTAATTATAGCGTCTCTCGCTGATACAGGCACGGTGGCAATCAATATTTGCGTGGCAGATGGTGAATTTCACGCAGCACACCGCGCTCCATGGTGATGTACTTGCCGGTCCGAAGTTCCGACAGGATACGCATAATTCCGCTACGTGAAAGATACGTCCGGCTTTTGATGTAGGCTGCCGCCGTCGTATTGTGCCGTATGGCGTCCGGCTCCTGCATCAGCTCAACAAGCTGGAACCGGATGATATCGTAGGCAGACATTTGCGATATTTGCGCGCAATGTTCGTATACCCGCGAGGCGGTATAAATAAGCAGCTTTGAAAAGTGCTCCCATAAATCATGCTGCGACACAATCTGGTTAAAGCTTTCCAGGGGCACGCGGGCGATTTCCGCGGTTTCCAGCGCCCTGACGTAAAGATGCTCAGAAGAGAATTGACTGCTCACGCCCAGAATAAAAGGCGCTGACTCAGAGTTTAATACAATACCGTCACCGCGGCGATGAAGCGCCACGCTGCCCTGGATAAGCAAAAAGCACTGCCGAACATCATCTTTATAATAATGAACCGTTTCACCCCGGGCGATGATCATTCTCTTCGCTGCCGGGACCACATGGTTAATCAGCGTGTCTATATGGAATAACGGTTTTAAATCCAGAGCGGATGACGGCTGATTATTCAGCGGGGTGGTTAAACGTGTATTCATAAGATACCTCACATCGACTGCTTGTGTGATCATTTTTTGATCTGCGAAGAGAATTATCTTAAAAATTAATAACTCAGGGAACATTCTGCAGAGGTCTAAAAGTAGACTGGGGAGTTTTTTCTATCTAACCCCTTGAAAAACAAGAGGAATTTATTTAAGTCTATTAATAGACCTGAAGCAACACGTGATAAGAATTTTCAAAAAATGAATGTTTCTTTTTTGTTAAATCTGAGTCTACAGCTAGACCATATAACCGTTGTCCTTGTGAAAAGAATTATATAAATTTTAACCAAGCAGTAAGAAAAGGCTTAAGCCATTTATTGGAGAATAAAAATCCCCAGGATTTTTATCGGCCCTCTACTGCATGAATCTCAGTAATAAATAAAGTGATACAGGGTAGAGCATTATGAAAAAGCAATTAATGATGGCAATGTTTGCAGCCAGTTCTGTACTGACCATGACAAATGCATTCGCAGCGGCAGGTACCGTTAATTTTAACGGTAATATTCTTGATTCTGCCTGCGATGTTGATGTGGCTTCGCAGAACCAGGTGGTGGTGCTGGGCGATTATAATAAAACGGAATTCCCGGTTACGGGTTCCAGAACGGCTGCAACACGATTTGATATTGTACTGAAAAACTGTCCGGTTACGGTTACCAGCGCAAAAGTCCGTTTCGACGGCACGCCGGATCCAACCAATGCCAACCTGCTGGCAATTGATTCGTCGGTGGCAGGGGCGGCAACAGGGGTGGCGATTAACCTGATGTCAGCGGATAAGGCCGATCTGCCGTTACACAGCAGCAATAATTATTCCTATGTGCTCAGTAGTACAACGGATAATACGCTGAATTTTTACGCGCAGTATATTTCCACTGAAGCAACGGTAACCGCCGGTCCTGCAAATTCCGTGGCTAATTTCTCCGTTGTCTATAACTGATTTTTCTTGACGGAAACCATTGGGGGGCCGTCTGTTGGCCCCTTTGTTATTGAGGTATAAAATGTATTTTCTGAGTAAAACTTTACTTGCCTGCGTGTTTCTTTCAGTCGGTATTTCTCAAGCCACTGCGGGTGTGGTCATTGGCGGGACGCGCGTTATTTATGATGGCAATAAAAAAGAGTCTTCTATTAGCGTCACTAACCCCGACACGGCACCGTATTTAATTCAGTCGTGGGTAGAGTCGCAAAACGGAAGTGCTGAGAAAACACCTTTTATTATCACGCCACCACTCTACCGCCTGGATAAAGGCCAGCAGAACGTGGAACGTATTGTATTAGCAGGTTCGGTTGCCCAGGATAAAGAGTCGCTCTACTGGCTAAATATTAAGTCTATTCCTGCGGCATCGCGAAAAGACAATACGCTGCAAATTGCGGTAAAAACCCGCATTAAATTGATCTATCGTCCAGCAGCCCTGAAAGGGGTCATTCCTGAAGAGCTGGCAGATAAATTAACCTGGCAGCGTAGCGGGAATCAGATTCAGGTCACTAACCCAACTAACGTGGTAATGAATTTCAATGAAATCCGCGTGAATGGTAAAAAGCTCGAGGATGTAACTTATGTACTTCCCGGGGCTAGCGCACGGTTTGATTTGCCGAAAGGTATTACCGGCGGTTCGGTAACGTTCAAGTTAATTAATGATTACGGTGGTACCGGAAATGTGCATAACGCCACTCTGTAATTCGTATTGTGCCAGAGGCTCCCTTTATTCTCGGTATGGAGTAACGTCGTGATTAGCCATAATAAGCAGGCTGTTTTATTTAATCCGGCACTGTTAATCGCTGTCGTACTCGGTTCGGTTACCGAGACCGCTTATGCAGGTGAGTATTTTAACCCTGAGCTGATTGAACTGGACAACCCTGGCATGAAAGGCGCCGATCTTTCGGCGTTTGAATCCGGTTCGCAGCTGCCCGGCACCTATCGCGTTGATGTGCTCATCGGCGGGCAGGTTGTTGACACGCGCGAGATCAGATTTGACGCGGTAAAAAACGCGGAAGGTGAGACGTCCTTGCAGCCCTGCCTGAGCGTGGCGCAGCTGAAAAGCTGGGGGGTAAAAACCGAGCTATTCCCTGACCTGAATTCAGGCGGCGAATGTGCGAAGCTCTCGGCGATCCCGCAGGCGTCAACCGCGTTTATTTTCAGTGCCCAGCACCTTGAGATTACGATTCCACAGGCGGCGCTGTCACCGCAGGCTCGCGGATATGTGCCGCCAGAAATGTGGGACGAGGGGATCACCGCCGCGCTGCTCAACTACAGTCTGAGCGGCTCAAACAGCTGGGGACGTGACGGCAACAGCAGTAACACGAACAGCCAGTACGCCAACCTGCGTCCGGGCATTAACGTCGGTCCATGGCGGATCCGCAACTATTCCACCTGGAGCCGCGACGGCAGCGGTAAAGACAAATGGGACACGGTCTACACCTACGTACAGCGGGCGATCGTTCCGCTGAAGGCTCAGCTCACGACCGGCGACAGTGCCTCTCCGGCTGACGTATTTGACAGTATTCCATTCCGGGGGGCGCAGCTGGCCTCTGACGATGACATGATGCCGGACTCGTTGAAAGGCTATGCTCCGGTGGTGCGCGGTATTGCCCGCACCAATGCACAGGTCATCATTCGTCAAAATGGCTACCAGATTGCTCAGAGCGATGTGGCGCCGGGGGCGTTTGAAATTACGGATATATACCCCACTGGCGGCGCGGGTGACCTCGACGTTACCGTGAAAGAGAGCGACGGCAGCGAGCAGCACTTCACCGTGGCCTTTGCTTCACTGCCGGTATTACAGCGTGAAGGGCGTTTTAAGTATGCGGTAACCGCAGGCCAGTACCGATCGTATAGCAGCGAAGTTGATAAAACCCCGTTCGCACAGTTGACCGGGATCTACGGCCTGCCGCATGGCCTGACGCTCTACGGCGGTTTCCAGGAATCGAGCAAGTATCAGTCTCTGGCAGCAGGGATCGGTAAAAACATGGGCGACTTTGGCGCCTTCTCGACGGATGTTACTCAGGCGTGGTCAACCCCACAAAATCTGCCGGGAAGTAGCGGTCAGTCCTGGCGCATTCGCTACAGCAAGAACTTTGTTGAGACGGGAACCAACTTCGCCATCGCGGGCTACCGCTATTCAACCAGCGGCTACTACGGAATGCAGGAAGTGCTGGATTCCTATGGCGACAGCAGCGCGCTGCAGAACCGCCGTCGTAACCGGGCCGAGCTGACGATGAGCCAGAACATCGGTCAGAACCAGGGATCGCTCATGCTCAGCGCCGTTCGTGAAGATTACTGGAATTCAGGCAGGACCACAGCGTCTTACAGCGCCGGGTACAACAACGCCTGGAAAAGCGTGAGCTATGGGATCACCTATACCTACAGTGAAAACGGCAGTACTGACGGCAACAGTGGTTCATCCCGCAACGGTAAGGATCAGCAGATTGCACTGAACGTTAGCGTGCCATTAGAGGCCTTCTTGCCGCGTACCTGGGCTAATTACAGCATGAACGCCAGCAAGAACAACGGCACGACGCACAGCGTCGGCCTTAACGGCACCGCGCTGGAAAACAACGCGCTCAGTTGGAACGTACAGCAAGGTTACGGAACGGATTCCGTGGGATATACCGGCAATGCCAGCGCTGATTTTAAAGGCACGTATGGTGAAGTCTATGCGGGGTACGGTTACGACAAGGGCAGCGATCGTCTGAACTATGGATTGCAGGGGGGGATCCTTGCCCACGCCGACGGGGTGACTTTCTCGCAGCCACTGGGTGAAACCAACGTGCTGATAAAAGCACCCGGCGCGAAAGGGGTGAGTATCCAGAATCAGAGCGGCGCAAAAACCGACTGGCGTGGCTACACCGCGGTGAGCAATTTAATGCCGTATCGCAAGAACGACGTGGCGCTGATGACCGATACGCTACCGGATGATGTGGAGCTGGAGTTAACCAATAAGACGGTGATACCAACCCGCGGTGCGGTGGTCAGGGCGGATTATGTGGCAAATGTCGGCATGCGGGTATTGATGACGCTTCAATATCGTAATGGCCAGCCGGTCCCGTTTGGCGCTATCGCCACTGTCAAAGGGCAGAGCGGGAACAGTTTTATTGTTGGGGATAAAGGCCAGGTTTATTTGACCGGCTTGAGTCCGAACGGAACGTTATGGGTTAAATGGGGTAGTGATAATTCAGAACAATGTCAGGTCAACTATGCGATTACTGAAAAAGACAGGTCAAACAGTATCCCTGCCGTTGTTTATGATTGTCGTTGAGGAAGCGTTATGTATTTAGTAAATAAATATCGGCCGTATGCGCAATTCATTTTTCTGGCGCTGTTATGGTTATGCTCACTACATGCTGAAGCCGACTGTACGTATGGGGGAAGTGGATTTAACCCGGCACAACCGTTTAACATACAGCAGCCCGCCGTAACGGTTCAGCGTGATGCTCCCGTTGGCACAGTGATAAGTAGCTTCATTACCAATGGCAGCGGTGATATTGATCTCTGTGTCGGTTCGGGAACTATTACGTATGAAATGAGTATGTTCAGTACGCCGTCATCCATCACTCATTATTATAATACAAACGTGCCGGGCGTCGGTATTGCGTTAAGATTTGCTTCTGCAAGCTGGTATTTTTCCAACGTCAGGCAGTATGTAGACTCAACACCGACAAAAACGGTTGTGTATCCTCTGGAGGTGACGTTAATAAAGACGGGGGATATTACGTCAGGCGTGATCGGCTCTGGATTACTGGCAACGGCTCATGGTGACGATAACATTCAGTCGTTAACGGTTAACTATATTGGCAATAAAGTGACACAGTTAGCATGCGCAATAACAACGCCTAATTTAAGTTTTCCTATCGGTGATATATCGGCATCGGCTTTTGGCAATACTGTCGGCACCATTCCTTCTGGTGCTCAAAGCACACAGAATCTGGGCCTTGATTGCGATGCCGATGCGAATATTAACGTCATGCTGCAGGGGATGCAAAACCCGGACGTCAGCACTGACAGTGTATTAGCCTTGACTGGGCAAGGGAACGCGGACGTGGCGAAAGGTGTCGGCGTGCAATTGCTATATAATGGGGCGCCTTTAGCGTTAAATAACCGAATTGTTTTGAAACAATCCGCAGGTGGCCAGGAAACGTTCCCGATAACCGCCCGTTATTATCAGACTCAGGCGAGTGTTTCAACAGGCAAGGCCAACGCATCAGCCACCCTTGACTTAACGTATCAGTAATGGATAACGCGATGAATATTTTGCGCGCGGCAGCGCTTGCCGCCACGTTAATAAGCTGCAATACCTTTGCAGGGGACGCTGTTAACGTCAGCGTTACCGGAAATATTATTGCCTCGCCCTGCATATTTAACGGAGGGAATGACAATATGGATATTAACCTCGGTAATATTCAGGCATCAAACATGTCTACGCCGGGGTCATCTTCCGATCCTGTGCCGTTTAACCTGATGTTTACCCAGTGTCCGGCTGGCACTAGCAGCGTAACGGTCTCATTTACCGGTAACCCCGATCCCGTCGCGGGGGCGGATTACTACATGAACAGCGGTTCTGCCACTAATGTCGCGATAGCGATGAGTGAGGCGGCAACCGGTGCGTTAAAGGGGACGGGGACAAGCATTACGCAGACGATCGCAGCAGACAGAACCGCAACGATGGCCATGCAGGCCGCGGTGACATCCTTTACCGGCGGGGCGACGCCGGGGAACATCAGCGCCGTTGTTGTCATGACGATGCAGTACAACTGATCGCTACGTGGAGATAATGGTGATGATTGACTGCTGGCGGTAACTGCTATGTTGAATATTCTCATTAAAGAGACTGATTTATTTTTTAGAGACGGATTGCAGCGTTTTCTTGTGGATTTCTTCACCCATAATTTCAGGCATTCGCTCCATTTTGACGTTGAACTTTCTCATGAACATGTTAGTGCCGCCGATATTATTTTTCTCGCGTTATGTCAGGGGGAAACCCTGACCTGCTATCCTGAATTACTGGCGCGCAAAAAAGGAATTGTGGTTGGTCTGGTCGAGGATGAGCACCGTTTCTCGGCATGTCCGTCTTGTTATCAGGACATGATATTTCTCTCTCGGCGCACCTCGCTTGACAGAATGACCGAGACGCTGTTTATCGCATGGTATCGCACCCAATTACCCAGCTTTCGCTGGAAAAATAAAAGCTGCGATGAATGCCAGCACAAAATATTATCGCTGCAGCAAATTCGCGTTATGGTGCATTTTTACAGAGGATTATCGGTAGGGCAGATTGCGGATAAGCTTAACACCAGTGATAAAACCATTTTTACCCATAAATATCTGCTGATGCAGAAATTTGACCTGCGTAGTGATTTTGAACTCATGGCCTTGATCCACCGGATGGTAGAGAAGAATACCTGTCCGAACCGGTTGCGTGACTATCTGACTAACGATTGATAAACAGCAGCAAAGCTAACGCGTGGAGTTGTTGCCGGGTGGTGTGGTGCTGACGCCACCCGGCAGATGCATCAGACATTCACTGCATTAATCAACCGCGTTTTCATCGTCTGGTAAGACGACGCCGCAAAATCCTCCGCCCAGCGCTGGTCCTCAATCGCCTCCAGCTGCACTGCGCAGTACTTCGTTTCCGGGGTTTTGGAGATGGGATCGAGGTTATCCTGGGTTAGCTCGTTGCAGGCGCCAATCCACCACTGATAGGTCATATAGACGGCTCCGGCGTTGATACGCTCGCTGATGCTGGCGCGGGTAATCACCTTGCCGCGACGTGAACGTACCCAGACCAGCTGTCCGTCGGTAATGCCCAGTTTGTCCGCATCGGCAGGATTCATTTGCACCCGACCCGGCTCATCGGCCAGGCTTTGCAGCGCGGCGCAGTTCCCGGTCATCGAGCGGCAGGAGTAGTGGCCTACCTCGCGCACCGTGCAGAGTACCAGCGGATAATCATCATCGGGCGTCTCTGCCGGCGCGCGCCACGGCGCGGCAAACAGTTGACCCTTGCCTGTTGGCGTGTCGAACTGATTGTTTTTGTACAGGTACGGCGTTCCCGGATGATCCAGCGTCGGGCAGGGCCACTGCACGTGCCCCATCTCGCCCATTTTTTCATACGTCACGCCGTAGAAGAGCGGGCACAGCTCGCGCATCTCGTCCCAGATCTGCTGGTTATCGTCGTAGTGCATCGGGTAGCCCATCTCGGTGGCGAGCAGGCTGATGATCTCCCAGTCGCGCTTCACGTTGCCGCTGGCCTCAATGGCTTTGCCAAAACGCTGGAAGCCGCGATCGGCACAGGTAAAAACGCCGCCGTGTTCGCCCCAGGAGGTGGCAGGGAGCAGGACATCCGCCACTTCCGCCGTTTTGGTCATAAAGATGTCCTGAACCACCACAAAATCGAGGGCGTCAAAACCGCTGCGGACGAGACCGAGATCGGCTTCCGTCTGAAGCGGATCTTCCCCCATGATGTAGTAGGCCTTGACCTTGCCTTCCAGCGCCAGATGAGGCACCTCGGTAATGCGCGTCCCGACCCGATCGTCCATTTTATTGACGTCAATCCCCCAGGCATCGGCGAACTTCTGCCTGACCGCCGGGTCGGTCACATCCTGATAGCCGGGGAACATATTCGGCAGAACGCCCATATCACAGGCACCCTGAACATTGTTTTGTCCGCGTACTGGGCCGACGCCGACGGCGGGACGGCCCAGGTTGCCGGTCAGCAGTGCCAGGCTGGAAAGCCCTTTGACGACATCGACGGCCTGACCAAACTGGGTCACGCCCATTCCCCACATTACGGTGGCGGAAGGGGCCGCCGCGAAGGTGCGCATTGCCTGACGTACGTCTCGGGCGGGGATGCCGGTAAGATGCTCGACCTTCTCCGGCGCATAGTCTTTCACCGTCTGACGATAGGCCTCAAGCCCTTCCGTAAACCGCGCGACATAGTTTTTGTCGTACAGCTCCTCTTCCAGCAGCACATAGCCAAAGGCGTTCACCAGCGCCATGTTGCTGCCGTTTTTCAGCTGCAGGTGCTGATCGGCAATGCGCGCCGTTTCGATGCGGCGCGGATCGCAGACGATGATTTTCGCGCCGTTTTCTCGGGCTTTGAGTACGCGGCGGGCGACGATAGGGTGAGAGTCTGCGCAGTTATAGCCGAATACCAGCAGACATTTAGAGTGCTCAATATCGTTGATGGAATTACTCATCGCACCGTTGCCGAGGGTCTCCTGTAAACCAGCCACGGACGGACCGTGACAGACGCGCGCGCAGCAGTCGACGTTGTTGGTGTACAGCACCGCACGGGCAAATTTTTGCATGACGTAGTTGGTTTCATTGCCGGTTCCGCGTGATGAACCGGTAGTCATGATTGACCGCGGCCCGTGTTGCGCTTTAATGCTGCTGAGCTTCTGGGCGGTGTATCGGATAGCCTCCTCCCAGGTCACGGGGGTGAATGCCTCGCCTTTACGGTAGCGGATCATTGGCTGGGTCAGGCGTGGGGTGAGGAGGCGGGTATCGTTGAGGAAGTCCCAGCCGTAAAATCCTTTCAGGCATAAGGTGCCCTGGTTTGTAACCCCTTCTGCCGCTTCGGCACGGATGATACGGTTATTCTCAACGACAAGGTTTAATTTGCAGCCTGCACCACAGTAAGGGCAGACGCTGGCGATTTTTTTCATCAATAACAGACCTGTTAAGAAATGAAGCAAAATGACTGGTAAGCCCAGTCCCGTAAAAGGGAGTAAGCAGAAACCATGCCATCTTTATAGCGCTTATTTAACAGGGGATTATGAAGAGAAAGCGTGTCATCGTCAGAACGTTCGTCAGTTTTGACGATGACACGATTGCGGAATGGCAGGGTGCTTAAACGTCATCCATGGTGTAGCCCACCACGATTTCAAGCGTCTTACGAATAACATCCGCCTGAACAACGTCGTTGGTCGCTTCCAGCGTCTGAATGAGCCAGAGAATGATGGCTTTATTGGACAGATGTCCTTCAGAAGCCAGAACACAGCGTACTGCAGTAGAAAAAACAGCAGACTCTTCAGCAAAACGATCGCCTGCATGACGGAAATACTCCGACAGCGCGCTTTCTAAAAAAGCAGAATGGTATTCGGGTTGCAGCTGAATATTTTGTCTCATTTGTTCTCACCGTAGCTGTTAAATTGCAGTCAATGTATTTTTTTGGGATCGGACGGTTTTCCCTTTCCAAATAACGGCACTACATTGTCTCTTTGATAACTGAGAGGTCCCTCTCTGTTCATTCGTCCTTGTGCGGCTCTGCGACGTTTTAATCCGAGGCTTTTTGATCCGATATCGGCAATCACCCTCGCAAGTGTCTCCCGCCGCCGGGGATCCTTTTCATGTGCTTTCATATCCCGCAGACGCAGAACCAGCGCTTCCGTTGTAACGGGACCGTGCTCCTTCAAAAGTGAAAGAACGGCTTGTCCAATCAGCTGGTCAGTCAGCGTGTCTGCGTCACTGCTTTTCATAACATTATCGTTCGAAGAGAAGACCAAGCAGCATGTGGTAATGCTGCTCCTCTTCCGGGCCATCGGCTCTTTCGAGGCGGCTTAATAGTTTGGTACAGAGCGATTTACGATTGAGGTTCCGCCCGTCGCTAAGGATCTCAACAACCACCTGACCGAGCGTTTCTTGCTGGGTAGGAAGAGAGGCTTTTTCGAAGTACTGTGCGATTGCTGCTGCGGAATCTGCGACGTGACCTTTCTGCTGCATGTTTCGCTCCTGTAAAATTTTGTAATCAGTAACGTTACATTTAAGGTATACACAATTTATAAATCTGTACATTAAAAATGTACAATTTTTTAAATTTAGTATGATATATTTTATAAAGTGCTTTTTATTCATGTGTTTAAGATGGTGTGGCGCATCGGTGAAATCACAGGATATATTGTACAAAGCTGTGCGTTGCAGTTAAGTTGTACAGCACGGAAAAAGGTCTCATTAAAAGCCGTAAATGGTTGAGATGTAAATTATTTGTCAGCCAATTAATGTGCTATAAATGATCCTTACCCACCTTTATTGTGGCCAAAACCTTAACCCCCAGGAATAGCATGCTTACAACCATCATTTACCGCAGTCATATCTGCGAAGACGTTCCAGTGAAAGCGCTGGAAACAATGGTCGCTGCTGCAAATAGTAAAAACCGGCAATCCAATGTCACGGGGATCTTGCTGTTTAACGGCACACATTTTTTCCAGTTGCTTGAGGGGCCAGCGGATCATGTTTCTGCTATTTATGAGCAGATCTGCAACGACACCCGCCACCATAACGTGGTAGAGCTGATGCGGGATCACGGGCCTGTCCGGCGTTTTGGCAAGGTGGGCATGGAGCTTTTTGATTTACGCCAGTTCGACAGGGATGAGGTGCTGCAGCAGGTGCTCAACAGAGGCACGACGCGCTACCAGCTGACGTATAATGACCGCCCGCTGCAGTTTTTTCGGACCTTTGTTGAGGCCACAGAAAAAGCTAACTATTTTGAACTGCCTCCTGCAGATTCATGGGATTTTGTTCCTGAAGACACGCACTTATCTGCACAACCTGAGGTGGTCGCGAAAGGGGCGGATTGTAGCTTTGCCTTTCAACCGATAGTCGATCCGTTTATGCAGCGGGTCGTCTCCTGGGAGGCGCTTCTCCGCACCCCGTCCGGCGACTCGCCGGGGGTCTACTTCGCCAACCGCTCGCGCGAGGACGTGTATACCTCTGATTTGCAAAGCAAGCAGGTAGCGCTCTCAATGGCCAGCGCGCTGGGGTTACAGGACCAGACGTTGTCTCTTAACCTGCTGCCTATGACGCTGGTCAATCTCCCCAACGCCGTGGACTTTCTGCTTACCGCCATCGAAGCAAATGGTTTTGTGCCCGAGCAAATTATGGTCGAGTTCACCGAGAACGAAGCCATTTCCCGTTTCGATGAGTTCACAGACTCGGTCAGGCAGTTAAAAAGTGCGGGGATCAGCGTAACGATCGATCACTTTGGTGCCGGTTTTGCCGGGCTACAGCTGCTGGCCCAGTTCCAGCCGGACAGAATTAAGATTAATCGCGATCTGGTAGCGAACGTGCACAAAAGTGGCCCGCGTCAGGCTATTATTCAGGCGATTATCAAATGCTGTTCTTCGCTGGAAATTCAGTTCTGCGCGGTCGGCGTGGAGAAGGCGGAAGAGTGGATGTGGCTGGAGTCTGCGGGGATTTCGCAGTTCCAGGGACATCTTTTTGCCAGCCCCCGGCACGGCGGTATTCCGGCCATTGCATGGCCAGAGAAAAAATTCGACTTTTGATAAAGCCGGGCGCAATTGAGTCGGTCTGGCTGTACGAATGGCAAATTTTGTACAACAATGTATTAACAGGTGGATGGTGGAATGCCCCATTCACCTGGGCAAAATACGGTCTTAGTTATACAAATGGTTTGTACAATCTGATAAGGTTGGTGCAGTTAGGTATGGAAGTTCTGAGCGTGAGGGAGTTAATGGCCTATTACAGTATCGGCGAAGTAGCCGAACGATGCGGTATCAACCCCGTTACGCTGCGTGCCTGGCAGCGCCGTTATGGATTGTTGAAGCCGCAGCGCAGCGAAGGGGGTCATCGTCAGTTCGACGATGAAGATATCCTGCGTATCGAAGAGATCAAGCGCCTGATGAAAAGCGGCGTTTCGGTCGGAAAAGTCAAAGCCCTGCTGGAAAACAAAGAAGTTCTGACCCAGGGTAACTGGGCCTCGTTCCAGGAAGAGATGATGACCGTTCTGCGCTACGCCAGCCCGGCAAAGCTGCGTGCCAAAATCGGCGAATTTCGCCGCGACCACGCGATGGATGCGCTGATCGATAACATCATTTCCCCCGTCCGCCAGCGAATGAATCAGGATCAAAATACCGTACGCCACATGGCGAGCATGCTTGACGGTGTTCTGATTGAATTCGCGATTGCAAGCCTGGCGGAGTCGCGCAAGAAAGCGGGTAACGATGCGTTGCTTATCGGCTGGGAATGCGATGACCGGACCCACCTGTGGCTGGAAGCCGCGCGCTTATCGCACAAGGGCTGGCACATTGATGTTCTGGCCGAGCCGATTGATTCCCCGCGTCCTGAGCTCTTCCCGGGGCAAAAAATCTTCGTCTGGACGGGAAAAGCGCCAACACTGCGTCAGCAGGAACAGCTCGATCACTGGCGTGAACAGGGTTTTACCGTTTCATTTCATCACTCATAATCAGAGGCCTTGAGGGCCTTTTTTTGTTTTGGTCCCTTCCTGAACAAAAGCTATCTCAAAAATAGGCATTTCCGATGCATATTTTACTTTTCCTTTCGTCGCTGTTTCCTCCGTTCAATAATCCATTAATTTTCAAAGTATTGAACAATTAAATCCATCCCGCCCGCATCTCCTGACAGGGTCTATGCTTAATAAAAGTAGACAAAAAGGGCGGTTTAGCCGAATGCCCCTGCTGACAGAGGGTTGAAGTGATAATCGTTATCACTAACATGGTGTTATGCCCTGATGGCTAATCAGATGAGGTGGACCTATGGAACTGCATTCAGAAACCTTCAATCCTGCCGATTTTGCCTGGCGTGGTTTAACGCTCACGCCTGCGGCGGCAGCGCATATCCACGAGCTGGTGGCGAAAAAGCCCGAGATCCTCGGCGTACGCTTAGGCGTTAAGCAGACCGGCTGCGCGGGCTTTGGCTACGTGCTGGATACTGTCACCGCACCGGAAAAAGATGACCTGGTGTTTGAAACCGATGGCGCAAAGCTGTACGTCGCGCTTCAGGCTATGCCGTTTATCGACGGTACAGAGGTGGACTACGTACGGGAAGGTTTAAACCAGTTATTCAAATTTTATAACCCGAAAGCCCAGAACGAATGCGGCTGCGGCGAAAGCTTTGGGGTATAGGCGGTACTATGTCTCGTAATACTGAAGCAACGAGTGATGTAAACACCTGGAGCGGCGGACACCTCAACTATAAAGAGGGTTTTTTCACGCAGCTGCAGACCGACGAGCTGGCGAAAGGGATTAATGAAGATGTCGTGCGCGCCATCTCGGCCAAACGTAACGAGCCCGAGTGGATGCTCGAATTTCGCCTGAGCGCTTTCCGCGCCTGGCTGGAGATGGAAGAGCCGCACTGGCTGAAAGCCCATTACGACAAACTGAACTATCAGGATTACAGCTACTACTCCGCGCCCTCCTGCGGCAGCTGTGACGATACCTGCGCTTCGCAGCCCGGCGCGGTACAGCAGACCGGTGCCGAGAACAGCTTCCTGAGTAAAGAGGTGGAAGAGGCCTTTAATCAGCTTGGCGTCCCGGTTCGCGAGGGCAAAGAGGTGGCGGTGGACGCCATTTTCGACTCCGTCTCGGTGGCGACCACCTATCGCGAAAAGCTGGCCGAGCAGGGGATTATTTTCTGCTCCTTTGGCGAAGCGATTCATGACCATCCCGAGCTGGTGAAGAAGTACATCGGCACCGTGGTACCGAGTAACGATAACTTCTTCGCCGCGCTAAATGCCGCGGTAGCCTCTGACGGCACCTTTATCTACGTACCGAAAGGCGTGCGCTGTCCGATGGAGCTCTCCACCTATTTCCGCATTAACGCCGAAAAAACCGGCCAGTTCGAACGCACCATTCTGGTTGCGGACGAAGGCAGCTACGTCAGCTATATCGAAGGGTGTTCTGCACCGGTGCGCGACAGCTATCAGCTGCACGCGGCGGTGGTCGAGGTCATCATTCATAAAGACGCGGAGGTGAAATACTCCACGGTGCAGAACTGGTTCCCCGGCGACGGCAACACCGGCGGTATCCTGAACTTCGTCACCAAGCGCGCGCTGTGCGAAGGTGAAAACAGCAAAATGTCCTGGACGCAGTCGGAAACCGGCTCTGCTATTACCTGGAAGTACCCGAGCTGCATCCTGCGTGGGGATAACTCCATCGGTGAGTTTTACTCGGTGGCGCTCACCAGCGGGCATCAGCAGGCCGATACCGGCACCAAGATGATCCACATCGGTAAAAACACGAAATCTACCATCATTTCGAAAGGGATCTCTGCCGGGCATTCCCAGAACAGCTATCGCGGGCTGGTGAAAATCATGCCGACGGCCACCAACGCGCGTAACTTCACCCAGTGTGACTCAATGCTGATTGGCGCAGACTGCGGGGCGCATACCTTCCCTTACGTTGAGTGTCGTAACAACACGGCCCAGCTGGAGCACGAGGCGACCACGTCGCGCATTGGGGAAGATCAGCTCTTCTACTGTCTGCAGCGTGGGATCAGTGAAGAAGATGCCATTTCGATGATTGTGAACGGCTTCTGTAAGGACGTGTTCTCTGAACTGCCGCTGGAATTTGCCGTTGAAGCACAAAAACTCCTCGCCATTAGTCTTGAACACAGCGTCGGTTAAGGAAAGCACATGTTAAGCATTAAAGATTTACAGGTTAGCGTGGAAGAGAAAGACATCCTGCGCGGTCTCAATTTTGACGTCAAGCCGGGTGAAGTTCACGCCATTATGGGGCCGAACGGCTCCGGGAAAAGTACGCTTTCTGCAACGCTGGCGGGACGCGAAGATTACGAAGTGACTGGCGGTTCGGTCGAATTTAACGGCAAAGATCTGCTGGAGATGTCACCGGAAGACCGCGCGGGTGAGGGCATCTTTATGGCCTTCCAGTACCCGGTGGAAATTCCGGGCGTCAGCAACCAGTTTTTCCTCCAGACGGCGCTGAATGCGGTGCGCAAGTATCGCGGCCAGGAGGCACTGGATCGCTTCGACTTCCAGGATCTGATGGAAGAGAAGATCAAGCTGCTGAAAATGCCGGAAGACCTGCTGACCCGCTCGGTCAACGTTGGCTTTTCCGGCGGCGAGAAAAAGCGTAACGACATCCTGCAGATGGCGGTGCTGGAGCCCGAGCTGTGCATTCTGGATGAGACCGACTCCGGTCTGGATATCGACGCCCTGAAGATTGTCGCCGACGGGGTGAACGCCCTGCGCGACGGCAAGCGTTCATTCATAATCGTCACCCACTACCAGCGCATTCTGGACTATATCAAGCCGGACTACGTGCACGTGCTTTACCAGGGACGCATTGTGAAATCCGGTGATTTTACGCTGGTTAAACAACTGGAGGAGCAGGGTTATGGCTGGCTTACCGAACAGCAGTAATGCACTCCAGCAGTGGCACAGGCTGTTTGAGGCGCAGGGTAATACGCGCTCCGAGCAGGCGCAGCAGCATCTCCAGCAGATGCTGCGTCTCGGCCTGCCGACGCGCAAGCATGAGAACTGGAAATACACCCCGCTCGACGGCCTGCTGAACGGCGAGTTTGTGACGCGCCTGGCGGAGATCGACCCGGCCCGGCGTGACGCTCTGGCGCTGACGGTGGATGCGGTGCGTCTGGTCTTTGTCGACGGCGTCTGGCGCCCTGAACTGAGTGACGACGTTCAGGGGAGCGGGTTCGATATCGTGATTAGCGACGACCGCCAGAGCCTGAGCGCCCCGGTTCAGCCGGAAGTGTTTCTCCACCTGACCGAGAGCCTGGCCCGCAGCGTGACGCATATTCAGGTTAAGCGTAACCAGCGCCCGGCCAAACCGCTGCTTCTGATGCACATCACGCAGGGCGTGGAGGGCGATGAGATCAACACCGCGCACTATCGCCATCACCTTGATCTGGTGGAGGGAGCGGAGGCTACGGTAATCGAACATTACGTCAGCCTCAACGAGACCCGCCACTTTACCGGGTCGCGGCTGACGATGAACGTCGCCGCAAATGCGCAGCTTCACCACATTAAGCTGGCGTTTGAGAATCCGCAGAGCCACCATTTTGCCCATAACGATATAGCGCTGGGTCAGGATGCCGCGGCGTACAGCCACAGCTTTCTGCTCGGCGGCGCGGTGCTGCGCCACAACACCAGCACGCAGCTTAACGGTGAAAACACCACGCTGCGCATCAACAGTCTGGCGATGCCGGTCAAATCAGAAGTGTGTGACACGCGCACCTGGCTTGAGCACAACAAGGGCTACTGCAACAGCCGCCAACTGCATAAAACCATCGTCAGCGATAAAGGGCGGGCGGTGTTTAACGGCCTGATTAACGTGGCCCAGCACGCCATTAAAACTGACGGGCAGATGACCAACAACAATCTGCTGTTGGGGCGCCTGGCGGAGGTGGACACCAAACCGCAGCTGGAGATCTACGCCGATGACGTGAAATGCAGCCACGGCGCGACGGTCGGGCGGATTGACGACGAACAGATGTTCTACCTGCGTTCTCGCGGCATCGACCGGCAGGCGGCGCAGAAAATGATTATCTACGCCTTTGCGGCGGAGCTTACGGAAGCGCTACACGATGGCGTATTGAAGCAGCAGGTGCTGGCCCGCATTGGTCAGCGTCTGCCCGGAGGCGAAGCATGAGTTTTCCCGTAGAGAAAGTGCGGGCCGACTTCCCGGTTCTGACCCGTGAAGTGAACGGCCTGCCGCTGGCCTATCTCGACAGCGCGGCCAGCGCGCAGAAACCGAATCAGGTGGTGGATGCGGAAGCCGAGTTCTACCGCCATGGTTATGCTGCGGTGCACCGGGGTATCCATACCCTGAGCGCCGAAGCGACCCAGCGCATGGAAAATGTGCGCACGCAGGTGGCCGCTTTCCTCAATGCACGTTCGCCTGAAGAGCTGGTCTTCGTGCGCGGAACCACTGAAGGGATCAACCTTGTCGCCAACAGCTGGGGCAACGCGCAGGTCCACGCGGGGGATAACATCCTCATCACCCAGATGGAGCACCACGCCAATATTGTGCCGTGGCAGATGCTCTGCGAGCGTGTCGGCGCACAGCTGCGGGTCATTCCGCTGAATGAGGACGGCACGCTGCAGCTTGAGCAGCTTGACGCCTTGCTGGACGATAAAACGCGGCTGGTGGCGGTCACACAGGTCTCTAACGTGCTGGGCACCGAAAACCCGGTGGCAGAGATTATCGCAAAAGCCCATCAGGCCGGTGCGAAGGTGTTGATTGACGGCGCGCAGGCGGTAATGCACCACGCGGTGGATGTGCAGGCGCTGGACTGCGATTTCTACGTATTCTCCGGGCATAAGCTCTATGGTCCAACCGGCATCGGCGTGCTGTATGTGAAAGAGGACATTCTGCAGGCGATGCCGCCGTGGGAAGGCGGCGGATCGATGATTGCCACCGTAAGCCTTTCGGAAGGGACAACCTATGCCCGTGCGCCGTGGCGTTTTGAGGCGGGTACCCCCAACACCGGCGGGATTATCGGCCTGGGGGCGGCGGTGTCTTACGTTTCCGCAATCGGCCTGGACGCCATCCAGGAGTACGAACAGCTGCTGATGCACTACGCGCTGCAGGAGCTTGCCAGCGTGCCGGATCTTACCCTGTATGGCCCGGCCGACCGCCAGGGCGTGATTGCGTTTAACCTTGGGAAACACCACGCCTATGACGTGGGCAGCTTCCTTGATAATTACGGCGTGGCCGTCCGTACCGGGCACCACTGCGCCATGCCGCTGATGGCCTTTTACCAGGTACCGGCAATGTGCCGCGCGTCGCTGGTGATGTATAACACAATGGAAGAGGTCGACAGGCTGGTGGCGGGGCTTAAGCGCATTCACCAGCTGCTGGGCTAACGAAGAGGCAAAAGATGGCAGAACTGCCGGACAGAGATAAATTGCTGCGCAACTTTGGGCGCTGCGCAAACTGGGAAGAGAAGTACCTTTATATCATCGAGCTGGGGCAGCGTCTGCCGCCGCTCGGCGAAGAGGCGCATAACCCGGAAAACATTATTCAGGGCTGCCAGAGCCAGGTGTGGATTGTGATGGAGCAGTCTGACGACGGGACTATTGCACTGCACGGCGACAGCGATGCGGCCATTGTAAAAGGGCTGATTGCGGTGGTCTTTATTCTTTACCACCGGATGTCGGCGCAGGATATCGTCGCGTTCGATGTCCGACCGTGGTTTGAAAAAATGGCCCTGACCCAACACCTCACCCCGTCCCGTTCCCAGGGGCTAGAAGCGATGATTCGCGCCATTCGCGCCAAAGCTGCAAACCTTAGCTAGACTTACAGAACAGCATTCATTCTGTTTCGCGAGGTGGTTCCCGCCTCGCTGGTTTTTCAGCTTTCTGGCGTCCTGCCAGTGAATAAGGAATCTCAGCATGAAGCGCGCGTCTCTAATAACTCTATTACTCGTCAGTTCGCTCGGTACGTTTAATTCGGCCCGCGCGATGGACTATCCGTTGCCGCCCGCAGGCAGTCGCCTGATTGGGCAAAATCAAACCTACACGATACAGGAAGGGGATAATAAGCTTCAGACCATCGCCCGTCGGTTTAATACGGCGGCGCAGGTGATCCTTGAAACGAACAATAACATTGCGCCGGTAAACCCGGCACCGGGTACCGTTATCACGATTCCGTCGCAGATGCTGCTGCCGGATACCCCGCGCGAGGGCATTGTGGTGAATCTCGCTGAGCTCCGGCTCTACTACTTCCCGCCGGGAGAAAATATTGTCCAGGTCTACCCGCTCGGCATCGGACAATTGGGGCTGGAAACGCCGGTGAGCACCACCCGCGTAAGTCAAAAAATCCCTAATCCAACCTGGACGCCTACGGCGGGCATCAGAGCCCGTTCGCTGGCACAGGGTATTAAATTGCCTCCGGTCGTCCCGGCCGGGCCAAATAACCCGCTGGGGCGCTACGCGCTGCGTTTGGGTATTGGTAATGGGGAATATCTTATTCACGGCACCAGCGCGCCGGACAGCGTAGGCCTGCGCGTCAGTTCCGGCTGCATGCGTATGAACGCCCCGGATATTAAAGCCCTGTTCGAACAGGTACGGGTTGGCACGCGGGTACAAATTATCAATGAGCCGGTGAAGTTCTCGGTTGAGCCGGACGGGAAGCGTTATATTGAGGTTCACCGTCCGCTGGCGCAGGTGGAGGGCGAGAACCCGCAGATTTCGCCCATTAACCACTCCGCAGAGTTTGCGACCTTTGTGTCTCAAGCCGGAAGCGACAAAGCGCTTGTTGATAAAGCGCTGGCACGCCGCGCGGGGATCCCGGTTGTCGTATCCGCGGGTAGCGGCCCGTCGGCCAGCAATAGCGTGCTGTCGGTACAGAACAGTCGGGTGTCGGCTGCGGTAGCTGAAGAGGAAGGGGAGAAGGTAACGCAGTAGTCGTTTGACGCAGGCAAAAAAAATGGCGCACAATGTGCGCCATTTTATTAACAGGTACTATTACTTACGGTATTTAGTAGCCTGGTTGTCCAGACGCTGGTTAGCGCGAGCTGCGTCGTCTTTAGCAGCCTGAACGTCGGAACGCATTGCGTTCACGTCGTTGCTCAGCTGGTCAACTTTAGCGTTCAGAGTCTGAACGTCAGAAGACAGCTGATCGATTTTAGCGTTGCTGGAGCAACCAGCCAGCAGAGTAGAACCCAGGATTACCGCGCCCAGTACCAGTTTAGTACGATTCATTATTAATACCCTCTAGATTGAGTTAATCTCCATGTAGCGTTACAAGTATTACACAAACTTTTTTGGGTTGAGAATATTTTTTTGATGGGAATACGCCTATTTTTGATCGTTCGCTCAAAGAAGCATCGAATCAGCCCTTTTTGAGTAAAAAGCTATGTAAAAAAAGGCATTTTTCATCGGATTCATCTTAGATAATTCGCAATTAAATAGAAAAACCCGATTTGCTTTTTGAATGAATTTGGCTAATGACGGTAATAAAAAAAGCGCCCATTGGGCGCTTTTTATCAAAACTAATTCGTTCCTGAATTATTACAGCACGTGAACGGAGGCCGTATTGGTCGTTCCGCTTGGTACCAGCGCACCAGAAACCATCACAACAACGTCGCCTTTCTGCGCCAGACCGCTTTCCAGAGCCAGTGCTTTACCCTGAATGTAGAAATCATCAGTAGAGGCGATCTCTTTGACCAGGTGCGCAACCACGCCTTTGCTCAGCACCAGCTGACGTGCGGTGGTTTCGTTGGTGGTCAGGGCCAGGATGGTGGCATCCGGGAAGTATTTACGTACTGCGCGCGCAGATTTACCGCCCTGGGTCGCTACCACAATCAGTGGCGCTTCCAGTTTCTCAGCGGTTTCTACTGCACCGCGGCATACTGCTTCGGTGATGCGCAGCTTGCGGCTGTCGTTGTTGAAGTCCAGACGGCTTGTCATCACGCGGTCAGTACGTTCGCAGATGGTTGCCATGATGCCGACCGCTTCCAGAGGGTATTTCCCTTTCGCGGATTCACCGGACAGCATCACTGCATCGGTACCGTCGAGGATGGCGTTCGCCACGTCACCAGCTTCAGCGCGGGTAGGGCGTGGGTTTTTGATCATGGAGTCCAGCATCTGCGTTGCGGTGATAACCACTTTACGCGCGCGAACACACTTCTCGATCATCATCTTCTGCGCGAAGATCACTTCTTCAACCGGGATTTCAACGCCCAGGTCGCCACGTGCAACCATGATGCCGTCAGATGCTTCAAGGATTTCGTCGAAGTTGTTCAGGCCTTCCTGGTTTTCGATCTTGGAGATGATCTGGATCTTCTCGCCGCCGTGCGCTTTCAGGTGCTCACGAATTTCAACCACGTCGGAACGCTTACGGATGAAGGACGCCGCAACGAAGTCAACGCCTTGTTCGCAGCCGAAGATCAGGTCCTGTTTGTCTTTCTCAGCCAGTGCCGGCAGTGCGATGGAAACGCCCGGCAGGTTAACGCCTTTGTTTTCGCCCAGGTCGCCGTTGTTCAGCACTTTACAGATAACCTTGTTGCCTTCGATAGCGGTCACTTCCATACCGATCAAACCATCGTCGACCAGCACGGTGTTACCCACGGAGAGATCGCTGGTGAAGCCTTCATAGGTTACCGCAACGATTTCGCTGTTACCGACAACGGATTTATCGGTAGTGAAGGTGAAGGTCTGGCCCGCTTTCAGAGAAACGTCGTTACCGCCTTCCAGTTTGATGGTACGGATTTCCGGACCTTTAGTATCCAGCAGAATAGCGGCTTTTTTGCCAGTCTTGCTCATCACGTTGCGCAAGTTCTGGATACGCTGACCGTGCTCAGCATAGTCACCGTGGGAGAAGTTCAGACGCATCACGTTCATGCCGGCGTCCAGCATTTTGCTCAGCATCTCTTCGGATTCGGTTTTCGGGCCGATAGTACAAACAATTTTCGTCTTTTTCATGACAGTCTTAGTCTTTAAGTTGGGAAGGATATGGAAATCTCGCTCCGGGGGCGCACCGCCGCGGAGTCAAACCTGTGTTGCAAAAGAGTATATGACACGCACTAAGGATAGGAGACATCAAATGAGCGTGCAGAAGAAAGTGTGCCTGAGTGTCAGCCCAACGAAGGAGAGGAGAAGTTGTACGTTGTTTTTTGTATTCCAAGCGCTGAAACCATTCACCAGGGATTTGGCGCGCATTATACGCTGATTTTAAGATAAAAGGAAAATGGATACGGCGTTTCAGAATTAATCAATGCCGTTTCACATAATATTGTTATCAAGGCGTTAAGCCATGATGACAACTTTTGGCGGCAGGCGTTTGACCTGCCGCATTTTGCTTATTTTTGCAGCGCCTGACTGAGGTCGGCAATCAGGTCTTTCGGATCTTCAATGCCCACCGACAGTCGAATCAGCTGCGGCACAATGCCGTTTGCCAGGCGTTGTTCCAGCGGAATCGAGGCGTGCGTCATGCTGTAGGGCTGGCTCACCAGGCTCTCTACGCCGCCCAGGCTTTCCGCGAGGGTGAACAACTTCAGGTTGCGAATCACCTCTGTGGCGCGTTGCGCATCGCCTTTTACCACGACGGAAATCATCCCGCCTGGCAGGGCCATCTGCGTGCGCGCAAGCTGATATTGTGGATGCGATTCCAGCCCGGGATAGAACACCTTTTCAACCAGAGGATGCTGCGCCAGCCATTGCGCAATCGCCAGCGCGTTGCTGCTGTGCTTTTCTACCCTCAGCGCAAGCGTGCGAATTCCGCGCAGGGTCAGGAAGCTGCTAAAGGGATCCAGGACGCCACCGACCGCATTTTGCAGGTAGCCAAGCCGGTCCGCCAGCGCCGGGTTATCACCCACCACCGCCAGCCCGGCCACCACGTCCGAATGGCCGTTAAGGTACTTGGTGGCGGAGTGCACCACGATATCGAAACCCGACGCCAGAGGGCGGTGGATCGCCGGCGACGCGAAGGTGTTATCCGCCACGCTGATGACGTTATGGCGCCGCGCGATAGCGGCAATGGCCGCCAGGTCCGCCAGCTTCAGCAGCGGGTTGGTCGGCGTTTCCACCCACACCATGCGCGTGTCCGGGCGAATGGCGGCCTCAAGCCCCGCTAAATCGTCAGGCTTAACCCAGCTGACCTGCAGGCCGGTGCTGCGCTTGCGCACGTTTTCAATCAGGCGGTACGTCCCGCCGTAAACGTCGTCAATGGCGACGATATGGCTGTCTTTGTCCAGCAGTTCGAGCACCGTGGAGATGGCTGCGAGACCGGAAGCAAAGGCGTAACCGCGCGTGCCGCCTTCCAGTTCAGCGATAGCGGTTTCCAGCGCGTGGCGGGTAGGGTTGCCGCTGCGGGAATACTCATAGCCGGTATGCTCGCCGGGTGACGGTTGCGCAAACGTCGAGGTGGCGTAAATCGGCGGCATGACGGCGCCGTGCTGGTCGTTGAACGCGCCGCTGTGGACGCTCAGGGTTGCCAGGTTTTTCATCGTTTATTCCTTTATTGCTGTAGACGATTGCGCCACGCGGTCAGAACGTCGCTGCGCGTAATCAGGCCGAGAAAACGGTCATTGTCGTTAATCACGGCCACCAGACCGCGGTCGAAGATGGCGTGCAGGGCGCTCTCCGGGGCGCGTTTGTCGAGGAATTCCACCTGACGCGTCATGGCTGCCGTCACCGGAAGGGCAAAGCGGTCGCCGTCACCGCCGATATGCCGCAGCAGATCCCACTCGTCGATAATGCCCACCACCTTGCCGTCCTCAAGGACCGGCAGCTGGGAGATGTCATACAGGCGCATGCGTGCCAGTACGGTGGAAAGCGTGTCGTCCGGAGTGGCGGTGACGGTGGCGCCTTCATCGTGTCGCAGGGCGATGTAGTCGGAGAGATCGCCGGCCTGAGGGCGCGTGATGAGCCCTTGCTGACGCATCCAGTCATCGTTGAACATCTTCGAGAGGTACTTATTGCCGCTGTCACAGGCGAAGGTCACCACGCGTTTCGGCGCGGTTTGTGCCTGGCAGTATTTCAGCGCGGCCGCCAGCAGCGTGCCGCTGGAGGAGCCCGCCAGAATGCCTTCCGTTTTCAGCAGATCGCGCGCAGTGGTGAAGGCTTCGCGGTCGGTGATGCGCCAGGCGCGATTCACCCCTTCGATGTGAGCCAGCGGCGGAATAAAGTCCTCGCCAATGCCCTCAACCAGCCAGGAGCCCGCGTCGTGGTAGCGTCCGGTTTCCACCTGGTCGGCGAGAATCGATCCGGCGGGGTCTGCCAGGACAAACTCCGTGTGAGGAGAGTGCTCGGCAAACCACGCCTGCAGGCCGCCGAGCGTCCCGCCTGAGCCGACGCCCACCACGATGGCGTCGATCCTGCCGTCAAGCTGCTCAAACAGCTCCGGTGCCGTGGTGGTGCGGTGCGCCAGCGGGTTGGCTTCGTTATTAAACTGGTCGATGTAAAACGCGCCGGGCAGCTCGTTAGCCAGACGCCGGGCGTAATCCTGGTAATAGGCGGGGTGGCCCTTGTTGACGTCGGAGCGGGTCAGCACCACCTGGGCACCCAGCGCGCGCAGGTGGAAAATCTTCTCGCGGCTCATTTTGTCCGGCACCACCAGGATCAGCGAGTAGCCTTTCTGGGCGGCGATCAGGGCCAGGCCCAGACCGGTATTCCCCGCCGTTGCTTCAATAATCGTGCCGCCCGGCTGCAGCTGACCGGTGCGCTCCGCTTCGTTAATCATCGACAGCGCAACGCGATCCTTGATAGAGCCGCCCGGGTTCTGGTTTTCCAGCTTCAGGAACAGCGAGCAGGGACCGGTATCAAGCTTATGCAATTGGATAAGCGGGGTACGACCAATCAGTTCAGTGACGGAGTGATAAATCGTCATGATGTTTTCCTTTCTGGATGTCATGACGGGATGATAGGGCGGTGAAATTTTCGCAATAAAGAACCATTCACTGCCGTTTAGAACGGAATGGAATATAAATGCCGTTTTTGGATGGCAGGACAGCAAGACGTAAAGTTGTCCGGAAGTGAGGATGGCTATATCCGCATAAAATGCTGCGAAAATGACCGTTTTTTTAGCCAGTCAGCCAGCGGATATGCGTCTGGCAGATAATCATTGCTGAAATTGGTCTAAATGCTTTCGACCCCCTAAATCCGCTGTTTATTACCTCAGGTTATAACACATGCTTTTTTGTTCATTTAAAAGCTGATAACGCCTGTTTACTATCTTTTGGACATCCATACTGCTAAACCGCCAAGGGCGGGTCGGATAACGAATAAGAATGATCGTACTCAGGAATATTTCGAAGGTTTTCGACAACGGAAAGGTCGCGCTGACTGCCGTTGATAACGTCAATTTGACGATAGAGCAGGGACAGATTTACGGCATTATCGGCTACAGCGGCGCCGGGAAAAGCACGCTGATTCGTCTGCTGAACGGTCTGGAAAAACCCAGCGCCGGAAGCGTCACAATTAACGGGCAGGATATCTCTGCGGCAAAAGGTGAAGCGCTGCGTCAGGCGCGTCTGAAAATCAGCATGGTGTTCCAGCACTTCAACCTGCTGTGGTCGCGCACGGTGAGCGAGAACATCGCTTTCTCGATGCAAATC
Organism: Enterobacter sp. 296B2; assembly: GCF_034106185.1. Lineage (NCBI taxonomy): Bacteria > Pseudomonadati > Pseudomonadota > Gammaproteobacteria > Enterobacterales > Enterobacteriaceae > Enterobacter > Enterobacter sp. 296B2. The sequence goes on along the minus strand of NZ_JAWNCA010000009.1, from coordinate 69,923 downwards.
GCCGGTGTGCCAAAAGCCCGGATTAAGGCGCGCGTGGCCGAGCTGGTGGATCTGGTTGGCCTGAAGGGGCGTGAGCATGCGTATCCGTCGCAGCTGAGCGGCGGGCAAAAGCAGCGCGTGGGTATTGCGCGTGCTTTGGCTAACAACCCTGACGTGCTGCTCTGCGATGAAGCCACGTCCGCGCTCGACCCGCAGACCACCGATCAGATCCTCGATCTGCTGCTGGACATTAACCGTCGCTTCAAACTCACCATCGTGCTGATTACGCACGAGATGCACGTGGTGCGCAAAATCTGCGACCGCGTGGCGGTGATGGAGAACGGTAAAGTCGTGGAGGAGGGCGACGTGCTGAGCGTCTTTACCCATCCGCAGCAGCCGATTACGCAGCAGTTTGTCCGCCAGGTGAGCCAGTACGCTGAGGAAGAAACCTTCAATACCGAACTGGCAAACGATCTGGAAGGCACGGTCATCAGGCTGACCTTTACCGGGCACAGCACCCATAAGCCGATCGTGGGTGAACTGACCCTGCGCTACGGCCTGCCGTTTAACATCCTGCACGGGAAAATGACCCAAACCGCCCACGGCGTGTTTGGCCAGCTCTGGGTGCACGTGGTGGCATCCGACGAACAACTGAACAATATCCTCGCCGACCTGCAGCACAGCGATATTGAAGGCGAGGTGATTAAACATGGCTGAGAATCTCTTTCCGCATCTCAAGTGGGATCAACTCTGGGCGGCAACGCTGGAGACGCTTTACATGACCGCGCTTTCCGGCGTAGCGACTTTTGTGCTGGGCATCGTGCTGGGCCTGGCGCTGTTTTTAACCGCGCGCGGCGGGCTGTTCCACAACCGCACGGTTTACAGCGTGATTTCGATTGTGGTGAACGTGTTCCGCTCTATTCCGTTCATCATTTTGATTGTCCTGCTGATCCCTTTCACCAAGACCATCGTCGGCACCATTCTTGGCGCCAACGCGGCGCTGCCAGCGCTGATTGTGGGCGCCGCACCGTTCTACGCACGCCTGGTGGAGATCGCCCTGCGTGAAGTGGATAAAGGCGTTATAGAAGCAACGCGCTCGATGGGCGCACGACTGAGCACGTTAGTGTTTCGGGTTTTACTGCCGGAATCATCACCTGCACTGGTTTCAGGTATTACGGTGACGCTGATTGCGCTGGTGAGCTACAGCGCGATGGCGGGGGTGATTGGCGCCGGCGGTTTGGGAAATCTGGCTTATCTGGAAGGATTCCAGCGCAACCATGGTGACGTCACGCTGGTGGCAACGGTGACCATTTTAATCATCGTTTTCATTATCCAGTTCTGCGGCGATGTCATTACATCACTGTTAGATAAACGCTAATACCCGTCATATTTCGAGCCTCAGGCGCGTTGGCTGCATTCGTTCACCCCAGTCACTTACTGTATGTAAGCTCCTGGGGATTCGCTCACTTGCCGCCTTCCTGTGACTCGAACTATTTAGGGTAACAACAACACACAGGAACCACATCATGAAAAAGACACTGACGCTGATTGCCGCCGCAACCCTGAGCGCCCTGAGCTTCGCCTCCTGGGCCGACACTCTGACCGTGGGCGCGTCCAACACGCCGCACGCCGAAATTCTGGAGCAGGCCAAGCCAATTCTGGCGAAGCAGGGTATCGACCTGGAGATCAAACCGTTCCAGGACTACATTCTGCCCAATACCGCGCTGGCGGGACATGACATTGACGCCAACTATTTCCAGCATATTCCTTACCTGAACAGCGTGCTGAAAGATCACGCGGGCGATAAAGACTATGACTTTGTCAGTGCGGGCGCGATCCACATTGAGCCCATCGGCATCTACTCCAAAAAATACAAATCGCTGAAGGACCTGCCGGAAGGCGGCAAGATCATCATGCGTGATGCGGTTTCCGAAGAAGGCCGTATTCTCTCCATCTTCGAAAAAGAGGGCGTGATCAAGCTGAAGCCGGGCATCGATAAAGTGACCGCGCGCATCAGCGATATCGTCGAGAACCCGAAAAAGCTGAAGTTCACGCCAAACGTTGAAGCCTCTCTGCTGCCGCAGATGTACAACAACGACGAAGGCGACGCGGTGGTGATTAACGCCAACTACGCGATTGACGCCGGTCTGGACCCGGTTCATGACCCGATTGCGGTCGAGAGTGGTGAAAACAACCCGTACGCCAACATCATTACCGTGCATCGCGGCGACGAGAAGAAGAAAGACATTGTCGCGCTGGTGAACGTGCTGCACTCCAAAGAGATTCAGGACTGGATCCGCACCAAATACAAAGGCGCGGTCATTCCCGTAAACAACTAATTACCTGATTTTCAAGATGAAGCCCGGCGAGTATCTCGCCGGGCTTCTTTTTTGTATCCGGCAGGAGAATCATTTAAGCTCAACGTTTAACAGGCAATGGAGTGATGACGATGGGTAACGTGACCAAAGATGAAGCGCTGTACCAGGAGATGTGCCGGGTGGTCGGGAAGGTGGTGCTTGAGATGCGTGATTTAGGGCAGGAGCCAAAGCATATTGTCATTGCCGGAGTCCTGCGAACCGCGCTGGCGAACCAGCGCGTTAAACGCAGTGAGTTGACGACCGAAGCGATGGAAACGGTGGTTAAAGCGCTGGCCGGGTAAGGCGCCAGCGTTTCGCAAGCTGCTCGAGCGCGCAGCAGAGCAGGTAGTAGACCACGCCCGTAAAGATAAAAATGGCCGCCGGGTAGATTTGCACCCGGTTGTTGACCTGGCCCGCTACGGTGGTCAGTTCCGGGACGTTCACGATAAACGCCAGCGACGTATCCTTCAGCAGGCTGATAAATATCCCCACCAGAGACGGCAGAATATTGCGCATCACCTGCGGGAGCAGCACGCGCCACAGGGTTTGCCGCGTGCTGAACCCCTGGGTCAGTGCCGCTTCATATTGCCCGGCGGGCAACGCGTTTAGCCCGGCGAGAACCGAATGCATGACCGATGCCGCCGTGAACCAGGCCAGCGCCAGCGTGACGGTAAGCGCCCCTGGCAGATCGCCGCCGGTCATCAGCGGCAGCAGATACCACATCCAGAAAATCACAAAGATGAGCGGAATACCGCGTATCAACTCTGCCCATAAAAACAGCGCCTTACGCCCAGGTCCGGGATAGCGCCACGCGGCGCACGCCAGCGCAATACCGCAGGGCAAAGCAAGTATGGCGGCACCCGCGGCCATCAGCAGCGAGAGCAACACGCCTCCGGGCTCACCTGCAGCGGCACGTCCCCACAGCAGATAATCCAGGTTATCAGCAATCACGTTAAATCCGGCAATCATGCTGAGCCCTCCCTGCGCGGGGGCCGAGTCGCGTCAGTAGCATACCCATCACAACGCCGGTAAGCAGATACAGTGCGGTTCCCACGGTAAAGGCCTCCAGCGCGTGCGCGTTGTAGCTTTCGATCTGTCGGACCTGACAGGTGAGTTCGGCAAAGCCAATTCCGCTGGCGAGGGAGGAGAGCTTCATCAGGTTGAGATACTGACCGACGACAGGCTGCCAGGCGTTCGCCAGTCCTTGCGGCAGCAGAATGTAGCGAAATAACCGCCAGGCAGAAAACCCCTGCGCCAGCGCCGCTTCCCGCTGTCCGCCGGGGACGGAACGCAGCCCGGACTCAATCTCCTCAATTAAAAATGCTGAGGTGAACACGCCCAGCCCCCAGGCAGAACATAAAAATTCAGGGGTGAACCACCAGACGTCACCGGGCAGAATCGACCAGGCGTGATCGGCATTCACGACGTCCCTAAGCCCGAGCGGCAGGCCGTTCCAGGCGGCGAAGTACCAGAACAGGAGCTGCACCAGCAGCGGCGTGTTGCGAAACAGCGAGACCCAGCCGCTGACGACGGCATGACCAAACCGTCCTGCGGAGAGGCGAAGAAGCAGAAACAACAGCGCTAGCAGGGTGGCAAGCGCCAGTCCCGCAAGCGTGACCCAAAGCGTGGTGAGAAAACCGGATAAAATCCACTGCAGGGGCTGCCCGGTCAGCACGCCCTGCCAGTCGAACGCGTGCATTACAGCGGCTCCAGGTGAAGTGGGTCGAGCACTTTTTGCAGGAACCGCCGCGCGCGCGGATGTGACGGCTGGCTGAAAAACTGTGCCGGCGGAGCGGTTTCCAGAATTTGCCCGCCGTCGATAAAGACGATCCGGTCAGCAATCTCCCGGGCAAACTGCATCTCGTGCGTCACCACAATCATGGTGATCCCGCTGTGGGCGAGGGCCTTCATCACGTACAGCACTTCGCCAATCATCTCCGGATCCAGCGCGGAGGTGGGCTCATCGAACAAAATGATTTGCGGCGACGAGGCCAACGCGCGAGCAATCGCCACGCGCTGCTGCTGGCCGCCGGAGAGCTGCGCGGGAAAGTGGTGGGCTTTTTCAAGCATGCCGACTTTTTCCAGCAGTGTCAGGGCGCGCGCCTGGGCAGGCTGCGGCTTCCAGCCGTGCACGTGCTCCAGTGCCAGGGTAATGTTCTGGCTGGCGGTGAGGTGGGCGTAAAGATTGAACTGCTGGAAAACAAAACCGACGCGGCTGCGTAACTGGCGCAGGGCCGCTGCGGCAAGTCGGGCGGTGGGTTTGTTATCAATCAGAATGTCACCTTCACTGAGGGTCTCAAGCTGGTTGATAAGACGGATCAACGTCGATTTCCCTGAGCCGGATGGACCGAGGATTGCCACCACTTCACCCGGAGAGATGCTGAGGTTAATGCCTTTTAATACCTCGTGGTCGCCGTAACGTTTAACGACGTCACGAAACTCGACGCTGGCGTGTTCCAGATGTGAAAAATCCGCGGCGCCGGCCGCGGAGTGTGAAAATAAACCTGAGAGCATATTACTGAGCTTCTATTTTAAAGGCGCGAGGCTGTGGAGCGGGCGTGTTTGGGCCAAACCAGACATCGTAGATTTTTGCCGCCTGACCGTTCTTCTCAAGATTAACCAGCTCGTCGTTGACGGCCTTCAGCAGCTCAGCTTCGCCTTTTTTCACCCCAACGCCAATCTCTTCCTTGCTGAGCAGATCGGGGAGGATTTTAAAGTTCGCTTTATCCGGGGCCTGTGCCAGCAGGCCTGCAAGAATAGTGCTATCCTGGGTGATGGCCTGCACGTTGCCGTTGCGCAGTGCCGTCAGCGCCAGAGGAATATCATCATAAGAAAGCACGCGAGACTGCGGGAAACGCTGGTGCAGCGCCTGCTCACCCGTTGTCCCTTTCACTGCACCAATGCGCGCCCGGCTATAGTCATCAAGCTTGTCCGATGATTTAGCCGGAACCAGGAACTGTTGTCCGGTCACGAAATAGGGGGTGGAGAAATCAATCACCTGCGCGCGTTCAGGGGTGATGGTGATATCCGCCACAATCAGATCCGCTTTACCGGACTGCAGCAGCGGAATACGGTTAGCCGGATTGGTGGCAACCAGCTCAAGCTTCACGCCGAGCGATTTTGCCAGCGCTTTAGCGAAGTCCACGTCATAACCCACGATCTCGTGCGTTTTGGCATCAATAGAGCCAAACGGCGGATTGGCGTCAAACGTGGCCACTTTCACCACCCCAGCGGCCTTAATGTCCGCCAGCCGATCGGCCTGTACCTGCGCTGAAAGCAGGCTCCCGGCTGCCAGTAATCCCAGAACCAGTGTCCGTTTGGTAAACCCTTTCATGTTTGCTGCCATAGTCATTCGCCATCCCGTTGTTTTTGTTTTACCCCGCTACGCTCCCATAAGCGAAAGCTATCGCCAAATAAGAAATCGTTCTTTGCTATGAGAAAAAAAGCATTAGTGAACAGGGCGTTATGAACAGGTAAATAAAAGGGAAGGCTATTTGCAGATACTGCACATGAACAGTCGATATTGGTATTTCCCCCGCGCCAAATTTGAGTGTTTAACTTAGATCAGGCGAAGCAAGAGGAGTAAAGACGATGAAAAAATGGATCAGCACGTTACGGCGGTTTTTTGCGACCCGACCCGCGAATGCGGAGAACAGCGCGCAGCGTGTTCTTGAGTCGATACTGCCTGTTGCCAGCCTGTATGGCGTGGACGTTGCCAACATCGACCCGGAGTGGTTCCATGATAAAACGTCACGCTGAACTGCGCCGCACGCGAGAAATGTACTGGAATGAGCTGTGCATGCTGCATGTAAAGCAGGGATGAACGGAAAAATACGCGGGCAAATCCTCGGTAAACCATAGCCGTTTTGTTACCAATATCTCCTTTCTCAGAAGGAGATGATAATGAAACGGACAGTATTAACCCCGGCACTTTCTGCCACCGCACTACTGATTGCCATGCAGGCGGCACACGCTGCGCCACAGGCGCATGTCGTCTGCGGTTACTCCCACACGCTCGGCGACGATGCCATTATGATGTACGGCATGCCCAACGAGGCCATGCTGCACGATTTTTTTGGCAACGCGCAAACGGATGCCTTCTCCAGCCGTGAATCGCTGCGTAAAGATGAAAAGACCACCTGCGATAACAAAGCAGACAGCTCGGCCTACTGGGCACCCTCTCTGAGATTGCCTGACGGAACGGTGGTTAAACCTGCCTATCAAAAAACCTATTATCAGGCATCGAACGTGGACGCCTGGCCGCTGCACCCATTCCCGGCGGGGTTGTCGCTGCTGGCGGGCGATCATCACGGCACCGCGCCGAATCCACATATCACCTTCCTGTGCGCTAACGGCAATGGCTACACCACCAAAACGGGTGAGGTCTGCGGCTTACGCAAGGCGAACGATGCCGTGCAGTTTAATATCGGCATTCAGTTTCCGAACTGTTGGGACGGGGTGAACCTGAAGCCCGCCCACGGTCTGATCAACGCCACCTACGACACCAAAGGGCAGTGCCCGTCCGATTTCCCGGTGAAAATTCCCACCGTGAACATGAACATTGCGTACGTGCTCCCGACAATTAGCTCGCTCGATACCAGCAAAGCGCAGCTTTCCCTCGACCCCATCATGCACGGCGACGAGCGTGAAGAGCGATGGGGAAGCCTGTATACGGCGCATGCTGACTTTATGAACGGCTGGACGGAAGACGCCGCGCGCTTTATGACCGACCTGTGCATGAATCGCGGGCTGGATTGTGGTACTACCGTTCCGTATGGTTATTCAAAAGCGAAGGCCAACGTCTGGCTCAGCAGCCTGGAGCCAGCGCTTTCCCAGCCCGATCCCCAGGCCCTGCTGGTGCAGGATAACTGGCAGAACGGCGGACGCACAAGAAACAGCGAAACGCTGTCGCTGGTGAAGTTCCATATTCCGCCGCTGCCTGCCGGACAGGATCCTGCGCAGTTTAAATACCGCGTGCGGATTTATGGCAGGAAAGTGGAAACCAACGGCGCGGATCAAATCTTCTTCTATCCGGCAAGCAACGACTGGGATCCGGCCAGCGTGAGCTGGCAGTCGCGGCCAGCCTGTAACTACCGTTCGGATGCGGTGCTTTACCTTAACCACTCCCGCGAATACCGGATGGTGGACGTGGATAAAGCGGTGCGCAAGGCGCTGGCAGAAGGGAAAACCGAGATTTCGTGGTACATCGGCGGCGATCGTCAGGGCAATCACTACCAGTTTGAGACGGCAGCATCCCCACAAAGCCTGATCCTCATGCTGACCGGCTTTAGCAAAACGCCGGAGATCTGATCGCGCCGCGTTTTTTTGTTCTCATCAACGTTAACTGGTAATGTCGATAGCCTGAATGACGGTGCCAGTTAACGCTATGAGCATAAAAAAAATGATAAAGCGCAGCATCGCGGTATGGGTGCTGGTCTGCCTGATAAGCGGCGTGCTGCTGTATGCGGAACAGATACGCCGCCAGTTCTGGGAGCGCGATCGCGAGTTTACGGCGCTGTATTCGGCGATCGGCGCCGTGCTGACGCAAAACGAGTCGGTGCTTCCGCTTCTGAATGGCGATGAAGACCTCGCCGCGTTGCGCAAAAAATTCCCCCACATTAAGGCCCTGGAAAAAACCACCGGTCGTGCGCTGGACGCCGCGCGCGTGGAGCCGTTTCGCGGGGTTCAGTACTGGCTTTACAACCCGTGGCGGCAGATCCGCGTCCTGATCGACTTAACCGCGCTGCTTGCGCCGGGCCATCGCTTTGCAGAGCTGCATCTGAACCTCTCGAATGATGATCAACCGGGGTCTACAGGCGCGTTCTGGCACTGGCAGCGCGCCTTCCCGCAGCATACACAACCCTTTATTCTTACTGCCGCGGCAGATCCGGACTGGTTCAGGGTCTCCTGGCTGGCGTATCCGCTGCTCTTTCTGACGTGGGGAATGGTGATTGCGGGCGCGGGAACCGTGATCTGGCAGCGCAAACAGCGCCAGCAGGCCGAGCAGCGTGCACTTTATTATCAGCATGCCAGGCTTAACACGCTGGGAGAGATCACCGCGGGCATCGTCCATGAAATCAACCAGCCGCTTACCGCCGTGCAAACCTGGATCCAGGGGGCGCAGCGACAGCAGCAGGATAATCCGCAGGCCGTCTCGCAGGCGCTCGCGGCCGCGCTGCTGCAAACGCAGCGTATCAGCGCTTTGCTGACGCGGTTTCGCGAGCATGTGGTACAGGAGAAGGTGACCCTGCGCGAAACCGATCTGGTGCAGTGCTGGCAGCAGGTGGAGAATTTACTGGAGCACGAGCGTAAATCCCGGCGTGTCGTGGTCATTCATGCGTTTGCTGCGGATGCCACGATCGTGATGGCGGACCGACTCTGGCTGGAACAGATCCTGCACAATCTGCTCAGCAATGCGATTCAGGCGCAGCAGGAGAGCACGCACGGCTGGGTGCGAATCGACAGTCAGAAAAATGAGAAGGGCATTCTGGTGACTCTGACCGACGGCGGGCCCGGGTTTAGCCCTGATGCCCTGCAGAACGCATTTATGCCATTCTTTAGCGGACGTCCCGGCGGAATTGGGCTGGGGATGACCTTAACGGAGACGCTGATAACGCGCATGAACGGCTCGATAGCCCTGGGCAATGCCCCGCAGGGTGGGGCGCAGATCCGCTTGCAGCTGGCAGCAGGAAAGGAGATAAAGCATGGATAAGGTGGTCTGGCTCATTGATGACGACGAGTCCATCAGAGAATCCCTGGCGTTTTTACTGTCAGGGATGGGCTGGCAGGTTAAGGCCTTTGAGAGCGTCGAGGCCTTTACTAAGGCGCAGCGCGATGAATCGACGCTCGTCGGCTGTCTGCTTCTGGATATGCGCATGCCGGGCAAAGGCGGGCTGACGTGGCTGGAGGAGGGCGAATGGCCGTGGCCGCTGCTGCCGATTATTATCATGACCGGGCACGGAACGATTGACGCCTGCCGTCGCGCGTTTCGCAACGGCGTGTTTGAGTTTTTCACCAAACCGTTAGACGCCGATAAACTCATCGAAACGGTTGGGCTGGCCTTTGAGGAGAGTCAGCGACGATCTGCCGCCTGGCAGGATCTTTCACAGATCAAAGCACGCTTTGAACAGCTAACCGCGCGGGAGCACGAGGTGCTGACTGTACTGATGGAAGGGTGCAGTAATAAAGAGGTGGCTGCACGTCTGAATCTTTCCCCGAGGACCGTGGAAGCGCACCGCGCAGCGGCGTTTGCCAAGCTCGGCGTTACTAGCCTGGTGCAGGCGAGCCGGGCGTACGACAAATTGCAATCCGTATAACTACCAGGTGGAGTGCGTAATCAACCGAATTACGTTTCATCGCGCCGTTAAGTAACCTCCGGGATGTCTAACAACACGCGAGGAAGTGCGATGAAAAAAGTCATGATGGTTGCGGCACTGGTCGCGGTTAGCGTAAGTCTGGCCGCGCAGGCCGAGACGTTGACCCAAAAAAATCTCTCTCTGACCCGGGCTAACGCGCTGGCAACATCCGCCATTCAGGCGTGCGCAGCGAAAAATTACCAGGTTGCTGTTACCGTGGTTGACCGTGCGGGCGTGGTAAAAGCGGTGCAGCGTATGGATAACGCCGGTCCTCACACGGTAAAAGCCAGCGAAATGAAAGCGTTTACGGCGCTTAGCGCAAAGAATGCGTCAGGCAAAGTAATGGAAGCGGCGCAGAGCAATGCGGGCGCACAGAATATGCGTGATATTCCAGGCTTCCTGCTGCTGGCCGGCGGGCTGCCGGTAAAAGAAGGTGATGAGGTGATTGGGGCTATCGGCATCGGCGGTGCACCGGGCGGTCATCTTGATGAAGCCTGCGCTCAGGCGGCCATTGACGGGCTGAAAAAGTAGTAAAAAAAAGCACCGGTTTTCCGGTGCTTTTCTTATCAAATCTTGCAAGCATCACCGCAGTCGTCGTCAGCAACAACCGCCTGCGCTTTTTTATCCGCGTCGTCCAGACGTTCCGCGTTACGCTCTTCCGCTTCATCCAGTCCGTTAAAAACTAAGTTATCGAGATCAATTTCCATGTTGCACCTGCTCTGTTCGGGTTTTGATACTGGCACAGTATAGGGTAAAAAAAGCCGGCAATGTACCTCGCAGCACATAAGGATAATCCCTGCCATACTCAGTGCTTTATCACCGAGGAGCGCTCATGATTACACTCTGTAGAACCTGCGGTACTTCCTATGATGGAAAGCCGGAGAGATGTCCGATTTGCGAGGATGAACGCCAGTATGTCCCGGCCAGCGGTCAGGCGTGGATTGATTACGCGACGGTGACGGCCACACACGCGAACAAGTGGCAGCAGCTGGAGCCCGCGCTGTTCAGTATCAAAACGGTACCGTCCTTTGCTATTAACCAGCGAGCGCTGCTCCTGCGCACTCCACACGGCAATATTCTGTGGGACTGCATCGCCAACCTCGATCCCGCAACCCAAACGCTCATCACCGCGCTCGGTGGCCTTCACGCCATTGCGATTTCGCACCCGCACTATTACACCACGATGCAGGCGTGGGCCGCGGCTTTCGATGCGCCGGTCTATCTCCACGCCAGCGATAAGGAGTGGGTGATGCGCGACAGCCCGGCGATTCATTTCTGGGATGGCGACGCGCTGGAGATTATGCCCTCGGTCACGCTGCTGCGCCTCGGCGGGCATTTTGCGGGCGGGACGGTGCTGCACTGGCAGGAAGGCGAGGGCGTTTTGCTGGCAGGGGATATTTTGCAGGTCACCCCGGGGAAAGATGCCGTGTCGTTTATGTGGAGCTACCCGAATATGCTTCCGCTGCCTGCCCGTACGGTTGAGGACGTTACCCGGCGCCTGGCAGGAAAACCGTTCGCTCGTCTTTACGGCGCGTTCGAAGGGCAGAACATCCAGGCCGGTGCCGACGACATTGTGCAGCGGTCGGGCCAGAAATATATTGCTTGTCTCAGGTAAAGTACGGTGGGTAAACTTTACGAGTGTGATCGCGATCATACCTAAACGAAAACAGATAAAAGAGAAATTGCTATGCAACATATCATTGAAGGTTTTCTCAGCTTTCAAAAAGAGATTTTCCCGCAACGTAAAGAGCTCTTTCGCAGTTTAGCGTCCAGCCAGAATCCCAAAGCGCTGTTTATCTCCTGCTCCGACAGCCGTCTGGTTCCTGAACTGGTCACCCAGCAAGAGCCGGGACAGCTCTTTGTCATTCGTAATGCTGGCAACATTGTCCCTCCGTTCGGGCCGGAGCCAGGCGGCGTCTCTGCAACCATCGAGTATGCGGTAGTGGCGCTGGGCGTGACCGACATCGTGATCTGCGGCCACTCCAACTGCGGCGCGATGAAGGCGATTGCCGATAACGCGAACCTGGAGCCAATGCCTGCTGTATCGCACTGGTTGCGCTATTCCGACGCGGCAAAAGCCGTGGTTGAGAAAAAAAGCTGGGATAAGCCGATCGATAAAGTGAATGCGATGGTGCAGGAGAACGTGTTTGCGCAGCTCAGCAACATCAAAACCCACCCGTCCGTCGCGGTGGGCCTGCGCAATAACTCGCTTCGCCTTCACGGCTGGGTGTATGACATTGAAAGCGGCGATATCCGCGCGCTGGATAAAGCGACGAAAACCTTCGTTTCACTGTCTGAGAACCCGGACGTGTTCTTCGAGTAATCTCGCTTTGCAGGGCATGGAAGCCCTGTCAGTTTTCAACATAAAGTATTCTCCGCCGTAAACCAGAAGCGGGTATTTCCGCTGCCTTCATCCGTAACATCCAGCTATTTACATCTCGTCGTTAAAAGGCAGAACGTTTGTTTTGCGCGGCATTTCTCCGCACGGATTAAAAAACCGTGAAACGGGAATTTACAGTGTTGTGAAATCATCGTCCGCACATTGCCTGTGTTAAAATAAAAATTGAGGTGTTTTACGAAACATTAATCAGGGTAAATTAATGGCCCTTAAATATAACTCACCTAAATAATAGCAGTGTCAGGTGGTAAGGTGCTTTATTGTTTATTGGGGGCGGGTTGCTATATTAGGTGTGAATATTTTTCTGAGGCGGATATAACTGATATCTATTAATATCTGGTCTGTCTTGCAGGCCGAATTCTTGGTTTTATTGCCTGCTGTGCTTTTATATTCCTCATTGCGTGAGATGCTTATAGAGTTGTGTTGCTAATCATTCTTCTATTAGCTTAATTTTTTGCGACAAGGAAAAAGTAAATGAAACTCAGTGCAATGAGTAAAGCGATGCTTGCTGTTGGATTATTATGTTCTGCCGTGCCGGTATTTGCGCTTGAAGCATGGAACGGGCAGGAAGGTTCGGGGCCCTATGAAGTCATTTATGACAGCAACGTTTACACCAATGCATGGTGGGTCGCTAAAACCGACTGCCCGGGGACCGAGTCTGACAGCAATCCCTGGAAGTATGAACGTGTTGCGACAAGTGCAGAAATGAGCCAGTACGGTAATCCTACGACTTGTGAGACCAGCGGCGGCGATGTGACCTACCCGGACTACAACAGCGCTAACAGTTATAATGCCGATGATGTCGTCACTTATAACGGTACAACCTGGAAAACCTCCACAGCTCAAAGCCCGTATGGTTTTGCTCCAGGTGAAGGTAACCCCTGGGCTCTTTATTCGGAGGTCCCGCAGTGGATTTCAACTACCACTTACAATAAAGGGGATAAGGTTCAGAAAGACGGTCAGGAATATGAAGCTCTGTTCTATACAGTCGGAGAGGATCCTTCTCTACCTGCCAACCAGAACCCGACAGGCACCAACGGACGCCCATGGAAACCGTTGGGTGCAGTTGTTGTGTATACAGAGGATCAGTTAAATAATGCACCTGTGTTTAGTGATAGCACACTTTACGCGAGTGGTACGTTAATTCGCTATAACGGGGAGAATTACGTTTCCCAGGCGAAAGTTCAGAAAGTAAGTCCTTCTGATACAAACCCATGGAAAGTATATATCGACTGGTCTGGAACCAAAGCGATGGTGGGTACACCTTCAGCGCCGTGGCCAGCCCATGTTTATGCACCATATGTCGATTTTACGCTGAACAGCATCCCGGATCTGGCAACTCTGGCGAAACAAGAGAATGTCACTCACTTCACCATGGCATTTGTGGTGAGTAAAGATGCTGACACCTGTCTGCCAACCTGGGGCACTGCGTATAATATTAACGATTATGCCCAGTACAGCAAAATCAAGGCACTGCGTGAGGCGGGCGGCGATGTAATGGTATCGATCGGTGGCGCCAACAACTCACCTTTGGCAGCCTCTTGCAAAAATGTATCCGACCTACAACAGCATTATTATGACATTGTTGAAAATCTGAACCTGAACGTTCTGGATTTCGATATTGAAGGGACGTGGGTTGCCGATCATGACTCCATCAATCGTCGCAACGAAGCTGTTAAAGCGTTGCAGGATCAGTGGAAGTCCGAAGGCCGCAGCGTAGGTATCTGGTACACTCTGCCTGTCCTGCCTACAGGGCTGACGTCAGACGGTCTTTATGTGCTGAACGATGCAAAAGCAAAGGGGGTAAACCTGGCCGGGGTGAACGTAATGGCGATGGATTATGGCAGTAGTATCTGCCAGTCCGACGGAACGGAAGGGCAAAATATCCATGGCGCATGCGCAACGTCAGCCATTGAAAACCTCTTCAGTCAGTTGAAGCAGATCTTCACCGATAAATCAGACAAAGAAATTAACGCGATGATGGGCGTCACGCCAATGAACGGCTATAACGACGTTCAGGGTGAAGTGTTCTATATCTCCGATGCGAAGTTGGTGGAGGACGATGCTAAGGATCGCGATATAGGTATGATCGGTATGTGGTCGATGATGCGCGATCAGCCGGGTGTACCGGGGCAGGTCTCTCCGGAACACAGTGGTCTGACAGAGTCACAGGCACCGCAGTATGCTTTCAGCGAGGTGTTTGCACCGTTTACGCATAACGATACGGTACCCGTTGATACGGAGATCAAAGACGTCGCAGTGAATAAGGAAAGTTATGCTCCTTCACTTGAATGGTCTCAAAACACTGCCAGTGTGCAGGGGAAAAAATATAACGTTGTGTTGCAGCGAGACAATTTCCATGATGGTCAACCCTATTCAGGGGGAAGCTACGGGGCAGGCGTTGACCAAACTCCAATTGTTCAGACCGATCTTGGGAATGGCTATACAAAAATCAGCTTTAAAGGTAAAGATCTCCGTGAAGGACATCTCCTTAAAGTGATGGATGAAAGTAACAATGTTGTTTTAACCTATCAATTTACTGTTGAGGACTTTGCCACTGCAACGCCTGCAAACATCGACTGGGCAAAAACAGAAAGGGTAGGCTCGCAGTTTAAATATTCTGTTGGTATCCCCACCCAATATTATGCCTCGTATCAATATTTCAACCTCTACATAGATTCCCAGGATGCCACTGGAAAAGTGAGCACGACTTTCTGCGGTTCCTGGTTCCAGGGGAAATTTAAAGGAGGCAGCTCGAATAAGTGTTCGGGATGGGGCACATCCAACATGGATTACGTGGGTTATGTTTTGGGTGAGACAGCCTCTACGCTTCCTAAGGTGGGCGACAAATTCTTTATCGCTACAGCTGACGGAAATACAAAAGATGCCAAAATCTTCAATGTTCTAAACAGCCTGACGGTATCGGAAGGAATGCTTCAGTCAACAAAATAAAGGAACCATAATATCTGAAAAAAGCCGCAATAGTAATATTGCGGCTTTTTAATAGCATGACAAATTTATCTTTCTACACGCTCAGCGGAGTAGGGCTGGGAGATTTTCATTACTGGTAGGTTTATCGATATGTTAACGAATCCCGGAAAACAAAGAATACGTCTGGGGAGACGGCAGTGAACTCGGCAAAATTCGTGTGCTGGATAAAGCAACGAAAACCTTCGTCTCGCTGTCTGAAAACCCGGATGTGTTCTTCGAGTCATCTTGCTTTGCAGGGCATGGAGCCCTGTCAGTTCTCCACATACGGTAATCGACGCCGTACCCTTGAGGCAGGTTTTTCAGCCGCCTTCGCCATCGCTTCTGCAATCTCCGCGCACTCCGCCAGCCCCTGAACGAAGGGGCGATCGTGCATCAGCCAGGGTATCGCGCCGAAAGCGATGCGCCCGCGAACCGATTCAGGCGCTTGTAGCGTGTAATCCTCGCCGATATCGGGTATTTCTTCCCCCGTTGCTTCCAGTCGTTTGCGTATCGTCGGGAAGGGCAGATCTTTCGTTTTGAGCGGCTTTTGCCCGCGAGCGTCAATAAAAACGTCGAAACGATAAACGGTCTCTCGTGTGGTGATGACTGTCCGATCGCTGCCTGCATCAAGCGTGTAATCATCGCCGAGCGCTGCCACGCTAATGATCCCTGCCTCGCGAAGCGCGAGAAGCCTGCGAATAGACTGCGGCGGGATGGCGGCATAGTTGTCGATAAACACGCGCGCCAGGCCCTGCTTAAAGCGTTTTCTGTCCTGCTCGCTGAGATGCGGAACGATCTCCTGAACAACCTCATGCAGCCGAAGTACGGTGTAGCGCCAGGCCACGGTACGGCGTTCACGTTTGTTCCGCTCAACCTCGCTGAGGTTCTCTTCCGCCCAGGTGAAGGGCCCGTGCCGTTTACGATCCTCAAACCACGCCTCACGAAGGCTGTCGGCATCCTGGTTACGCAGAGAAATTTTCTCGCACCACGCCGGGTCGGCGAGTTCAAGCTCTTTCACCATCAGGGCAAAGATGCGGTCAAGCAGGCCATCCGATCCTTTGGCTATCTCGCTTTCAACCACGAATTCGGTCAATACCGACAGCGGTTCATAAGGGATAGGGCAGTAAAAATCGGCTTCCGGCAGAATGCCCGTTCGGGACATTAGCGTAATGTTTAACCCCTCGCTGCCTTTGTCGAGGATGAATTCACCATCACGAAACTCACCGTGCTGCATCACCACCGCCATAGCCGCGTCCAGACCGCTCAACGAGGTTCCCATAATGCCCACGCGGCAAGGGGGAATGCTGGCGTCCATCAAACCGGACCACGGGCTTGGGAAGAACGTGCGCGTGGCTTCATCCTCTTCTGGCCAGACATGGCCGGTGGCGATAACCGCCAGGTCGAATTGATCGGGCAAGGTGCCGTCATTGACTGAAAGCGTTACGCCGGATGTCGAGGGGATGATGTCCGTTACCTTCGCGGATTCATGGACCGTAACCTGGAACCCCAGCTTTTGAGCCTCTTTTACAATTGAACGAAAGCTGTCGCGAAAATACTCTCCCAACAGGAGTCTGGGCAGGAACTGCCGATCATGCAGGCTGGCTTTATCAACCTTAAAGCGCGCCAGATGGGTGTCGCTCTGTTCCTTGAGCCAGTCGAGGTAGGTCATAAAAATGGGGGGAATTTCAATGCTCGCAATGTTCGCCAGCATCAGCCGGGAATTATCGTCGTCATTATAGGGCATGCCCACGCCGGCTTCATCGGCCTGTTCAAAGACTGACACGGAGAGCGGGGTGCTGTTATTCAGCAAATGATAAAAGGTGTAAATCCCTGTGGGGCCGGAGCCGATAATCGCGATATTCTTCATTGACGCGCTTCCTGTATTTTTTCATAAGAAAAGCGTAGCAGGAGAATAATGATAGAAATAAGGGATTAAGAAAATTCAGGGTAACAGGAGAGGATTTGCACCATTTCAGGACTGAAATGGTGCGTCCGAGTGGACTCGAACCACCGACCCCCACCATGTCAAGGTGGTGCTCTAACCAACTGAGCTACGGACGCAGAATGGTGCGTTCAATTGGACTCGAACCAACGACCCCCACCATGTCAAGGTGGTGCTCTAACCAACTGAGCTATGAACGCAACGTGTTGTCGGTGACAACGGGGACGAATATTAGCGGCACAGCACCAAGGAGGCAAGAGGGAAAACGCATTTTTCTCTCTGATTTCACGCGATTGCTTCATTACCGCGCAAAGTGAAGAGAAAGTAGCCGCCGGGCGGCGGCTACTGCGTAGTTAACGTGCAGCGCGCTGCAAAATCATCGTTGACGGCTGGCGCTGCAGGAAGCGCATGCGCAGCATCATCATGATCGCCGCCGATGTGAGTCCGATGATAAAGCCCATCCAGAATCCGGCTGGCCCCATGCGATCAACGACCAGATCGGTCAGCGCCAACACGTAGCCAGCCGGCAGACCCAGCACCCAGTAGGCGATAAAGGTAATAAAGAAGATCGAACGCGTGTCTTTATATCCGCGCAATACGCCGCTGCCAATCACCTGGATGGAGTCAGAAATCTGATACACCGCAGCCAGCAGCATCAGGTGTGAGGCCAGCGTCACCACGTCCGGGTTGTCATTGTAGAGCAGGGCGATCTGCTCACGCAGTGCCACCGTGAACAGCGCCGTACAGATGGCCATACAGACGCCGACGCCCAGCCCGGTACGCGCGGCCGTTTGCGCATCCAGCGTCGAGCCCTGGCCCAGGCGGAAGCCAACGCGAATCGTCACCGCCGCCGCCAGCGACATCGGCAGGACGAACATCAGAGAGCTGAAGTTGAGGGCAATCTGGTGCCCGGCCACGTTAACAATCCCCAGCGGGGAGACCAGCAGGGCGACCACGGCAAAGAGCGTCACCTCAAAGAACAGGGCCAGCGCAATCGGCAAGCCTAGCTGTACCAGACGCGTCATGATGCTCCAGTCCGGCGTGCTGAAGCTCTTTGCGTTACGAATATCGCGCATTGAACGGGCGTGTTTCACATAGGCGATCATACTGAAGAACATAACCCAGTAAACGGCCGCCGTCGCCACGCCGCAGCCGACGCCGCCCAGCTCCGGCATGCCGAAATGACCGTAAATAAAGACATAGTTCACCGGAATATTCACCAGCAGGCCGATAAAGCCCATCACCATGCCGGGCTTGGTTTTCGCCAGCCCTTCACACTGGTTACGTGCTACCTGGAAAAAGAGGTAACCAGGCGCTCCCCAGAGCAGGGCGCGCAGATAGCCCACGGCTTTGTCTGCCAGCGCCGGGTCAATATTGTGCATGGCACGAATGATATGGCCCGCGTTCCAGAGCACGACCATAATCAGCACGGAGACAAACCCTGCCAGCCAGAAACCTTGGCGGACCTGATGGGCAATACGCTCGCGACGACCCGAGCCATTGAGCTGAGCGATAACCGGCGTGAGCGCGAGCAGCAGACCGTGGCCGAACAGGATGGCCGGAAGCCAGATTGACGTACCGATGGCAACGGCCGCCATATCGGTGGCGCTGTAGCCGCCCGCCATTACCGTATCCACAAATCCCATTGCGGTCTGGGCCACCTGCGCGACGATCACTGGTATAGCCAGTGCCAATAGCTGGCGCGCTTCATTCATGTACTTCTGCACGTGAACACCTTTATTTTGTAGTTATATGAGAGACTAAAAAAGCCGCCGAAACGGGCAGCAAGAAGAAAATGCAGGGGGGTGCCAGTTATTGTAGCGGGCTTTAGCTATTTATCTAGTGAAAAAATCGCCAGAAAATGCGCTCCGCTGGCAACCTCTTTTTCCAACTGTTATTGTGGTGGGATTAAACGGTGTCACCACCGTCCGGAAAGAACAGGAGTTGTAAGCATGTTTACTGGTATTGTGCAGGGCACCGCCAAAGTGGTGTCCATTGATGAAAAACCTAATTTTCGTACTCATGTTGTAGAGCTGCCGGAATATATGCTCGACGGCATCGAAACCGGCGCCTCGGTTGCCCATAACGGCTGCTGCCTGACCGTCACCGAAATTAATGGCAACCAGATTAGCTTTGATTTAATGAAAGAGACGCTGCGTATTACCAACCTGGGCGAGCTGGTGGTGGGGGACACCGTCAACGTTGAGCGCGCGGCGAAGTTCAGCGACGAGATTGGCGGCCACCTGATGTCCGGGCACATCATGACCACCGCCGAAGTGGCGAAAATCGTTACATCAGAAAATAACCGTCAAATCTGGTTTAAAGTGCAGGACCCGTCATTAATGAAATACATCCTCTATAAAGGGTTTATAGGCATTGATGGGATTAGTCTGACGGTAGGAGAAGTTACTCCGACGCGTTTTTGCGTGCATTTAATTCCCGAGACGCTGCAGCGCACCACGCTGGGTTCGAAAAAACTGGGGCATCGCGTGAATATCGAAATCGATCCGCAAACCCAGGCGGTTGTAGATACCGTTGAGCGCGTGCTGGCCGCAAAAGAAGCCGCAATAATTAAAGCTGTAGAAGAAGAATAAAAAATACCCCCGGCTTGCCGGGGGTATTTTTCTAGCGTGCGACCCGCAAGCCGTGTTCAATCCCTCGGCTGAAAACAACCTGCCAGAGCTGAATATCGCGCGCGCGAAACGCCCCCGCGCAGGCATTCAGATAATAGCTAAACATCCGCTTGAATCGTTCAGAATAGTTGTCCGCAATTTCAGGCCAGGCTTCCTGAAAACGCGCATGCCAGGCCATTAACGTGGTGTCGTAATCCGCGCCGAAGTTATGCCAGTCTTCCATGACGAAATGGGATTCGCTGGCGTTGGCAATCTGGCGAACGGACGGTAAACAGCCATTCGGAAAGATGTATTTGTTGATCCACGGGTCGACGTTATTGTCGGTCCGCTTCGAGCCGATGGTATGCAGCAGGAAGATGCCGTCCGGTTTCAGATTACGGTCCACCACCTCAAAGTAGGTGTCGTAGTTTTTTGGCCCCACGTGCTCGAACATGCCGACGGAAACGATCCGGTCAAACTGCTCATTCAGGTCACGGTAGTCCTGCAGCCGAATATCCACATCAAGATCCTGACAGCGCTCTCGCGCCATTTTTTGCTGTTCTGCTGAGATCGTCACGCCGACCACGCTGACGCCGTAGTGCTTCGCCATAAAATACGCCAGCCCGCCCCAGCCGCAGCCGATATCCAGCACGCGCATGCCGGGCTGTAGCTGCAATTTCTCGCTAATCAGGCGCAGTTTGGCCTGTTGAGCCTCTTCAAGCGTCGACGCCTCTTTCCAGTAGGCGCAGGAGTATTGCATGAAGGGGTCCAGCATGCGGCTGAACAGATCGTTGCCGAGATCGTAATGCTCTTTGCCGACGATCCACGCACGTTTTTTACTTTGCAGATTAAACAGGCGGGCAGAGGCGACACGCAGGGTGTCTTTCAGATTGCGAGGGAGCTGTTTTTCAAGGCCGGCACGCAGCACGCTGGCGAAAAAGGTATCCAGCCGTTCGCACTCCCACCAGCCGTCCATATAGCTTTCTCCCAGACCTAACGATCCCTCCCGCAACACGCGTTTATAAAAATCGGGATGTTTAACCTGAGGATCGGATGGCGATGATCCATTGATAGTGATGCCTGCCCGACCTAACAGTTCACTGACGATCCGGGACCAGTTATCGTCCGGAACGCTGACTTCTTCTATACACGATGAACTCATAGCTTCTCCATCACCCTACTGTGATCAGAACCTTAAAACAGCGTAGACGCTTTTTTTGGTTTGTGAGAAATCTCACGGTAAATACCGCGAGGCTAGTATCCGACGTAGAACAGAGGAAGGGAGATAACCCTTGCCGAAATGCCTTCCATGGTAAAACGGGAGCACTCCGGCTCCCGTTAACACTTAATATTTATCGTATTTAATCGAACCAAATTTAGTATAGGCCTCAAAATTTGGTGATTCAATAGAAAATTCTTAGCAACCTAATCACTGAAAATTAACATAGTTCCTGGTGCGATCAGGCGTGCGAGGTTTCAACCTGCGTACTCTCATCCTGCGCGGCAGCCTGCATGCGATAGCCTATGACGGCCAGCGCAACGGTAGCCAGCATTACGCTGGTTGTCGTCAGTAGCGGCGTGGCAATCAGCGCTGAGACTACCAGACTTGCCAGGAAGCACAGCCCCAGTTGCAGGGTGTTCTGCAGCGCGGCCGCGCGGCCTGTCGCCTGCGGGAACGGACGCAGCGCCTGCGCCACCACGATAGGGTAGATCGCCCCGTTCGCGACGGCCATCACGCAGAATGGAATCAAAATTTCGGCCAGACCGGCACCCGGAATAAAGCCAACGGCCCAGGTCCCGATGACGCTCAGCGCATACAGCACCAGCAGCCATGGCAGCATCTGCTGACCTTCCCACTTTTGCAGCGCCGCGCGGCAGCCATACCCGCCCACCAGGAACGCGATAGTCTGTGGAACATAGCTCAGGCCGATGGCTGCCGGGCTGTAGCCCATATCATGCAGAATGAACGGCGAACCGGTGAGCCACGCGAAGAAGCTTGCCGAGCAGGCGGCATAGATCAGAACGTTGCCGCGATACGCTTTGGTGCTGAGCAGGGAGGTGAAGGTGATCGGCTTCGCGTCTGCGTGCACCTCTTTTTTATGCGCGGGCTTGAGGGCGAATGCCGGCAGCATCAGCACCAGCGTGATGGCAAACAGCGTGGCAAAGATGGCCTGCCAGTCAAAGTGCGCGAGGATCCAACTACCCAGCAGCGGAGCAAGGGCAGGTGAAAGCCCTACCAGCGGCATAATGGTGGCGAAAATGCGGTTGGTGCGGTTTGCCGGGTAGTAGTCGGTGACCAGCGCCTGCCAGGTCACGGCAGCGGCACAGACGCCGACCGCCTGAACAAACCGCAGTACCAGCAGCCAGGTGGCATCGCGCACCCATAGCATTCCCAGGCAGCCCACGGCAAAAATGGCCAGACCCAGCAGCAGTACCGGTTTACGGCCGAAGCGATCCGAAAGCGGTCCCCAGAGCAGCTGCGCGAAGGCAAAACCGGCAAGGAACAGGCTCAGGCTGGCGCTGATGGCGGCAGCAGGGGTTTGCAAATCTTCCTGCATGGCGGCGAAAGCCGGCAGGTACATATCGGTGGCCAAAAAGCCCAGCACGCTTAAGCCGCCGAGCCAGACTAAAAAACCTTTCCTGGGTTGCACTGTTTTATTCTCCTGAGGAGGCAGGTATACGTTGGCGCTGAGTGTAGGGAGTGCAAAGCCGCTTGTGAAACGCTAATATTTGGCGGGTGCATTCAAATTTTTTGCAGGCAGAAAATGTGGTCAGATTATTCTCTTGAAGTGGTCGATGCTGTCGCGCGTAACGGCAGCTTTAGCGGGGCGGCGCAGGAGCTACACCGCGTCCCTTCGGCTATCAGCTATACAGTACGTCAGCTTGAGGAGTGGCTGGCGGTACCGCTGTTTGAACGGCGGCATCGTGATGTGGAATTAACGCCTGCAGGCGCGTGGTTTTTGAAGGAAGGGCGTTCTGTTATCAAAAAAATGCAGATCACCCGCGAACAGTGCCAGCAGATCGCGAACGGCTGGCGGGGACACCTTTCCATTGCGGTGGATAACATCGTTAAGCCCGAGCGCACCCGGCAGATGATTGTCGATTTCTACCGTCATTTTTCCGACGTCGAACTGCGGGTTTCGCAGGAGGTGTTCAACGGCGTCTGGGATGCGCTGGCGGACGGCAGGGCAGAGATGGCCATTGGGGCCACGCAGGCGATCCCGGTCGGGGGGCGTTACGCCTTTCGTGATATGGGGATGCTGAGCTGGAAATGCGTGGTGGCAAGCGATCATCCGCTGGCGAAGATGGAAGGGCCGCTGAGCGATGATACGCTGCGCGGCTGGCCGTCGCTGGTGCTGGAGGATACCTCCCGCTCGCTGCCCAAGCGTATCACCTGGCTTTTGGACAACCAGCGGCGGGTGGTGGCCCCTGACTGGGAATCGTCGGCGACGTGCCTCAGCGCCGGGCTCTGCGTCGCGATGGTACCCGTTCATTTTGCGAGACCGCGAATCGACACCGGTGAGTGGGTTGAGCTGGCCCTGGAGAATCCGTTCCCGGATGCGGCCTGCTGCCTCACCTGGCAACAAAATGATGTTTCGCCGGCGATGGCCTGGCTTCTGGATTATCTGGGGGACAGCGAAACGCTTAACCGGGAGTGGCTGAGGGAGCCAGCCTGACTGGCTCCGCAATGAGATTAACGACGGTAGTCGCGGAACGGGCCATCCGCAACGGAACGGCGTTCAATAAGGCGAGGGTGAACTTCAATGGACTGCGACTCTTCACGTTTGTTGACGATCCTGTCCAGCAGCATATTGAAGGCGGTTTCACCCAGCGAATCTTTCGGCTGGTGAATGGTGGTCAACGCTGGCGTGAAGAAGCGCGCGTTGCGCACGTTGTCATACCCGATCACGGAGATGTCCTGCGGGACGCGCAGACCCAGCTCATCGGCCGCACAGAGGGCGCCCATCGCCATGATATCACCCCCGCAGAAGACGGCGGTCGGGCGGTGCGGCTGGGAGACGATCTGCTGCATCGCGCGGTAGCCTGATTCCGGCTCAAAGTCGCCCTGCACGATCCAGTTTTCCGGCACGGTAATCAGCGCTTCTTCCATCGCTTTCATAAAGCCGGCCAGACGGCCCGCGCCGGTGTTGCGCTCCAGCGGACCCGGGATCACGCCAATCTCGCGATGGCCGCGCTCAATCAGATAACGGCCGGCCATATAGCCGCCCTCAAAGGCGTTATCGATAACCGAATCGGTGAAATCCGCGCGCGCTTCGCCCCAGTCCATCACCACCATCGGAATATGGCGATACTCTTCCAGCATCGACAGCACGGATTCCGGGTACTCGGAACACATTACCAGCAGGCCATCCACGCGCTTTTGCGCCATCATCGACAGGTAGGCGCGCTGTTTTTCAATGCTGTTCCATGCGTTGCCGAGAATCAGGGTATAGCCTTTCTGGAAGCAGTTTTTCTCCACCGCTTCAATGATCTCGGCAAAATAGGCCGCTTCACTGCTGGTCGCCAGCAATCCAATGGACTTGGTGTGATTGACCTTGAGGCTGCGCGCAACCGCGCTTGGCGAATAGTGCAGCTCTTTGATCGCTGCCCAGACCGCGTTGCGCGTCTCTTCCGCCACGAAGCGGGTTTTGTTAATTACATGTGATACGGTTGTAGTGGAAACGTTTGCGCGTTTTGCTACGTCTTTAATTGTTGCCATTAAATGTCACTCCAGACCATATCCTAAGCTCCTGAAAAACTTGAAGGTAAACGTTTGCCTTCTCTCACCCTTATCACGCAATTTTGGATTGCGGCACGCCAGGAAAACGACACGGGACGTCAGGAGGGGGTCAATGGCCGGTACGCTAATAAATTTAGCGTGGAATTTTGGCCTATCTTGATGAAAAGGGGAAGAGGTAAAGTGGTTATCAGTATAAATCCAGGAAGATTTTTGACGGAATCTGTGCAAAAATGAGCAAGCTCACTTTTCGTGGGGGGATTAAAAGGAGAAAAATTGATGAGTTCCGATCTGAAGTTTTCGCTGTTCACCACCGTTGTTGTGCTGGCTCTGATTGTCGCGGCCGGTCTGACGGCTGCACTGCACTGATTTACGCGGAGGGAGAGCCTTCTCCCTCCCCATCGCCGCGATTGTTACTTCTCTGGCAAAAATCTTTTGCCATTTTGTTAACTTCTCATTTTTTGTGATTGATGTCATGCTTTCCGCTTCTTTGTTCTGTGTCACCACATGACACGGCATCCGGAGTTGACGCATGAAAATCAATTTTCCCCTGCTGGCCCTGGCGATTGGCGCTTTTGGGATTGGCACCACTGAATTCTCCCCGATGGGGTTACTGCCTGTTATTGCCCGGGGCGTAGACGTCTCGATCCCTGCGGCAGGCATGTTAATCAGCGCCTACGCCATCGGCGTGATGGTGGGGGCGCCGCTGATGACGCTTCTGCTTTCTCACCGGGCGCGCCGCAATGCGCTGATTTTCCTGATGGCGATTTTCACTCTGGGCAACGTGCTTTCGGCCATTTCGCCGGACTACACTACCCTGATGCTGTCGCGCATTCTGACCAGCCTGAACCACGGCGCGTTCTTTGGGCTGGGCTCGGTCGTGGCCGCAAGCGTAGTGCCAAAACACAAGCAGGCAAGCGCTGTAGCGACCATGTTTATGGGGCTGACGATTGCCAACATTGGCGGGGTGCCGGCGGCAACCTGGCTGGGGGAAGCGATCGGCTGGCGTATGTCCTTCCTGGCGACGGCCGGGCTGGGCGTGGTCGCGATGGTGGCGTTGTTCTTCTCTCTGCCGAAAGGCAGTGCAGGAGAACGTCCGGAAGTGCGTAAAGAGCTGGCGGTGCTGATGCGCCCGCAGGTGCTCTCCGCGCTGCTCACCACGGTGCTGGGGGCAGGGGCGATGTTTACCCTCTACACCTATATTTCACCGGTGCTGCACGATATCACCCACGCAACGCCTCTTTTCGTTACCGCGATGCTGGTGCTGATTGGCGTCGGCTTCTCGATCGGCAACTATCTCGGCGGGAAATTTGCTGACCGTTCCGTGAGCGGGACGCTGAAAGGCTTCTTAACCCTGCTGATTGTCATTATGGTTGCTATCCCGTGGCTGGCGCGTAATGAGCTCGGAGCGGCGATTGCGATGGTCGTCTGGGGGGCCGCAACCTTTGCCGTGGTGCCGCCGCTGCAGATGCGCGTGATGCGTGTTGCCCATGAGGCGCCGGGCCTCTCGTCTTCCGTGAATATCGGGGCGTTCAATCTCGGCAATGCGCTGGGCGCAGCCGCCGGAGGCGCCGTGATTTCAGGTGGTCTGGGGTACAGTTTTGTGCCGGTGATGGGGGCCATTATTGCCGCGCTCGGCCTGCTGCTGGTAATGATGTCCGGCCGTAAACAGCCTGAAGCCGTTTGCACGGCGGAATAAGAAAAACGCAGAAGGGCGAACCCTTCTGCGTGTCTTTTACGCGGCGAAATTCTTCGCGACAAATTCCCAGTTAACCAGCGCCCAGAAGTGTTCCAGGTAGTTCGGGCGCGCGTTGCGGTAATCAATGTAGTAAGCGTGTTCCCACACGTCCACGGTCATCAGCGGCGTAGCGCTGGTGGTCAGCGGGGTGCCCGCGTTAGACGTGGACACGATAGCCAGTTTGCCATCCGCCTCTTTTACCAGCCACGTCCAGCCAGAACCGAAGTTCTTGATGGCTGCATCGGTAAACTTCGTCTTAAACTCGGCGAAGCTGCCAAAAGCGGCGTTAATGGCGGCCGCCAGCTCACCGGCAGGTTCGCCACCGGCATTGGGTGCCAGGCAGTGCCAGTAGAAGGTGTGGTTCCACACCTGAGCCGCGTTGTTAAAAACGCCACCCTCTGAGCTGCGAACGATCTCTTCCAGCGTTTTGCCTTCGAAATCGGTGCCCTTGATCAGGTTGTTCAGGTTGGTGACGTAAGTCTGGTGATGTTTGCCGTAATGATATTCCAGGGTTTCCGCTGAAATATGCGGTGCCAGGGCGTCTTTTGCATACGGTAGTGCAGGTAATTCGAACGACATTGCTTCTCTCCTTATTGTATTTTGCGTTGCCAATAACCACACAGACAACAGGGAAATGATAGCAAATTGAAAGGGTATGCAAAAGAGGAACTTACCCTGCCACGGATGTGGCAGGGCAGGGATTAGCGAATGGTTTTTGGCGTCATCACGCGACGCGCGCCGACGTAGTGGCGCATCCAGTAGTCTTCACTGAGCGAGGTGATCTGAATATCCTGGCCGCTGCGCGGTGACTGGATGAATTTCCCGTTGCCGACGTAGACGCCGACGTGGTCAGCCGTGCCGCGACCCTGGGTACGGAAGAAGACCAAATCGCCGTTTTCCAGCTCCCCGCGGTTAACCGGTGACGCATCGCGCAGGTGATACATCTCGTTGGCGGTACGCGGAATGCGGAATTTAACCAGATCTTTATAGGCGTAATAGACGAGGCCGCTGCAGTCGAAACCGGTGCGCGGCGAGCTGCCGCCCCAACGATAAGGTTTGCCAATCTGTCCCATCAGCTTATTCATCGCGGTTTTTTGCGCTTTTTGCACACGGACTTTATGCACATCCGCCAGTTTCGTCACCTTCGTGCATTTTGCTTTATGCCCTTTACGGGTAATGCATTTTTCTGTAACGAGGTTAGCGGCGGTCAGCGAAGCTTTATTTTTGGCGGTGCGGGTAGTGCGGGAAGATTTTGTTTTCGTCTTGCTGGAAGCGGTCTGTTTAGTCTGAGCGGTGGTTTTTTTCTTGACGTTCTTCGTGGTGGTTTTTTTCTTACGTTCTGTGGCTTTTACCAGATGGCTTTTTTGTACAGCAGATTGCCGCGCCTGCTGAGAGGCGTTTGCCGCTGGCGTGAAAGTGAGTGAAGTAAACAGTAAAGCACAGAGCGTGATCGAGATTTTAGTTATCCGCGCCACTGGGCAGTCCCCTGATATATGCAGGTCATCAATAATACCCGCGTGTGATTTACAAAGCCCGTCGATTCTAATCCATAAAAACCCGAGAAGTTAATAGCATTTTTCAATCTAAAAACCTGTTTCGTTAGCAAGTGCAAAAAAAATCATCGTTCTGCCGCACAATTGTTCACTCCCTGAGCAAAACCCTGACGGTCGCAGGGGTAAACACCATTTGCAATGCAACTTTTGTAGAGTCGCGGTAAAATATATAAACGTGACGAAAATGTTATTTTCCGATGCCAGCCTGACCCGCTACAATGTCAGACTATTGCCGTAACAGAAGTTAAAGGAAGCAAGACATGAGCACCACTATTGAAAAAATCCAGCGCCAGATCGCTGAAAACCCGATTCTGCTGTATATGAAAGGTTCTCCGAAGCTGCCAAGCTGCGGCTTTTCCGCGCAAGCGGTTCAGGCGCTGTCAGCCTGTGGTGAGCGTTTTGCTTACGTTGATATCCTGCAGAACCCGGACATCCGCGCAGAGCTGCCAAAATACGCTAACTGGCCGACTTTCCCGCAGCTGTGGGTTGACGGCGAACTGGTTGGCGGCTGCGATATCCTGATTGAGATGTACCAGCGCGGCGAACTGCAGCAGCTGATCAAAGAGACGGCGGCGAAGTACAAAACCGAAGAGCCAGACGCTGAGTAATTTTCTGCGTTAATAAAAAAGCGACCTGATAAGGTCGCTTTTTTTTATTCTTCACTGTCGCCCATCGGCAGCGGCCAACCGCCCAGACGCTTCCAGCGGTTGACGATCTCACAGAACAGCTCTGCGGTGCGCTCCGTGTCGTATAAGGCGGAGTGTGCCTGGGTGCCGTCAAACGGTATACCCGCCGTAATGCAGGCCTTTGATAACACCGTTTGTCCCAGCGCCAGGCCGCTCAGCGCGGCGGTGTCGAAGGTCACAAACGGGTGGAAAGGGTTGCGCTTGAGCGACGCGCGCTCGGCTGCAGCCATGGTAAAGCTGTGATCGAAGGTGGCGTTATGGGCCACCATGATGGCGCGGCTGCAGTTGCTCTCTTTCATGCCTTTACGCACCATTTTAAAAATGGCGTGCAGCGCATCATATTCGCTGACTGCACCGCGCAGCGGGTTATGCGGATCGATACCGTTAAACGCCAGCGCCTCCGGCTGTAAGTTTGCCCCTTCGAAAGGTTCAACGTGGAAATGCAGCGTGGTGTCCGGTGTAAGCCAGCCCTGTTCATCCATCTTCAGCGTGATGGCGGCAATTTCAAGCAGCGCATCGGTTTTAGCGTTAAATCCGGCTGTTTCTACATCAATGACAACGGGATAAAAACCACGAAAACGGTCGCACAGACCGCTAAATTGAGCGTTATCGGACATCAGGGTCTCTTACCAGGGAAAAAGCAGAGCGCATTATGGCAAATTTTGCGGGGGGATGCAGTAAAACTACGGGCGCATGTTGCGCCCTGAGGGATCAGTTGCCCAGACCGCGGCCCGCGTCTTTGGCTTCAATCAGCT
This sequence comes from Enterobacter sp. 296B2, assembly GCF_034106185.1. Taxonomy (NCBI): domain Bacteria; kingdom Pseudomonadati; phylum Pseudomonadota; class Gammaproteobacteria; order Enterobacterales; family Enterobacteriaceae; genus Enterobacter; species Enterobacter sp. 296B2. Next base: position 40,840 of record NZ_JAWNCA010000009.1, on the reverse strand, counting down.
CGATCTTGTAACCGTCCGGATCTTCGACAAACGCAATCACGGTGGTGCCACCTTTTACCGGGCCCGCTTCGCGCGTGACGTTACCGCCATTTTTGCGAATGCGTTCGCACGCTTCGGCCGCGTTGTCCACTTCCAGCGCGATATGGCCATAGGCGGTACCCAGCTCATAGCTGTCCACGCCCCAGTTGTAGGTCAGCTCAATGACCGATTCATCCGTTTCCGGGCCGTAACCCACGAACGCCAGCGAGTATTTGTATTCCGGGTTTTCGCTGGTGCGCAGCAGCTTCATGCCCAGGACGTTAGTGTAGAAATCGATCGAACGTTGCAGGTCGCCAACGCGCAGCATGGTGTGAAGTAGGCGCATAATTTCCTCATTAACCAATGGAATAGACTATTTTTTTGAACAGAAACGATGTTTTAGTATAGCGGCGAAGTGTCGCCGCTATCAATGAACAATGGCGAGATTACAGAGAAGGATAGTCGGTGTAGCCTTCCGCGCCGCCGCCGTAGAAGCTCTCAGGACGCTGCGGGTTCAGGGCCGCTTTCTGCTGCAGACGGGCTACCAGATCCGGGTTGGCAATATAGTCGCGGCCAAATGCCACGGCGTCGATCAGCCCTTTATTAATCAGGTCTTCGGCTTTCTCTGGGGTATAAGCACCCGCACCGATGATCACCCCGTGGAAGCGCTCGCGCACTTTCTGACGGAAGGCTTCCGTGTAAGGCTTACCGCCGGCCCAGTCCGGCTCGGACATGTGCAGATAAGCGATGCCACGTTTAGCCAGTTCTTCGATCAGGTACAGGGCATCGGCTTCTTCGTTCGGACCGTTGTCGACATTCTGGAAAGAACCGATTGGGGAGACGCGGATCCCGATACGGTCCGGGCTCCACTCCTGGCAGACGGCGTCAACCACTTCCAGCACCAGGCGAGCGCGGTTTTCGACACTACCGCCGTACTGGTCGGTGCGATGGTTAGACGACGGTGACAGGAACTGGTGCAGCAGGTAACCGTGCGCGGAGTGCAGCTCAATCAGGTCAAAACCGGCTTCACGGGCGTTGGCTACGGCCTGGCGGAAATCGTTCACGATACCCGGGATCTCGTCCAGCTCAAGCGCGCGTGGCGTAGAGGTATCGACGCGGATCGCGTTGCCGTTTTCATCGCGCAGCGAGGTACGGGTATTCGCATTCAGGGCAGAGGCTGAAACCGGTGCCTGACCGCCAGGCTGAATGCTGCTGTGGGAGATACGACCGGTATGCCACAGCTGGACCGCAATGCGACCCTCTTCAGCGTGAACACCCGCGGTGATTTTCTGCCATGCGGCGATCTGCTCCGGGCTGTGCAGCCCCGGAGCACCCGCATATCCCTTGGCCTGAGCAGAAATCTGCGTGGCTTCGGTGATTATCAGGCCAGAGCTGGCGCGCTGACGATAGTATTCACCCATCAGTGGGGTTGGGATGTCACCCGGCTCAATGCTGCGCAGACGGGTAAGCGGAGCCATAAACACGCGGTTTGGCGCAGTGACGGCACCCACTTTTAAAGGGGTAAATAATTTTTCAGCTGACATAAAGACTCCTGAGTAGACCAGTCGACTAGTAATAATGGAAATAAAAACGCCTGCTAAGCGCCAGGCGCAGTAATCGTACTTTTCACATGCGCCAGCGCGCTTTCGAGCGGCACGGCACTGCGAGAAATTTTAGCCTGCAGGTTGGCCCCTAACCAGAGAGAGTAGAGCACCTGAGCCTGCGTTAAGGGATCGCCGGGGAAGGCTAGCGTATTTTCTTCGCGCCCCTTCGCCAGCGCCTGTGCCAGCAGGGCGATAACGCCGCTGGCGCCTTTATCCATTGCCGTGCGCATATCTTCTGAGAGATCGCACACTTCGGCAGAGAGTTTAACCGTCAGGCATCCGCTGATAATGCCCTGCTGACAGAACTGGTTCAGCGTTTCCTGATAGTAGTTCAGAACACGATCCCGATAGTTACCTTTCCCCGTCGCGAAGTGGGTCGCGAGGCGCTGGTGGTAGGCAGCATAGTGCCGCTCCAGCATCGCCACGCCAAAGGCCTCTTTGGACCGGAAGTAGTGATAGAACGACCCTTTCGGTACCTCAGCGGTTTTTAATAGCTCGCTCAGCCCCATACCGGTAAAGCCGCGGTGCATGCACAGCCGCTCACCGGTCGCCAGGAGATGTTCTCGGGTATCGTGTTCAGTATTTCTGCTCATGGATTCACTCTAATAGACCGTTCGGTCTAATGCAAGCTCTGTTACTGGCGACACGCGTTCAGAATGTCCAGCTGTTGCTGATAAACGCTTGATTTAACGTCCATCATGCCCAGCACCGTCGAGAATAAATTGTCCTGCGAAACCGCATTTTTTGCTGCGTGGTCGCGTAAACACTGCTCGTTGATGCCAAAGTTTTTCGCATAGTCCGGGGACAGCCAGAACATAAACGGAATGTGCGTCTGCTGCTCCGGCGCCAGCATGTACGGCGTGCCGTGCAGATAAATACCGCTCTCACCGAGCGATTCCCCGTGATCCGAGAGGTAAATCAGCGCGGTGTTCATGTTCGCCTGACGGGCTTTCAGCGCGTCAATGGTTTTGCTGACCATGCTGTCGGTATACAGAATGGTATTGTCATAGGTGTTCATCAGCGCCTGATGATCGCAATCCTGAATCTCATTGGTATCGCAGGTGGGGGTGAATTTACGGAAGTTATCCGGGTAACGGCGATAGTACGCCGGGCCATGGCTGCCCATCAGGTGGATAACCAGCACCGTGTCCTGCTTCAGACCGTCCAGCACGTTGTCCAGGCGGTAGAAGTTCACGTCATCAATACAGGATTGGTCTTTGCAGAACTGATCCAGCTTCCACTGCGTCATGTCGGTATGGGGAATACGATCGCACGCGCCTTTACAGCCACCGTCGTTGTCGCGCCACAGGAGGTTGAAACCCGCATGCTTGAGCACGTCGAGCAGCCCTTCCTGATGGTGCGCCAGGTCGGCATCGTATTTGCTGCGCGTCATACCGGAGAACATGCAGGGAACGGATACGGCGGTTTCAGTGCCGCACGACGAGGCCTGGGGGAAGTTGATCACATCCTGCTTTTTCAGTTCGGGGTTGGTTTCACGCCCGTAGCCATTCAGGGAGTAGTTCGCCGCGCGCGACGCTTCGCCGATGACCAGCACCAGAACGGTTTTCTTATGCTGACCCGAAATCAGCGCGCCTTTGTGCGCATCTTCGCCAATCCGCACCAGCGTTTGATCGCCGGCAAACCAGCGCATTTTGCTGTATTTCACCACGGCGCTGACGTAGTTCGCCGGGGTGACCATTTTGACGATGCTTTTATTATTGCGGAACAGCGATGCGTAATCTTTATAAAACACAGCGGCGATTAGAATAATCACCAGCAGGGCACCGAGCATCGCAGCAACGCGCGTCAGCAGGGCGTACCACCATTTTCCGGTACGAATACGGGTCAGCGCCAGCACCAGGGATGGAACAAGACCGGCTATGACAATCCACAGAATCATCTGCGGGGTCACCAGGGCGGTGGCTTCCTGGGAGTTAGTTTCGAACACGTTCACAATCATGTTTTGATCGATGACCGCGCCGTAGGTAAACATAAAATAAGTTGCCGCAGCGCATCCGACGGTTAAGACGATCAGCAGTGGCTTGCGGATATACGGAATATTGAGCAGGCTAAAAACAATCACCCAGCCACAAAACAGCACCACCGGTACGGACGCGGCAAAGAGAATGTCGTGTAGATGAGCAGGGGCAATAATGGCCCAGCTGCGCTGAATAAACAGCCCGTTTAGCAGCGTAAAGAAGAGTGCACAGCCCAGAGTGAATTTAATGTCGTTACACTGTAACTTTTTACTTAACCACATCGATCGCAAAACCTGTCATTGTATTGATGCGGCGAGTATAGAGAGTGAAGATTAGTGAAACCTTAATGCCATAAAACTGTGGTAAAGCCCTTGCACGCGGCGCTGTTAGCGTCTTCACTGTAGGTGAGAGTGGTTAACCGGAGGTGAGTGTGGCAGAGCAACTGGAGTTTTTCCCCATCCAGAGCCCGTGCCGGGGGATTTGTCAGGTAGATGAGCGCGGTTATTGCCGCGGATGCATGCGTACCCGTGACGAGCGTTTTAACTGGCAAAACTTCAGCGACACGCAAAAGCAGGAGGTGCTCCGCCTCTGCCGGCAGCGACTTCTGCGCAAAATCCGCGCAAACAAAGCCAGCGAGGCCGAAGAACCCCAGCAACCTTCACTGTTTTAATGCGGTAATTGCGTATACTCATGACATCACGTCCTTGAGGAAAATGTTATGGTTCAGCGAATTACCCTTGCCCCCCAGGGGCCAGAATTCTCCCGTTTTGTGATGGGCTACTGGCGCCTGATGGACTGGAATATGTCCCCCCTCCAGCTGGCAAGCTTTATTGAAGAGCACCTCGATTTAGGCATCACCACGGTCGATCATGCGGATATTTACGGAGGCTATCAGTGCGAGGCCGCCTTTGGCGAGGCGCTCAAGCTGGTTCCGGCGCTGCGCGATCGCATGGAGATCGTCACAAAATGTGGGATTGCCACCACGGCAAAACCTGAACATGCCCTCGGTCATTACATCACCGACAGCGCGCATATCATCAAGAGCGCCGAGCAGTCTCTGGTCAATCTGGCAACCGATCGTATCGACCTGCTGCTGATTCACCGTCCTGACCCGCTGATGGATGCCGATGAGGTGGCGGAAGCCTTCCTGAGCCTGCATCAGAGCGGGAAAGTGCGACACTTCGGCGTCTCCAACTTTACCCCGGCCCAGTTTGCGCTGCTTCAGTCTCGTCTGCCGTTTACCCTGGCCACTAACCAGGTTGAGATCTCCCCGGTACACCAGCCGCTGCTGCTGGACGGTACGCTCGATCAGCTGCAGCAGCTGCGCATTCGCCCGATGGCCTGGTCCTGCCTGGGCGGTGGACGCCTGTTTAATGACGAGGCGTTCCAACCGCTGCGCAATGAGCTGGAAACCATCGCCCGCGAGCTGAACGCGGAGAGTATCGAACAGGTGGTTTATGCCTGGATCCTGCGTCTCCCGTCAAAACCGCTGCCGATTATTGGCTCCGGAAAAATTGAACGCGTCCGTTCCGCTCTGGCCGCCGAAGAGCTGCAGATGACCCGCCAGCAGTGGTTCCGCATCCGCAAGGCCGCGCTGGGTTACGACGTGCCATAAACCGCCAGAAGGTGACTTTCCGGTGAAATCTGTGCCCCTGGTATACACTTAAGGGGCAAAAAATAACCCGCGGAGGTCATTATGAAGCGTTTTTCTCTGGCAATGGTCGCGCTGGTTGTTTGCGCAGGGGCGCAGGCAGCCAGCGACGAAGTAGAAATGAATCTCGTCACCTCACAGGGGGTGGGTCAGTCAATCGGGACGGTGAAAATCACTGAGACCGATAAAGGGCTGGAATTCGCACCCGATCTTAAAGCACTCCCGCCGGGCGAACACGGCTTTCACGTTCATGCCAAAGGGAGCTGTCAGCCAGCCATGAAAGAGGGTAAACCGTCGGCGGCGGAAGCAGCAGGGGGCCACCTCGACCCGCAGAATTCAGGTAAACATGAAGGGCCTGACGGAATGGGGCACCTGGGCGACTTGCCGGTGCTGGTGGTAAACAATGACGGTAAAGCCACGGATCCGGTCGTGGCCCCGCGGCTTAAAAAGCTGGATGAGGTCAAAGGCAAAGCGCTGATGATCCATGTGGGCGGGGATAACATGTCCGATCAGCCTAAACCGCTTGGCGGCGGTGGGGCACGCTATGCCTGCGGCGTAATCTGATCTCCAATCGTGCCCGGCGGTGGCGCCTGCTCGAGCTGCGACAGCGAGCAGTGCAGGCGCCAGATAATCGAGGCCAAATCGCGGGCTGCGGTCAGGTGATGCCGTGCAAGGGTATCGCAGATGCGCTGCAGTTCAGCAAGCGTGGCCTCCAGCGGACGCTGCTGAACCCCGCGCTCGCTCATGACATCGCGCAGCAGGGAAATGCAAACGTCACGCACCTGCGACAGCGGATCGGAACGCGTTTCCCACGCGCGAAGCTGCCAGACTACATGTGAACAGTTCAACAGCACCACGCCCCAGCGCAGCAGCCAGCGGCGGGACAGCGCGTCCTGGCTGTTATTTAACTGGCTGACGTGGTGATACACCAGCGATTCATACTCGCTTTCACGCAGATGCGGTTTGCGGCTGAGCTGGTCGACAAACCCTCTGCGCAACTCCCGAATATGCCTGCGGCTTTTGCGCGCGTCAGAGCCGGGACGCAACACCGCGAAGGCCAGCCACGCCAGCCCCACGCCCAGTATTTTCGCCAGGTTGTCATTGAGAAAGTCGGCGTAATCGTAAACCGGCGGATTCGTCACGGAGATAAACGAGCCCATAAAGACAATCAGCTGTCCCCAGAGGCCCGCCAGTTTCGGCATTTGCAGCTTAAGTAGCTGCATGGTGGTTAACAGCGGAAACAGGAACAGCAGAAACTGCCAGAGATCGCTTATCTGCACCATCAGGCCAAACTTCACCACAAAACTGAACAGTGACAGCAACACCAGCGTTCGCAGCAGCAGCGTAAGGGAGTTAAACGGCGAGGCCGCGACGGAGTATAGCACGCAGCTGATGGCGGCCAGCGTCAGGGCCGCCGAACCGGACTCCCACTGCGTGGTGATGCTCCATGCCCCCACCAGCATCAGCGCGCAGAAGGTGCGAAAACCGCTCCACAGCGCTTCCAGATAATCGGTGTGCCGCGCGAGAGCCGGGCTGCCGGGAACGGTGAACTCCGTGACCGGGGGGGCATTCTCTACCGCCTTAATCCAGCGGCTGCTGCGCAGGTATAGACGGCAAAAATAATTCAGACGCTGCCAGAAGGCGCGATGGCGGTAATCATATTCATCCACCGGGGCGAGCGGGGCAATGATCTTCGCAACTGTGTAGATATCTGCATCCGGCCGGGCAAGCGCCGCGAGCAGCGTTTCGATCACGGCGCGCGTGTTTTCCGGCGGCGTTGGCCAGTTGAGCAGCATCCGGCGCAGGCTGGAGATGGCGCTGGTCATGCGCAGCTGCTGGTGCAGCAAATAGTTAAGCAGGGTGTTCTGACGGCGAAAACGGTAATGGCTCCAGAAAGCCTGAATCCGCAACAGATTCATGGTCAGGATCTGCCCGATAACCTTTTCATGCGCGAGGCGGATGTCATCGCTGGTATCCGGTTGCCACAGCAGGCTCGCGTGTTCCAGCAGCCGGGTATGCATGGTTTTCAGCGCTGTGATAAGCGCGGTCCCGTCGGAGGTGCTGGGCAGGACCATCATCATAAATCCGCCGCAGAGGATCCCGACAATCACTTCGCAGACGCGCGCCTGAGCGATATCCCACAGCTCGGTAGTGTCGAGCACGTTGACGACCGGGAAGGCGATAATGGCGGCCGTATAGCCCGCCAGCTGAAAAGCGTAGGCGACGTTATTGGTGAAATGGGCGCAGGCCCATGTACAGCATCCCAGCCATGCCGCCATGCTCAGCAGGAACAACCACGGATCGTTCAGCGTGTGGCCCGCGATAATTAACGCCGCGGTGGCACCCAGCAGGCTGCCTGCGATACGGCCAAGGCTTTTGCTGATCACTCCGCCAACGGTCGGGAAACTCACCACCGCCGCGGAGGTCATCGCCCAGTAGGGTTCGTCCAGGTTCAGGTAATAGGCGACGGTCAGCGCCAGGCACATGGCTATGCCGTTACGCAGCGCGTAGCGCCACTGGGGACGCGTCGCTTTCATCCACGGCGTGTTTTGCCAGGAGAGCGCCTGCAGCTTCATTAACGGGTTCCGATGGAGACAGTGCAGGTGGTGCCGGATACCAGCGTGATGTCCCCGGGTAAATGATCAAACTCCACGCGCACAGGCACGCGTTGAGCCAGGCGCACCCACGGTACATTCGGTTTGATGTCCGGCACCAGCCCGGAATCGGTTTCAACGCTTTGATCGTAAATGGCGCGGCCAATGCTGGATACGTGACCCCGTAACTTCTGCGAGCCGCTGTAAAGCGTTATGGCGGCGGGTGCGCCTTCACGGATGTGCCGAAGCTTGGTCTCTTCGAAATAGCCCACTACGTAGAAGGAGTGGCTGTCGACGAGGGCAAAAATCGGCTGGCCGGTGGTGGCATAATTCCCCACGCGGGCGGAGAGGTTGGTCACCCATCCGTCGACGGGGGCGGTAATCACGGTTTGAGTCAGCTCCCACTGCGCTTGCTTCAGCGTCGCCTCTGCCGCGTTAACGCTCGCCTGCATCGCCTTAACGTTGATGTTGGCGGTATCCAAATCTTCCGCAGAGATGTAGTTTTTCGACAGATGACGGCGGCGGTTGGCCTCGTTGTTGGCCTTTGCCAGATCGGACTGGGCTTTCGCCAGCTGTGCCTGGGCGTTCAAAATCGCAATATGGTACGGGGTGTCGTCGATGCGGAATAACACATCTCCCTTTTTAACGTACTGGTTATCCTTAATCAGCAGCGACGTAATGCTTCCTGACACCTGCGGGGTGATGCTGACCTGCTCAGCGCGAATTTTACCGTCACGGGTCCAGGGGGACTGCATATAGAAATTCCACAACCACCAGCCAGCGACCAGGGCGAGGACCAGCACAAACAGGGTGGAAAAGTACTTCAGCGTTTTCAGAGGCATATTCACCACACGATCAAAACAGCAAGGCCCAGGCACACGGAGAGGGCAAACAGGGAGAGATCCATCAGCATGGGATGCCAGATTTCGCCGGAGTACATCCAGTCGCGAAGCAGGCGATGCGCGATGAGCCAAAGAATAAAGCCCACCAGCACGGCTTTAAACAGAGGGGGAAAGTAGACTGACGCACCGAAGATCAGGTCCTGGAGGGGTAAACCCTCTGAGCGATGAAAAAAGGTCACGAGCAGAGATCCTTTGCAGTGAACAGAATGCCGCGTTGGCTTGTCTGAGTATGAAGAAGCATCACGATTCAGTGTAAGTCATACTTTTGAGTTAGATGAATGAAGTATTGCATTTGTTTTGCCAATACAAATGCTGCACACTATTCTAAAATCAGTATAATAACTTAGCAAGCTAATTATAAGGAGATGAAATTGGAATCGCCATTAGGTTCTGATCTGGCAAGGTTGGTACGCGTCTGGCGTGCTCTGATTGACCATCGCCTGAAACCTCTGGAACTGACACAGACGCATTGGGTCACGTTGCACAACATTCATCAGCTGCCGCCGGACCAGTCGCAAATTCAACTGGCTAAAGCGATAGGCATTGAGCAACCGTCGCTGGTGCGCACGCTTGACCAGCTGGAAGAGAAGGGACTGATCTCCCGACAAACCTGCGCCAGCGATCGTCGCGCCAAACGGATTAAGCTGACCGAGAAAGCGGCTCCTATCATCACTGAAATGGAAGCCGTAATTACCAAAACGCGCGGTGAAATCCTTTCAGGGGTTTCACCGGCGGAGCTGGAAATGCTCATCAGCCTGATTGCACGCCTTGAGCAAAACATCCATGAGCTGCAGTCTCGCGACTGACAAACACCAGGCCTTGCAGCAGCAAGGCCTTTTAATTACTTAAAGACGACCACCCGATTACGGCCGGTCTCTTTCGCTTCATACATCGCCTTGTCGGCACTTTCCACGCACGTTTCAGCGGTTATCGATGATGAGGTTGCCGTGAATACCCCCATGCTGATGGTAATCGGCTCCGGTAACTGTCCCCCGCTGCTGGCTTTATCAAAGCTGCTTAGCTTTAACCGTATACGTTCCGCCACCTGACATGCTGCCTCAGAGGAGGTGTTTGCCAGCATCAGGACAAATTCTTCGCCACCGATTCGCGCCGCGATGTCCTGCGGGCGCACGGAATCCATCAGCAGATTGGCGACAAACTGCAGGACTTTGTCTCCCTGAAGGTGACCATAGTTATCGTTGATGCGCTTGAAGCGATCGAGATCGCTGACGATAACCGAAACGGGCCGGCTGGATTTGGCGATCTCCAGCGCCTGGTTTAACGATTCATAAAAATAGCTGCGGTTATAAAGGCGCGTGAGCGGATCGCGAATCGAATTCTGATACGACTGCTGATATTTTAAATGGGAATCACGGTACAGCATGAAAACGTCGTAAAGCAGAACAAAAATAATCATCAGCGTAGCGACGGTTTCAAATAGCCGGGCGCGATACCACGATATATCTTCAGCATGTCCGCCCACTAACAGCATTACGAGCGTAACGATATAGCACACGCACAGAAAATTACCGCCCACCCAGAACAGATTACGCACCCGCGTAATAAACATCAGGCTTGCTAATGTTACAACCCAGAGAACAATTAATGAAATATTGATGCAGTGGCTCCACAGAACCATAAACTGCCGCGTTTCATTATCAACCAGGTCGATGGATAAAAACGCAGAATGGCTGGAATATATCCAGGCTAACAGTACGCCGCAGGCGGTAAACAGAAATATACCGCTGACGATGGCGATATGGGCCGCACGGGAAAAGGACTGATTCCGAGTGGGATAGAGTAATGCCGAAGCGATCATCAGCACAGCCATTAAGAGATGGCGGAACATATAGTAGATCATCGCATCGTTGTAGTTAACGACGTTAAACTGATAGAGGTCAAGCCACGCTGGAAAGCTGGACAGCGTTCCGACCATCAGCAGTGCCGAACCGGCAAAGGCAAAGGCGATCGCAATCAGATAGAGCCGCCTCTTATCGCACCAGTATTTCATAGCCATAAAACAGGCAATAAACAGGTGAAACACGAGTAAAAAAATGGTGAGCGTAGGGAACACAAGAGGCGAGAAGGATGGTACCCATTCAACCAGTTTTGAAAAGAGGGCTTGTAGTATTCCGATAACGACAAGGCACCCGAAACAGAACGAGATATAACGACCTTTTAGACAAAGACTATTCGCAAGCATATAAATTTTTACAAAATGAAAAATAATTTATGAAGAGGTAATTGCGAAGAGTCTAATCAATTAATGCAATAAATACTTTGCGCAGAAACAATATACGGTGAGGTTAATTATTGGTGGGGTGAATGGATTTTGTAAATATATTCGTTCAAGTGATATATATTGTAAATGGATGTGGCCCGACGGCCACATCCATTTTTAATTAACGTGGGGACACGGTAACCTGGCTTCCGTTGCTTGCCAGCACAACGCGCTGACCTGCTGAGAAGCGGGTATTGCCCTGTTTCTGAACAACCATAATGGTGCTGCCGTCGTCTTTACGAATTTCCAGCTCTACGCCCTGCGTTTTGTTCATCGCACCCTGGACGCCCTGGCCTGCCACGCCACCGGCAACGGCGCCCGCTGCGGTTGCCAAAGAGCGGCCTGTGCCACCGCCAACGGTGTTACCCAGGAAACCACCCAGAACAGCACCACCGATTGCGCCCATGACGTTGTTTTCATCACCACCCTGAATTTGTACAGGACGGGCGTTAACAACGGTACCGTAAGTCACGCTCTGAACCTGTTTAGCTTCAGAAGCGCTGTAAACGTCGCCAGACAGTGAGCTGTCGTTCACACAGCCAGCCAGGGTTAAACCAATCAGCGAAACGCCCAGTACACGTACAATCATTTGAATCTCCTGTTCACCAAAAACGCCCATTTGGAGGCATCCGTTATGGCTAAATTATATGGCATAAAGGGCCATAGTTCATATCTTTGCACTAACAATAAGAAAATTGTACTTGAATTTGACTTAACGAGACATAAACAGGATCCGCTCGCGTTACCGGCATGACATTGTTAAAAAATATTATCGTCGGATGGCAAAGCAGCGTCGTTTATGGTTGAGTGGATATCCTTAGCCCACGCAACGTAAGGAAAGCGCATGAAATCGGGTCGCTACATTGGTGTGATGTCGGGCACCAGTCTGGATGGGGTAGATGTCGTTCTGGCCGCCATTGACGAACATATGGTAGCACAGCAGGCGAGCCTGACCTGGCCAATCCCCATTTCGCTGAAAGAGGATATTCTGAGTATCTGTCAGGGGCAGCAGCTGACTCTCTCCCAGCTTGGTCAACTTGATGTTCGCCTGGGGGCGCTGTTTGCGGATGCGGTGCAGGCGTTAATGCAAAAAGAACATCTTCGACCTCAGGATGTGGTCGCCATCGGGTGCCATGGACAAACCGTCTGGCATGAGCCGGTTGGCGAGGCGCCGCATACGTTGCAAATCGGCGATAACAACCAGATAGTGGCAAAGACGGGCGTGACGGTCGTCGGGGATTTCCGTCGTCGCGATATTGCCCTTGGCGGGCAGGGCGCACCGCTGGTGCCTGCTTTCCATCAGGCGCTGTTGGCGCATCCTTCAGAGCGTCGCATGGTGCTCAACATTGGCGGGATTGCTAACCTCTCGATGCTTATTCCGGGGCAGCCCGTTCGCGGCTACGATACCGGCCCCGGGAATATGCTAATGGATGCCTGGATCTGGCGGCAGTGCGGTCAACCGTATGATAAAAACGCCGAGTGGGCGAGCGAGGGTAAAGTGATCCTCCCGCTGCTGCAGTCTATGCTCAGCGACCCATATTTTGCCTTGCCGGCGCCGAAAAGCACGGGGCGTGAATACTTCAACTTTGGCTGGCTTGAGCGCCAGCTGGCGCTGTTCCCGGCACTGGCCCCGCAGGATATTCAGGCGACGCTTGCCGAATTAACGGCCGTGTCTATCTCTGAGCAAGTGCTGCTCAGCGGCGGCTGCGAACGCCTGCTGGTGTGCGGCGGCGGAAGCCGAAACCCGTTGGTGATGGCACGCCTTGCCGGGCTGCTGCCGGGTACAGAAGTGACGACGACGGACGAGGCCGGCATCAGCGGTGATGATATGGAAGCGCTGGCTTTCGCCTGGCTTGCCTGGCGCACCATCGCCGGGCTACCGGGCAATTTGCCGTCGGTAACCGGCGCGCGCGAGGCCAGTGTCCTCGGGGCGATTTTCCCGGCAAATCCGCGTCATAATCAGAGTTAACTGAAATTCAGCGCGTCGTCTCGTCGTTAGAATGGAGTAAAACAGGAGGGCGGTCATGCCCTCCAGGACCAGGAAAGTCTACGGAATACGCCCATGAAAAAAGTTCTTCTTATTGTCGCGCCTTTATTGCTGTCAGGGTGCAGCGTCTATAACCAGTTCCTTGAGCGCATGCAGACCGATACGCTGGAGTATCGCTGCGATGAAAAACCGCTGACCGTGAAGTTGAATAACCCACGTCAGGAAGCCAGCTTCGTTTACGACAATAAGCTGCTGACCCTTAAACAGGGGATCTCGGCCTCCGGGGCACGTTATTCTGACGGTATCTATGTGTTCTGGTCAAAAGGCGACAGCGCTACGGTCTACAAACGCGACCGCATTGTGCTGAACAACTGCCAGCTTGAAAATCCGAAGCGTTGAGATTTTTACAGGGGCGGCGCACAATAGCGCCACCCAATCTCAAGATCAGCTAACGCCATGTCAGATAACGATGAACTGCAGCAAATTGCGCATCTGCGCCGTGAATACACCAAAGGCGGCCTGCGCCGCCAGGATCTTCCCGCTGAACCCCTCGTGCTCTTTGAACGCTGGCTGAAACAGGCCTGCGATGCGAAGCTGGCTGACCCAACGGCCATGGTCGTCGCGACGGTAGATGAAAACGGTCAACCGTATCAGCGCATCGTCTTGCTCAAGCATTACGACGAGAAAGGGCTGGTGTTCTATACCAACCTGGGTAGCCGCAAGGCGCACCATCTGGAAAATAATCCCCGCATCAGCCTGCTGTTCCCCTGGCACATGCTGGAACGTCAGGTGATGGTCACCGGCAAGGCGGAACGTCTTTCGACGCTGGAGGTGGTGAAGTATTTCCACAGCCGTCCACGCGACAGCCAGATTGGCGCCTGGGTGTCAAAACAGTCCAGCCGGATCTCTGCCCGCGGCGTGCTGGAAAGTAAGTTCCTGGAGCTGAAACAGAAGTTCCAGCAGGGGGAAATTCCCCTGCCAAGCTTCTGGGGCGGCTTCCGCATTCCGATTGAGCAGATGGAGTTCTGGCAGGGCGGTGAGCATCGCCTGCACGACCGCTTTTTATACCAGCGCGAGAATGGCGGCTGGAAAATCGACAGACTGGCACCGTAATCCCCGAAATTTGTTGATTTAAGCGCTAGCGCACACCGCGCTTGCGCTTTATTCTATTGTCCTTTCGCATCAGGCGAAAAGTCGTGTACCGGCAAAGGTGCAGTCGTTTATACATGGAGAATTTGATGGCAAGCAGTAACTTGATTAAACAATTGCAAGAGCGGGGCCTCGTGGCCCAGGTGACGGACGAGGAAGCGTTAGCAGAGCGACTGGCGCAAGGCCCGATCGCGCTCTATTGCGGCTTCGATCCCACCGCTGACAGCTTGCATTTGGGGCATCTTGTTCCATTGTTATGCCTGAAACGCTTCCAGATGGCGGGCCATAAGCCTGTTGCCCTGGTGGGCGGCGCGACCGGTCTGATTGGTGACCCAAGCTTTAAAGCCGCGGAGCGTAAGCTGAACACCGAAGATACCGTGCAGGAGTGGGTGGATAAGATCCGCAAGCAGGTTGCACCGTTCCTCGACTTCAACTGTGGTGATAACTCTGCCATTGCCGCCAACAACTACGACTGGTTTGGCAGCATGAACGTGCTGACCTTCCTGCGAGACATCGGCAAGCACTTCTCTGTTAACCAGATGATTAATAAAGAAGCCGTGAAGCAGCGTCTGAACCGTGACGATCAGGGTATCTCCTTTACCGAGTTCTCCTACAACCTGCTGCAGGGCTATGACTTTGCCTGCCTGAACAAGCTGCACGGCGTTTCTCTGCAGATCGGCGGTTCTGACCAGTGGGGGAACATCACCTCCGGTATCGACCTGACCCGTCGTCTGCATCAGAACCAGGTGTTTGGCCTGACCGTTCCATTGATTACCAAAGCGGACGGCACCAAATTCGGTAAAACCGAAGGCGGCGCGGTGTGGCTGGATCCGAAGAAAACCAGTCCGTACAAATTCTACCAGTTCTGGATCAACACGGCGGACGCCGATGTTTACCGCTTCCTGAAGTTCTTCACCTTCATGGACATTGCAGAGATCAACGCGCTGGAAGAGGAAGATAAGAACAGCGGTAAAGCACCGCGTGCCCAGTACGTGCTGGCGGATGAAGTGACCAAACTGGTTCACGGTGAAGAAGGTCTGGCCGCGGCAAAACGCATTACTGCAAGCCTGTTCAACGGTACCCTGAGCGATCTGAGCGAAGCGGACTTCGAGCAGCTGGCGCAGGACGGTGTGCCGATGGTCGAAATGGAAAAAGGGGCTGACCTGATGCAGGCGCTGGTGGACTCTGAGCTCCAGCCTTCCCGCGGTCAGGCGCGTAAAACCATCGCGTCCAACGCTATCACCATCAACGGTGAAAAGCAGGCTGACCCGGAATACACCTTCGTTGACGGCGATCGTCTGTATGGCCGCTACACGCTGCTGCGCCGCGGTAAGAAAAACTACTGTCTGGTCTGCTGGAAATAATTAAAAGTCTTCAGGGGCGTGGGAAACCACGCCCTTTTTGTTTTTTTCGGGTTTGGTAAGTAAAAGATGAAGAACATCCTCGCCATTCAGTCCCACGTTGTATTTGGACATGCTGGCAATAGCGCAGCGGAGTTCCCGATGCGCCGCCTCGGTGCCAACGTCTGGCCCCTTAATACCGTGCAGTTCTCTAACCATACGCAATACGGCAAATGGACCGGCTGCGTGATGCCGCCTTCACACCTCACCGAGGTTGTGCAGGGTATTGCCGATATCGACCAGCTCAAACGCTGTGACGCCGTGCTGAGCGGCTACCTCGGCTCAGCGGAGCAGGGGGAACATATCCTCGGTATCGTGCGTCAGGTTAAAGCGGCAAACCCGGCGGCAAAATACTTCTGCGACCCCGTCATGGGACACCCGGAGAAAGGCTGCATCGTGGCGCCTGGCGTAGCGGAGTTTCACGTTCGTCATGCGTTGCCCGCCAGCGATATCATTGCGCCCAACCTGATTGAGCTGGAGATCCTCTGCGAGCATTCGGTTAATAGCGTAGAAGAGGCGGTACGCGCGTCTCGCGAGCTGATAGCCCAGGGGCCTGAAATTGTGCTGGTAAAACATCTCGCCCGCGCAGGACTGACCCAGGAGCGTTTTGAGATGCTGCTGGTGACGAAAGATGACGCATGGCATATCAGCCGCCCGCTGGTGGATTTCGGCACGCGTCAGCCGGTAGGAGTGGGGGATGTGACCAGCGGGCTGCTGCTGGTGAAACTGTTGCAGGGCGCAACGGTGAGAGACGCGCTGGAGCACGTTACGGCAGCGGTGTATGAAATTATGATTGCGACGAAAGATATGCAGGAATATGAACTGCAGGTGGTCGCGGCACAGGATCGAATCGCTAAGCCGGAGCATTATTTCAGCGCAACGCAGCTTTAAACGATGCCGGTTGGCGCTGCGCTTACCTGGCCTACTTAACCCGTAGGCCCGTGCAAGCGCAGCGCCGCCGGGCGATATTAGTTAAGACCTTCCGCTTTTAGCGCCGCAGCCACCGCTGGACGCTCCGCCACGCGCGCCATATACGATGCGATGTGGTCCAACCCCTCCAGGTTCAGCTTAACCGCACGCGCCCAGCGCAGTACGGTAAACAGGTACGCGTCGGCAATGGTGAAACGTGAACCACAAATCCACTGATCGTCTTTCAGCGCTTCATTCACAAACTGCAGCTTTTTCTCCAGCAGGGCTCGCACGGTTGGCTTGTACTCTTCCGGCGTTTCCGGGCGGAACAGGGGGGTAAAGCCTTTGTGCAGCTCGGTGGCGATATAGTTTAACCACTCCAGCGTCTTATAACGTGCGACGCTGCCGGTAGGGGCAAGGAGCTGGCGATCCGGTACGTTGTCCGCCAGGAATTGCATAATCGCCACGCCTTCGGTCAGCAGAGTACCGTCATCCAGCAGCAGGGCCGGAACCTGCCCTTTTGGATTAATCGCAAAAAAGTCATCCCCGTTTTCCAGGCGCTTTTTCATCAGATCAACGCCATCCAGCGTGAAATCTTTGCCGCTCTCGCGCAGGGTGATATGGGAAGCAAGAGAGCACGCGCCCGGTTTGTAGAACAGTTTCATCGGTAACTCCTTTTTGCTGAGGTTTCAGCTATGTTAGTGCGCGAAGGGACAAAAAAAAAGCCGCTAATCTCTTAGCGGCTTCTGTTCAGTCGTTTCTCTCAGATATTACGCGGTAGCGGTTTTGGCCGCTTCAGCCGTCTTGTCGTCGTCCTGAGTCATTCGATTCAGTTTCGGCGCGGTCAGCAGCATCAGCGCCGCGATAACCGCCGTAGCGATACCAATCTGCATGAACACGGTACCGTAGACGTTCAGGGAGAGCAGTGGATCGGTCACGTTTTCTGGCACAGCCATCAGGTTCGCAATCTTACCTGCGATGATCGCCGCACCGGCAGTGGTCAGGAACCAGCTACCCATGATGAAGCCCATCAGACGCTGAGGCACCAGCTGCGCAACCATCGCCAGACCCAGACCGGAGATCATCAGTTCACCAATAGACTGCAGCGCGTAGCTCAGGATCAGCCAGTTCACGGACACGATACCTGCGTCGGACGCAAATTTAGTCCCCAGCGGCAGCACCAGGAACGCGCCAGAACAGAGCACCATACCCACCGCGAACTTGTGCGGCATTGGCAGACGGTCGCCCATCTTGTTATAGATTGCGGCCAGAATCGGGGAACCAATCATGATCCAGAACGGGTTCAGCGCCTGGAACTGCTCCGGCTCGAACGCGATGCCCAGGATGGAGTGCTCCACGTTACGAATCGCGAAGAAGTTCAGAGAGGTTGGCATCTGGCTGTACAGCACGAAGAAGATAATCGCTTCCAGCATCAGAATGAACGCCACAATCATCTTACGGCGCGCAGCACCCTGCATAGCGAACGCTTCTTTCGCGAAGATGACCACGATACCCAGCGCAACCACGCCCAGAACGGCACGAGCGATACCCTGGTTGTGCAGCAGCCAGGTGGCGATCGCCGCCAGGACGACAACGCCCACGATAGTCGCCAGCAGTTTACCCATGTGTACTGGCTCGAAGTCAGGTTTTGAACCGTAGTCTTTTACCCAGCTGCGGCAGAACAGGAAGTTCACCACGGTGATCAGCATACCCACGAAGCTCAGCGCAAACGCCACGCTCCAGCCAAATTTCGCGGCCAGCCATGGGGTTGCCAGCATGGAGAAGAAGGAACCAATGTTGATGGACATGTAGTACATGGTAAATGCACCGTCCAGACGTGGGTCATCTTTGCTGTAGCAGGTTGAGAGCAGGGAAGACGGGTTCGCTTTGAACAGACCGTTACCCACGGCGATGGTTGCCATGCCCATATAGACCACAGCCGCATCATGTCCAGACCATGCAACCAGACCATAGCCAATAGCCAGAACAATAGCGCCCAGCATAATGACGCGCTTAGTACCAAGAACTTTATCACCCAGCCAGCCGCCGATGGCAACCAGACCGTAGACGAGGGCACTGAAGGAGGAGAACAGCGTGATGGAATCGGCTTCGGACATACCCAGTTGTTTAACCAGGTAAACCGCCATGATCCCTTGCAGGCCGTAGTAACCAAAACGCTCCCATAACTCGATAGAGAAGATGAGATAAAACGCTTTCGGTTGTTTAAAAGCGTTCAGACTCACGCTTTCATCTGTTGGTTTATTGTTTGCAGTCGACACATATACCTCTTTTTTTACATCCCATATTAACGGGGGTGTTCATAGCGTGATGGCCGTAGCCCATCCGCCTTATAGTTATATTGGGAGGAGAAACGGCGGGTAATGTTCACTATCCTGACCCGTCTGGCAATACGTTTGTAATACTCTGTTACATATATCTGGAGCGGTATAATCGTCGGTTTCTGCAAATGTTATTCAGCGTTAAATTTTATACGATAACTAAAGGTAGTTTTTTCGACTGGTATACACCCTGTGTGATGGGCTTTTGGCGATATGTTCTGCTATTTGCCGTCTGTTGCAGTGATATAGCCCATATTCTGAAAAATAGCTGGTCTTATCTTCCGGGTAAGCACAGTTATATCTTGCCCGGCAAAGGGTTTGCGATGACTTTGACTACAAAAAATCAACATGACGTTATCAGAGTGATCGCGATCACAGATGTATAGAAATTTTTGGCTATGAAAAAACTATTAACCTGTTTGAGCGTTATAGCGCCGAAGAAGTGACAGGCTGGAGGATAAAGAAGGCGGATGATTTATGGTCAGGAGAAGGATTTCTGAAAGGCCCTCTCCTGGTATGGGATTGTGATTGCGGATAAAAGTCAGGGATACACTTTTTCTTTATATTCGCAGAGATCTTCAATAATACAGGAGCCGCAGCGCGGCTTTCGGGCTATGCAGGTATAACGACCGTGCAAAATCAGCCAGTGATGGCAGTCAACCTTGAATTCGGCAGGGACCACTTTTAACAGCTTCTCTTCTACCTGCTCGACATTTTTCCCTGGGGCGAAGTTGGTCCGGTTTGAGACGCGGAATATATGGGTATCAACGGCTATCGTCGGCCAGCCAAACGCGGTATTGAGTACAACGTTCGCGGTTTTACGTCCCACCCCCGGTAATGCCTCCAAAGCCGCGCGGTCTTCCGGCACCTCGCCTCCGTGCTGTTCCAGCAGGATCCGGCAGGTCTTAATAACGTTCTCCGCCTTGCTGTTAAACAGGCCGATGGTTTTGATATAAGACTTAACGCCCTCCACGCCCAGCTCCAGCATCGCTTTTGGCGTATTGGCGACCGGATAGAGCAGGGCAGTGGCTTTGTTGACGCTCACATCGGTCGCCTGCGCAGAGAGCAGCACCGCGATCAGCAGCTCAAACGGGGAGGTAAAATTCAGCTCCGTCGTCGGGTGCGGGTTCTCGTCCCGCAGACGAGTCAGGATCGCAATGCGCTTTTCTTTATTCATGAAGCCTTCTCGGGTGTCCCTTCCAGAACGCTGCGCTCTGCCGCGCGGCGCTTACGTTTTTCATCAATCAGGTATTTTACCGCCAGCATCATGCCAAGGCCAATGAACGCGCCAGGCGGTAGCATCGCCAGCAGGAATGGCGTGTCGGTGTGGAACACTTCTATGCGCAGCACCTTGGCCCAGCCGCCCAGCAGGGCATCTGCACCGTCGAAGAGCGTCCCGTTGCCGAGAATTTCACGCATGGACCCGAGGACGAACATGGCGGCAGTCGCGCCCATGCCGATGGAAAACCCATCCAGAGCGGAAATGGCCGGGTTGTTTTTTACCGCGAAAGCCTCAGCGCGGCCAACGACGATGCAGTTGGTCACGATAAGCGGAATAAAAATCCCGAGCGACTGGTACAGGCCAAACGCGTAAGCGTTGATAAGCATCTGCACGACGCTCACCACCGACGCAATGATCATCACGTAAATCGGAATACGGATCTCCGACGGCGTCCAGCGGCGCAAAACAGAAATAGAGAAGTTGGTCAGGGTCAGCACCAGCGTGGTCGCCAGGCCCAGCCCGAGCGCGTTGGTAGCGGTAGATGTCACCGCCAGCAGCGGACAGAGTCCCAGAAGCTGTACCAGCGCGGAGTTGTTCTTCCACAGCCCCTGGACAATAACCTCTTTAACCTGGCTCATGATGACTCCCCACAGGCCGGAAGATTGTTGATTTGCGCGGGCAGCGTTTCAGCATATAGCCCGGCTCGTTTTACGGCGTTCACCACGGCGCGCGGCGTGATGGTTGCGCCGGTGAACTGGTCAAACTCACCGCCGTCTTTCTTCACCGCAAACGCGGTGTCACCTTCGCCATGGATTACTTTACCGGCAAAGTGCAAAATCCAGTCGCTCAGCCGGGTTTCAATTTTATCGCCCAGGCCCGGCGTTTCATGGTGTTCCGTCACGCGGGTGCCCAGTATGGTTCCGGTGAAATCGCTGCCGACAAGCAGTTGAATGGAGCCAGAATAGCCATCGGGCGCCGTCGCTTCCATCACTGCGCCTACGGGTTTATCTCCTTTGCGGGCGATAAAGACACGGTGCGTGCCTTTTCCAAGCTGCGTCGCGTCTACCACAAAGCAGCTTTTTTGCAGGTCATTATCGTAGAAATCGGATGGGATCACCTGATCGAACAGCGCCTTTTGCTGCTTCAGCGCCTGTTCTTCAATGGTCGTTTTGGTCAGCGCATTGACCAGTGCCGTCAGCCCGGTCAGGACCGCGGCGAAGACTGCCAGCGTAACGCCGTGTTTTTGCATCGTTTTTAGCATGGCGAAACCCTTAGCGATGGCCGTACACGCGGGGGCGCGTGTAATAGTCGATGAGCGGAACGGTAATGTTGGCAAGCAGCACGGCAAACGCCACGCCGTCCGGGTATCCGCCAAAGCTGCGAATAAGCCACACCAGCAGCCCGGCCAGCGCGCCGAAGATCAGACGGCCGCGGTTAGTCGTAGATGCCGTAACCGGATCCGTCAGGATAAAGAAGGCACCCAGCATGGTCGCACCGGAAAGCAAATGCATCTGCGGGCTGGCCAGTAATTCAGGAGAGAAGAGCCAGCCCAGCGTGGCGCAGAACGCCAGCGTCACGAGGAAGCTCACCGGAATATGCCAGCGAATGGCTTTTTGCTGCAGCAGGAACAGGCCGCCCAGCAGATACGCCAGGTTGACCCACTGCCAGCCCGCGCCCGCCAGCATGCCGCTGTAGATCGCGGATTTCATGGTCTGCTCAACGCTGTGCCCGGCATGCAGGGACGTTTTGAAGGTATCGAGAGGCGTCGCCTGGCTGATGCCGTCCACGCCCATACGCAGCGCGTTCATATCAGCCCCCAGCGCCGTATGGCCGGTAAAGATCACGTGCAGGGCATCCATAAAGCCCGGAACCGTGGCCGCAATCTCGTGCGGAGGAAGCCAGCTGGTCATCTGCACCGGGAAAGAGATCAGCAGCACCACGTAGCCAATCATCGCCGGATTAAACGGGTTATGGCCCAGCCCGCCATACAGCTGTTTAGCAATAATTACGGCAAACACGGTACCAAGTATCACCATCCACCACGGGGCAAACGGCGGAATACTGATGGCCAGCAGCAGGCCGGTCAGCAGCGCGGAGTTGTCGGCCAGGATGCGTGAAACGGCCATCTTGCGCAGCTTCAGCACGAGAGCCTCTGCTGCTATGGCGCTGGAACAGCCCAGGGCTATCTGGAACAGGGTTCCCCAGCCGAAAAACCAGCACTGAACGGCAATGCCCGGCAGCGCGGCCAGGCAGACCAGCATCATGATGCGCGAGGTCTGACGCTGGTTGTGGGTGTAAGGGGAACTTGCGATTCTGAAAACCATTTAATCCTCGTTTACGGCTTGCTGTGCGGCTTTCTTCGCCTGAACGCGCGCGATCGCGGCCGCGACGGCGGCCTTGCGCGGGTCGTCGTTTGCGGCCTGCGGCTGCTCTTCCTGCTGTGCCGCTTTACGCGCTTTGGCGCGAGCAATCGCGGCTTCAACGGCGGCTTTACGCGGGTCGACCGGTGCTTCGGGTTCTGCGGCAGGCGCCTGCTGCGCCGCTTTGCGCGCTTTGGCGCGGGCAATTGCGGCTTCAACGGCGGCTTTACGCGGATCGACCGCTTCCTGTTCAACCACTACCTGCTGCTCCCCGGCCTTGCGGGCTTTGGCGCGGGCAATGGCCGCTTCAACGGCAGCTTTGCGTGGATCGACTTCAGCTTCCGGCTGTGCCGTTTGCGCTTTTTCCGCCTGGCGGGCGCGGGCCGCAGCCTTACGTGCTTCGCGGGCGGCAATCGCTTCGCTGTTATCCGGTTTTTCACCGGCCTGGATCACCAGCGTCTGGGCGGCATTGGCTTTTTTCTCGCGAACGCGCGCCAGGGCGGCGTTAATCGCATACTGATCTTTTTCGGCAGGCTGAACGGCGGCCTGCTTATGTCGCTCCTGACGAGCCATCTTCTCACGTTCGAGACGCGCCTGGCGCGCTTCGAAGCGAGCCCTGGCTTCCGCGGCGCGTTTTTCTTCCATGGAGATGGCATAAATCTCGGCCTTCTCCTGGCGGAAGTACTGCACCAGCGGAATGTTGCTTGGACAGACCCAGGCGCAGGCGCCGCATTCGATACAGTCGGCCAGGTTATGGGCTTTGGCTTCATCGTGCAGCTGGCCTTTGCTGTACCAGTACAGCTGCTGCGGGAGCAGATCCGCCGGGCAGGCATCGGCACAGGCGCTGCAGCGGATGCAGCCTTTCTCTTCCTGTTCTTCGCCCATCTCAGTCGGGGAAGGGGCGAGCAGACAGTTGGTGATTTTCACTACCGGGACATCGAGCCACGGCAGGGTAAAGCCCATCAGCGGGCCGCCCATGATCACCATCTGGTCGCTGGCCGGGCAAAATTCAGCCTGTTCCAGCAGGTGGCGCACCGGCGTACCAAGACGTGCCCAGACGTTGCCCGGACGAGAGACCGACTCTCCGGTCAGCGTCACCACGCGTTCGGTCAACGGCTCGCCGTCAATCACCGCGCGCTTCACGGCGTAAGCGGTTCCGACGTTTTGCATCAGTACGCCGATATCCGACGAGCGTCCGCCGTGCGGCACCTGCTTTCCGGTGAGGATTTGCGTCAGCTGTTTTGCGCCGCCAGAAGGGTACTTGGTCGGAATGACGCGCAGTGCGATATCATGGCTACCGGCCAGCACGGCGCGCAGCATCGAGATAGCCTGCGGTTTATTGTCTTCAATACCAATCAACACTTCTCGCGGCTGTAAGATGTGCGCGAGGATGCGGATGCCTTCCACCACCTGGGCGGCGCAATCCTGCATCAGACGATCGTCAGCGGTGATATACGGCTCGCACTCGGCGGCGTTAATAATCAGCGTCTGAATGTTATCGCCGCCGCCGCGCAGCTTGACGCCGGTCGGGAAGCCCGCGCCGCCGAGCCCCGCGACGCCGTACTGATGAATACGCTCGATAAGCGCTTCGCGGCTCTGGCTGCGGTAGTCGCTCCAGCCGTCACGGTCAATCCAGCGATCTTCGCCGTCGGCTTCAATAATCACGCTCAGCTCCGACAGCGCGGACGGGTGCGCCACCGTATGAGGGGCAATCGCCACCACTTTACCGGATGTTGGGGCGTGAATCGGCAGCATACGTCCACGGCCAAAGGTTAGCGGCTGACCGCGCAGGACCGTATCGCCTTCTTTCACGCACAGCTCGCCTTCAGCGCCAATATGCTGCTTGAGCGGCATGACGAAACGGGTCGCCAGCGGAATTTGACGCAGCGGCGTGCCGTTGGACTGGGTTTTCATCTCCGGCGGATGGATCCCGCCGTCAAAGTCCCAAATCTTCTCTTTTCTGAAAGCAGAAAATAACTTAAGCATGTTGTTCCACAGGAATATTGCGAACCGGAATGGTTTGAAGATCCCACTTCCAGCTTTCGGTAGTTGTTTCAACCGGGCGCAGCTCAATACATTGCGTCGGGCAGGGGGCCACGCAGAGGTTACAGCCGGTGCACAGATCCGCCACAACGGTGTGCATGGCGCGGGTCGCGCCGACAATGGCGTCAACCGGACAGGCCTGAATACATTTGGTGCAGCCGATGCAGTTTGCTTCGTCGATCACGGCGAGGGCGCGAACCGGCTCCTGCACCTCCGCATCGCCATCTACGGGCTGCGGATCTACGTTAAGCAGGGCGGCAATTTTCAGCATTACCGCTTCGCCGCCGGGGGCACAGCGGTTAATTTTTTCACCCTGAATCCCTACCGCTTCAGCGTAAGGGCGGCAGCCCGGGTAGCCGCACTGCCCGCACTGACTTTGCGGCAAAAGCTCATCAATTTTTTCAACAACAGGATCGTCCTCTACCGCGAAACGGCGGGAGGCGTAGCCCAGGATAAGGCCAAATACCAACCCCAGGACGCTGATAGAGGCGATGGCAATCCAGATAGCATTCATTACAACTTCACCAGACCACTAAAGCCCATAAAGGCCAGAGACATTAAACCCGCGGTGACCAGCGCAATGGCATTACCGCGAAATGGCGCAGGGATGTCCGCTGCCGCCAGACGTTCGCGAATCGACGCGAACAGAACCATAACAAAGGAGAAACCGACGGCGGCGGAAAAACCGTACAGCGCCGACTGCATAAAGTTATGCCCAAGGTTGATGTTCAGCAGCGCCACGCCGAGTACCGCGCAGTTGGTGGTGATCAACGGCAGGAAGATACCCAGCAGGCGATAGAGCGCCGGGCTGGTTTTACGCACCACCATTTCAGTAAATTGCACCACAACCGCAATGACCAGAATAAATGCCAGCGTACGGAGATAGATTAACCCCAGCGGGATAAGGATCCAGGTGTCAATCAACCACGCGCAGATAGACGCCATCGTCATGACAAAGGTCGTCGCCAGCCCCATGCCCATCGCCGTTTCCAGCTTCTTGGACACGCCCATAAACGGACACAGGCCAAGGAACTTCACCAGAACGAAGTTGTTAACCAGCACGGTGCCGACAAAGAGCAGTAAGTAATCGGTCATTATTTAGCCTGAAATAAAAAAGCCGCCTATTATCGGACAAACCGGGTCAGGCGACAACAGGTTATCTGTAAGGTTATTACGGGTTCACGAAGGTGTTTTTCACACGCGTTGAACGCTTGAAATAGGGCACCAGCAGCGCCGCAGCCAGTAACGGGAAAAGCAGCTGGCGGACAGCAAGCGCGTCAGGCACGGGCGAGAAAGCAAACGCTTTAACCGCCAGCAGAACCGAAATGAGCAGCCAGATAATATAGTGCTTAGGCACGCTCTTGCGGCGCTTAAAGAAGGCGATGGTCAGCCACAGGGTGTAGTACCACATCCCAATCGCGAAAACGAACGACACAAACCACATAGCTATATTCAGCACGCTTTGCGACATCAGGGTCTGGATGGCGTGAGGGGTAATCAATGCGGTGGTATAAAGCAGCAGCGCAAGCGATGCGCTTAATAAGGCAACCAGCAGCCATGCCAGTGGGGCGATTAACCAGCCTCCGATGCGTTCTCCAGGCGTTGCGGTCATGAACTCTCCCATTATCTGCGCGAAATGTTGTACAGCCAGTTTGCAGGGCGGAGAGTATATAACATTTCGCGCGGATGGCTACTTTCTTATAAAACGTAGCGCCATACGGACTTCGGCACCTCGCCGACGTTGAACAAGCGTCCGCCGGAGACCAGCTCCGCACGGCGGTGGTCAGCGGCGCGATACATATTGATAATGTCCTGATTATCCGACAGGGTGTAGTTCAGATGGTCAAACAGTTTTTCCAGGCTCTCAAGCGAATTGATCTTGCGAAATTTTAATAAATAGTCCTGAACTGTCATATTAATAAGTTTCCATATAAAAGTGAGTAATACCAGTTAAGGTAATTCGGTCGAATAATAAACGGATTAATAAAGACGTAAACAGCCCACTCAGGTAACGCGACGAAATTAGGAGTTTTCTTTGCTGAAATTCAGGCACCGAAGGCGATGCCTGGAAGAGAAGGTTAACCGCGTTCACCAGGGCTGGCAATATGAAACTGACATATTATGTCACTCTTTATCGCAGCAACCGGTTACTTAGGATGGGTGACGGCAGCAGGCTCCGGCGGCTGGTAGTTATCAATATGGCTGGCTACGCCGAGCAAAATGACCGAAACCCCAAGAACAATCCATCCCGCTAATTCAATGATTCGATTAATAATTGATGCCATGATTTGCTGTTGTAATTTATCCATAAATACAGGGCGCAAATGTTACAGCGCTGTTTCTCTGACGGCAAGCGCTTTGGGAACGATTCCCTTAAACAAAATCAGAAGGTTAATACTATGTAACAAAAATAACCGCTACAGCCTGCTATTTTAAGCGCCATGGCTCATTATTAATGAGGGCAATGCCAGACAGGCCAGTATGAAATAAGAAACGCAAAAAGAGGACAACACGATGAGTGATAACATCCGCGTCGGGCTTATAGGCTACGGGTACGCGAGCAAAACGTTTCATGCGCCTCTGATAGCCGGGACGCCGGGGATGGCGCTGGCTGCGGTATCCAGCAGCGACGCTGCTAAAGTCCACGCTGACTGGCCCTCTGTGCCGGTTGTCTCTGAGCCAAAACATCTCTTCAACGATCCGAATATCGATTTAATTGTTATCCCCACGCCTAACGACACGCACTTCCCGCTGGCGAAAGCCGCGCTGGAAGCGGGAAAGCACGTCATTGTTGATAAACCCTTCACCGTGACGTTGTCACAGGCGCGTGAGCTGGAGGCGCTGGCAAAAAGCCTGGGAAGGGTGCTGTCCGTTTTCCATAACCGCCGCTGGGACAGCGATTTTCTGACAGTAAAAACGCTTCTCGGTGAGGGTACGTTAGGGGAGATCGTTTTTTTTGAATCGCACTTTGACCGCTTTCGACCGCAGGTAAGAAACCGCTGGCGCGAGCAGGCCGGTCCGGGCAGCGGCATCTGGTACGATTTAGCCCCGCATCTGCTGGACCAGGCCGTTAATCTGTTTGGTCTGCCGGTGAGCATGACGGTCGATCTGGCCCAGCTCAGGCCCGGGGCACAGACAACCGATTACTTCCACGCGGTGCTCAGTTACCCGCAGCGCCGGGTTGTGCTGCACGGCACGATGGTCGCGGCTGCGGAATCTGCCCGATATATCATTCACGGCACGCGCGGGAGCTACGTGAAGTTCGGCCTCGATCCGCAGGAAGACCGGCTTAAAAACGGTGAACGTCTGCCGCAGGAAGACTGGGGCTATGATATGCGTGACGGCGTCGTGACGCGGGCAGAAGGTGAGGAACGGGTCGAAGAAACGCTACTGACGATACCGGGTAACTATCCGGCTTATTATGCAGCCATCCGCGATGCGCTGAACGGAACGGGGGAAAACCCGGTTCCGGCCAGCCAGGCGATTCAGATTATGGAACTGATTGAGCTGGGGATTGAATCAGCCAAACATCGCGCAACGCTTTGTCTGGCATAATTTTTGTAAGCCGGGTAAGCGCCAGCGCTACCCGGCAGCGCGTTAACCGCGCGCCACTTTATCTCGCAGCGCCTGCTTCTCTGCTGGTGTCAGGAAGGCTATTTCCAGCCCATTAACCTGCGCCTGACGGATCTGCTCGCGGCTCAGACCTGCCTGCGGTGCCGCAATGTTGTACTCGTGGATGATATCCACGCCCTGGACCGCCGGATCGTCCGTGTTCAGCGAGGCCAGCACGCCGTGCTCAAGGAACGTTTTCAGCGGATGCTGCGCCAGCGTTGCCACGGTGCTGGTCTGAATGTTGGACGTCAGGCATGATTCAATCCCGATACGCTGCTCCGCCAGGAAATCCATCAGGGCGCGATCTTCTACCGCCTTCACGCCGTGGCCGATACGCTCGGCGCCCAGCTCGCGGATGGCCTGCCAGATGCTTTCCGGACCCGCTGCTTCCCCCGCATGCACGGTAATGTGCCAGCCGGCATCGCGCGCGCGGTTGAAGTGGGAGAGGAACAGGCTGCCGGGGAAGCCCAGCTCGTCACCGGCGAGGTCGACGGCGGTGATGGCATCGCGATGGGCCAGCAGCGCTTCCAGCTCCTGCAGGCAGGCGGCTTCACCGAACGTACGGCTCATAATACCGATCAGACGGGCCTGAACGTCGAAGGTTTTACACCCTTCGCGGACGCCTTCAATGACGGCTTCCACCACGCCTGCAACGGGCAGGCTGTGGGTCATCGCCATGTAGCCCGGCGAGAAGCGCAGCTCGACGTAATGCAGGCCGTTACGTGCCGCATCTTCAATGTTCTCAAACGCCACGCGGCGACAGGCATCCAGCGAGGCCAGCATCTTCACGCCCCAGTCGAGCTTGCTCAGGAAGCTGACCAGATCCGGTTCATTGGAGGTCACCTGTACGTGAGGGATCAGCGACTCAAGCGTCTGCGCAGGAAGCGTTAAATTGAACTGGCGGCCAAGATCGAGGATGGTTTGGGCACGAATGTTACCGTCAAGGTGACGATGAATATCAGTTAAAGGCAGGCGTGTATCAATCATGGTCGCACTCTTTTCTGGTTAAAGTGCGCCATATTATAAAAACAAAACGGGGTAAAAAGCTATTTGCGCAAGGGAAAATTCCGTTGCGCAAACAAATTACAGCAGCGTGTTGATCCCGGCGATGAGGCGCTGAACCCCTTGTTCCAGCTTGCTGCGCGGACAGCCGGCGTTCAGCCGCACGAAGCCGTTACCTTCGTTTCCGTACGTGTATCCCGGCATGATGGCGACTTTTTGCTGCTCGATCAGTACTTTTTGCAGCGCTCTGTCGTCAATGTTCAGCGGGCGCAGGTCGATCCAGGCCAGATAGGTTGCTTCCGGCGGCTGCCAGTTCAGTTTCGGAAAAGCACTGTTTACTTCCTGCGCGACGTACAGCAGATTCTCCTCCAGATAACGCCGTAAGGCATCCAGCCACGGCTCTCCCTGCTGGTAGGCGGCAATATGGGCCGTCAGCGCCAGTACGGAAGGAGAAGAGAGTCCATCCCGGCCTTTTAGCGCGCTGAGATAGCCGTCGCGGCTCTCTTCATCGCCAATCAGGCCGTATGCCCCCGTCAGCGCCGGAATATTAAAGCTTTTCGAGCCGGAGGTGAGAAGCGCCCATTTGCCGCGCGCCACCGCGTTCCACGGGGTGTGGCGATGCGCGCCCCACACCATGTCCATATGAATTTCATCGCTGATAACCGCCACGTCATAGCGTGCGCAAAGCTCCGCCATATGGGTCAATTCTTCACGCGTCCATACTTTTCCGGTTGGGTTTTGCGGGCTGCACAGTAGCAAAATTTTGTTTTCCGATTTCGCCAGCGCCGCTTCAAGCGCCGCCATATTGCCCTGCCAGCCTGCCGCCTGTTTCTCCATCTCAACGGGCACCACAAGGCGCGCATTGCCCTCAATGGCCTTAAAAAACGCATCGTACGCCGGGGTGTGAACCACCACGCCGTCACCGGGCTTTGACCAGAGGCGAATCAGCTCTGACACCATGTAGATGACGGAAGGTCCATAAACGACGGTTTCCGTATCAATCGGGCTGTTGAAGCGCTGTCGGAACCAGTGCGCGACGGAGGCGAGAAACTCGTCGTTCTTCCAGCGGCTGTAGCCCAGCACGCCGTGGTTAATGCGCTGATGCAGCGCGTCGGTTATGCAGGGGGCGGTGGCGAAATCCATATCTGAGATGGTGAAGGGCAGCAGATCTGCCGCGCCAAAGCGGTCGGCGACGTAGTCCCACTGCGTACACCAGGTGCCGTGTCGATCCACGACGGTAGAAAAATCAAACATGACGTAAATCCTTAAAGTAAAACCCCCTCATGAGAGGGGGTTGAGGCATCAGGCTTCTACTGTTCGCATCAGGGTGGCCAGCTCATCCTTCACTGACTGAACCTGCGGGCCGATAACTACCTGCAAATTGTGCTGGTTTAATTGTACCACGCCGATGGCCCGGTTGGCCTTCAGGGCGTTGGTATCCACTTTTGCCATATCCGCCACCGACAGGCGCAGGCGGGTAATGCAGTTGTCCAGTGAGGTGATGTTATCCGCACCGCCCAGCGCCGCCAGAATGGCTGGGGTGTTATACCCGGATTTGCCCACGGTACCGGTAACCGCCTGTTCAACGCTGGTGGCCGTATCGGTATCGCGGCCCGGCGTTTTCAGGTTAAAGCGGGTGATGGCGAAGCGGAAGATACCGTAGTATACCGCGAACCAGATAGCCGCCACGACCGGCACCAGATACCACTTGGTGGACAGACCGTGCAGGATCCCGAACACCACGAAGTCGATGACGTTGCCGTCGGTGTTGCCAATGGTCACGCCCAGCACCGCCATCACGGTGAAGCCCAGACCGGTCAGCAGCGCGTGAATGAGATACAGCACCGGCGCAACAAACAGGAACAGGAATTCGATAGGCTCGGTGGTGCCGCCGACGACGCAGGCAATCACGCCGGAAATCAGCAGCCCTTTAATTTTATGACGGTTTTCCGGGCGCGCACAGTGGTACATCGCCAGCGCGGCACCCGGCAGGCCGCCGAGGAAGGCCGGCATTTTGCCCTGAGACAGGAAGCGGGTGGCGCTTTCGGAGAAGCCGTGGGTGGTCGGGCAGCTCAGCTGCGCCTGGAAGATGGTCAGCGCACCGCTCACGTCGTGACCGCACACTTCCATGGTGCCGCCCGCTTCGGTGAAGCGAATCAGGGCCACCAGGATATGCTGCAGGCCAAACGGCAGCAGCAGACGTTCGCCGGTGCCAAAGATCATCGGACCAAAATCGCCCGCGCCGTTGATGATGCGGCCAATGCCGTTGATGCCCATCGCAAAGACCGGCCAGATCAGTGGAATGATCAGGCCGAACAGACCCATGACCACCAGAGTGACAATCGGCACGAAGCGGGTACCGCCGAAGAAGGCCAGGGCATCCGGCAGGCGGATATTGTGGAAGCGCTCGTGCAGCATCCAGATAATGACCCCCGCGATTACCGCCCCGAGGATCCCGGTATCAATAGACTGGATACCAATCACGCTCTGGATGTTGTTAGCCTTCAGCACGGCAGCGTCGGTGGTCGGCAGAATGCCTTTCGCGGTCAGCCAGAAGTTAACCGCCAGGTTCATCACGGCGTAACCCACAAACCCGGCAAACGCCGCGACGCCTTTGTTCTCGCGGGCCAGGCCCAGCGGGATGGCGATGCAGAACATCACGGGCAGGAAGCTAAACGCGAAGGAGCCGACCTTACTCATCCAGATAAAGATCGCCTGCAGCACAGGGGTACCGAGGAACGGGATCAGCGTGATGACGTCTTTACTGCTTAGCGAACTGCCGATCCCGAGCATGATCCCGCAGAATGAGAGGAGTGCCACGGGGAGCATAAAGGTTTTACCCAGTTGCTGGAAAAACTCCCACAGCGATATTTTTTGTGCCGCTTTCGCCGTCATAAAACGACTCCTTTATTGTTAAAATCAGTTTATCTGCTTCAATGCTGCGAGAAGATAAAACGTTTTATCAAAGTTTAGTGCGCGCTGAATCACATTCTCAGGCTTTGGCTGGTAGTATAAAGATAACGTATTGATAAAACGTTTTACCGATCTCATTTCAGGGAGTCACGCCAACACATGGCTGTAGCGAAAAAAGTCACCATCAACGATGTCGCGCTGGCGGCGGGGGTTTCCGTCAGCACCGTTTCTCTGGTACTGAGCGGAAAAGGGCGCATCTCTCCCGCGACCGGTCAGCGGGTGAACGAGGCGGTTGAGCAGTTGGGCTTTGTGCGAAACCGCCAGGCGTCGGCGCTGCGCGGCGGGCAAAGCGGGGTGATTGGCCTGATTGTCCGTGACCTGACGTCACCGTTCTATGCGGAGCTGACCGCCGGCTTAACCGAAGCGCTTGAAGCGCAGGGGCGGATGGTCTTTCTGCTGCACGGCGGGCGCGAGGCCGGGCAGCTTCTCTCCCGGCTCGATATGCTGCTGAATCAGGGAGTGGACGGGGTGATCGTCGCCGGGGCGTCGGGCGTGGGCAGCGAGCTGTGCGAGCGTGCCGCTGAAAAAGGCGTGCCGCTGGTGTTTGCTTCACGCGCCAGCTACCTTGATGAAGCCGATACGCTGCGCCCGGATAACATGCAGGCTGCGCAAATGCTGACCGAGCATCTTATTCGTCGCGGCCATCAGCGCATTGCTTGGCTGGGCGGCAAAAGCTCGTCCCTGACGCGCGCCGAACGGGTCGGCGGCTACTGCGCGACGCTGATTAAATACGGCCTGCCGTTCCACAGTGAATGGGTCGTGGAGTGCGAATCCAGCCAGAAGAAAGCGGCGGAAGCGATTGGGGCACTGCTGCGAAGCAGCCCGACGATCAGTGCCGTGATTTGCTACAACGATGTAATTGCCATGGGGGCGTGGTTTGGCCTGATCCGCGCCGGGCGTCAGAGCGGTGAAGGGGGCGTTGAAACCTTCTTTGGCCACCAGGTGGCGCTGGGGGCGTTCGCCGACGTCGGTGAAAACGCGCTGGACGATCTGCCGATCGTCTGGGCCACGACCCCAGCGCGGGAGATGGGCTATACCCTGGCGGACAGGATCATGCAGCGCATCGACAATACGGATGTCCAGGCCGGGCACCAGATTGTGGCGGCGCGGCTGGTGACGGTGAAGTAAATCAGCTCTGCCGCGTAAGCGGGTTGAGCGTCAGCTGTGTCTCCAGTGCCTCTATAAATTTTCGCACTTTTGCTGGGATCAGGCGAGAAGTCGGGTAAACAGCCCAAATGGCCAGCGATTCCGGCTGAGCATCTTCAAGGACGATCCGCACGAGTTTACCCTCTGTAATTGCAGGCTCTACGTACCAGCGAGATAAATTTGCGATGCCGAGTCCCCCCTGGCAAGCCTCGAAAATTGCCTCAATCGAGTTAGCCGAGAATCGGCCTGACACCTTTTGCTTGTAGCGCTGTTCACCCTTTTCAAATGACCAGTGTGTCGTATCTGAGGTGGTCAGGCAGCTATGTCCAGCCAGATCGTTAAGTAATTTCGGTGAACCGTACGCAGCCAGATACTCCGCGCTGGCGCAAAGCTCGCGGGGATTATCACAGATGCGGTGTGCAACCAACCGGTTATCGCGCAGCGGGGCAATGCGTAACGCCACGTCTATGCCTTTCCCGACAATATCAATCTGATCATCGGTTGCCAGCAGGTCAACCTGCAGGGCCGGATGTTGCTGCATAAACAGCGGCAGCATTGGCGCGACGATCTTGCGCCCAAACGCCGCTGAGGCGGTAATGCGAAGGCGTCCGGACAGGTGCGTACCATCGGGAAACAGATCGGCAAGCGCGTTATTTTTATCTTCCAGCAACGCCTGTGCATGAGGCAAAAAAACCTCCCCATCGCTCGTGGGTGAGAGGGAGCGCGTGGTGCGATGCACCAGCCTGACGCCCAGCTCAGCCTCAAGATTATTAAGAGACCGTGACGCCGCCATGGCGCTCATTGAGAGCCGACGCGCGGCGCCCGCCAGGCTACCTGCCTTAATGGCTTCTACAAACACTTCAACGTCTTCAAGCTTCATTATATCGTTTTTCGTTACGCTGCCTTATCAAAGTACATATCTACAGTATTTATCGTTGTGCTGCCATAGTCTCTTCACATCCTGAAAACATGAATCTGGAGTGAAGATGAAAAAGTTGAAAACGGTTCTGGCATTCAGCAGCCTGTTCCTGGTAAGTGCCGCCTGGGCTGATGCACCTGCGCAGGTGAAACAGCAGGTCCCCGGCTATTATCGTCTGGCGGTAGGGGAATACGAGGTCACGGCGCTGTTCGACGGCTATAATGACCTTTCGCCGTCATTACTACACGGGCTTTCAGGCGACAAGGTTCGTAAGCTGCTGGATCAGAATAAAATTGATGCTGAACGCATGCCGACCGCGTTTAACGCTTTCCTGGTTAATACCGGGAAACATCTGGTCATGATTGACAGCGGAGCGGGACACTGCGTGCCGCAAACGGCCGGCCAGCTGGTCAACAATATGAAAGCATCAGGCTATCGCCCTGAGCAGGTTGATACCATTTTCCTGACGCATCTTCATCTTGATCATGTTTGTGGCCTGAGCGACGCGGACGGTAAAGCGTTGTTCCCCAATGCGACCGTCTACGTACCGCAGGGGGAGGCCGATTACTGGCTCGATCCGGCAAAAGAAGCGAGCGCTCCGGCTAATGCGAAGGAGTATTTCGCTATCGCCCGAAAAGCGTTATCTGAGTATAAAGCGTCAGGACACCTTAAAACCTTCGTTCCGCCAGCTTCGCCTATCCCGGAAGCCCAGACGGCCTATGCCGTTGGTCATACGCCTGGCAGTACCGTTTATCGCTTTGCGTCCCAGGGAACGGCTATTAACTTCATTGGGGATCTGATCCATGCGCCTGCCGTCCAGTTCCCGCATCCTGAAGTATCTATTCGCTTTGATGTCGATTCGAAAAAAGCCATCTCGTCCCGGGCGCAGGAGTTTAACGCGCTGGCGAAAGACGGTGAGTGGATGGCTGCAGCGCATCTGCCTTTCCCCGGTATTGGGCATATCACCGCCTGGCAGCAGGGATATAGCTGGAACCCTGTAAATTACGGTCCTTATCAACGTGCGGCCAACG
Source organism: Enterobacter sp. 296B2 (assembly GCF_034106185.1). Classification (NCBI taxonomy): domain Bacteria; kingdom Pseudomonadati; phylum Pseudomonadota; class Gammaproteobacteria; order Enterobacterales; family Enterobacteriaceae; genus Enterobacter; species Enterobacter sp. 296B2. The sequence goes on along the minus strand of NZ_JAWNCA010000009.1, from coordinate 5,719 downwards.
TGCCTCTGCTGAAATAAAGTGAGGTTACGACCATGAAAAGTTACACCGTAACGGCAAACGGCATCCGCCAGTTTGTGGTTGAAGAGGGTGAAGGCGCGCCGGTTATTCTCCTGCACGGTTTTCCTGAAACAAACTATGCCTGGCGCTACCAGATACCGGTCTTGTCCCGGCACTACCGCGTAATCGCGCCGGATTTACGAGGATATGGCGAAACGGATAAACCGGCTTCTGGCTATGATAAACGGAACATGGCGCGGGACATACGGGAACTGATGCGTGCGCTGGATTTACAGAAGGTGGTGCTGGTGGGGCACGATCGCGGCGCGCGCGTCGCGACGCGGTTCGCAAAAGATTACCCTGAGCTGGTGGATCGTCTGGTGGTGATGGATAACGTGCCAACGCGCATTGTGGCGCGCGATTTGAATGCGTCCATCGCCCGCGCATACTGGTTCTTCCTGTTCCATCTCGTGCCCGATCTCCCGGAAGCGCTGATTGCGGGTCGAGAAAATATCTGGCTGCGCCACTTTTTCTCGGACTGGACCTACGATCCGTCAACCATCAGCGGCGAGGCGTTTGACACCTATGTTCGGGCGTATCAGGCGCCCGGAGCTGTGCGAGGCGCGATGGCTGACTATCGCGCCAACGCAGAAGATGTGGCGCAGGATCTTGCCGACGCTGACGTGAAAATCGCGTGTCCGGTAATGTCGCTGTGGGGCAATGATTTTCATGCGGTCGGCAAGCTCTTCGATATGCAAAGCGTCTGGGCTGAAATGGCGGATAACCTCCGGGCGTACGGTATCGACGAGTGCGGCCATCTGCCTCAGGAGGAACAGCCTGAGAAAGTTAACGCACTGCTGTTGGATTTCCTGCAGGGATGGAAGGGATAACGGTAATAAAAAAACCCCTCATGCGAGGGGTTTTGTTGTTTACTGCTGCGGTGCCGCCGGGTCGGCTGGCGCTGCCGGTTCAGCCGGTTCAGCCGGTTCCGGCATCCCCAGCGTCGGCATACCAAACATGCCGACAAACTCTTCCAGTGGCATTTTGTCGCCATTGAGCGTGACCTGGCCGTTGGCGTACTGCAGGCTGGTAGAAATCGTGTTGTTATCCACCTTCGTGATGCGGAACATCTGGCCCATAGCCGCCAGACCTTTCACCTGCTGGTTCGCCAGCTTGCCGGCATCTTCATCGCCGTAGCCTTCCAGCTTCGCAATCTGGGTCATAAACTCGGTCGCCATATCCATCGGGATGGTTAGCTTGCTGTCGAGCGACTTCACGCTACGATCCACTTCCTGCGCCAGCGTCTGCGGTTCACCCGTTGCGGCTGCAGGATCTTTCAGGAACAGCGACAGGTTAAAGCTGGTTTCGCCTTTGCTGTTTTTCCAGCTCAGCGGCGCAACGGTGACCACCGGCTCGCCTTTCAGCAGGATCGGCAGGTTATTGAACAGCACCGCCATCGCCTGCTGCTGGTACACCTCAGGGTTCTGCTGCAGCGCGGCGTCGGTCAGCAGCGCCTGGCTCTCTTTGCTGTATTTCTGGCTAAACTCGTGCCACGCCTGACCGTCGATATTGCCGATCTTCAGCGACAGCTTGCCGGTGCCCAGATCCTGATTCTGCACTTTCAGGCTCTTCAGGGTGTAATCCAGCTGGGTGTTGATGCTCTTACCGTCTTTAGATACGTCGGATTTACCGTTAACGTCCATGCCTTCCAGCACGGCCATCTCTTTCCCTTCAATTGCGATAGCAATCTTATCAACGGAGAGCTTCTGGTCGCCGATACGCTCTTTAAAGTCGGTCATACGGCTGTTGCCGTCGGCTTTCAGGTTGTTGAAGGTGAGCTGAACCTTCTGATTATATTCGTTCACGGCGTTGACCAGGCCACTTTCCGCTTCACCCGTCATGGAGAAGACGTTGCCATCCCGATCTGCATCAAGTTTGAAATGACCGCCGCTGAAGGCGACTTTCTCGTTCTCTTTCTCGTAGTTCAGCGCTTTCAGCGCGATATCAGAGCTGGTATCACCGGAGTAGCTAATACGGGTATTAATGTCGAAAGGTGACTCATTCTTTGCCAGGTCAAACAGCGGTTTAGTGACGTCGTTATTCACCAGCACGGTATGAACGGACGCCATGGACGGGATCAGGTTAAACGACTTCAGCTGCGCCAGCGGCAGCGGACCGTGGCTTACCACTTCATCCAGCACCACGCTCTGGCCCGGCTTCAGCCAGCCGTTTGCCGCACCGGCCACCGGCTTCACCATCAGCTGCATACGGCTGGTAAACACGCCGCGCTGATAGTTCTGATAGCTCAGCTCCAGACCCGCCTCCGGCGCGCTGCGCTTAATTTCTCCGTTAGCCTGCGCCACCATCTCAGCCAGACGGCTTTCCAGCTGTTTCCCGGTAAACCAGGAGGCACCCGTCCAGACCACGCCTAACGCTACAATCACTCCAACCGCTACGACCGATTTTTTCATTGCGACTATCCCTAAAATGAAACCAGGCGGTAAAAACCGCCCGGAGATATTAAGCCTGCAACTAGCTTAGCAAGAGTTGTTAAAAAATTCAGTAAGTGCTTAAAGCTTATTAAAAACGCGCGCCAGGCGACCGGCGCCGCTTACGCTAACCGGAGACTCATTGGCTGCAACGAATGCTGACTCACCGGGCTTAAGCACCAGACGCTGTTCGCCTTTATGCAGCGTCGCTTCGCCCTCCACGCAGAACAGGATCGCCGCGCTCTCCTGCGCAATGGCGGTTTCGGCCTGGCTCAGGTCGTGCAGAGAAAACGCAAAATCCTCAACCGGAATCGGGAAGTCCAGCTCTGCGCCGTTTTTCACCGGCTGAGTCAGCAGCTCCGCGGCAGGCTTCGCCACAAACTTCACGTTGGCAACCAGCTCAGGGATGTCGATGTATTTCGGCGTCAGACCCGCGCGCAGCACGTTGTCGGAGTTGGCCATCACCTCCAGTGCCACGCCCTGCAGATAGGCGTGCGGGGTTTCGGCGAACAGGAACATCGCTTCGCCCGGGTTCAGCTTCACCACGTTCAGCAGCAGAGGGGAGAACAGGCCGCTGTCGTCCGGGTAGAATTCGGAAATCAAGCGGATGGTCTCCCACGGCTCACCCTGCTGGCTGTCCAGGGCCGCTTTCAGCACCGCCAGCGCGTGAGATTTCTCTTCACCCTGCATATTCAGCAGGCTGGCGAACAGCTGGCTCAGCGCGTCTGCGTTCGGGTTTTCGAGGAAGTGGGCGATAGCCTTGTTGGCACCCGCGACCGGCTGCAGCAGGGAGATAATCTCTGAAAACTCGCGGAACGCGTTCATCGCCAGGAACGGGGTCAGCGCAAACACCAGCTCCGGCTTGTGGTTAGGATCTTTGTAGTTACGCTCTGCGGCGTCTAACGGGATACCCGCCGCGTTCTCTTTCGCGAAGCCAATTTCAGAGGCTTTCTTGTTCGGGTGAACCTGGATCGAGAGCGGCTGGTCGGCGCACAGCACCTTAAACAGGAACGGCAATTCGCCGAAGCGTTGAGCCACCTTGTCGCCCAGCAGCGCGGCTTTATCGGCATCAATCACGTCACGCAGGCTGCGAACCTGGCCGCTGGCGTCTTCAATTTTTGAGCTGCTCTTCGGGTGCGCCCCCATCCACAGTTCCGCCATCGGCAGGTTGTTCGGGTTCGCGATACCGTAGAGATCCGTTAACGCAGTTTTACTTCCCCAGGCGTAGTTTTGCACTGAGTTAATGAGTTTTTGCATTATCAAGCCCTGATTCAAATGTGGAATTAACTCCGGGTATTAAAGCAATAAACCACGTGGAAGTAACCTGTGGATGTAAAAAGTCGTACTAGTCTCAGTTTTTGTTAAAAAATTGTGTAGGATAAGCTGACTCGCTTTTAAGCCGGGCAGCGGAACATCTGCCCTGAATAAACAGACCGAAGCAGTAAGTGAGAGAACAATGTCGAATAAACCCTTCCATTATCAGGATCCTTTCCCCCTCAGCAAGGATCAGACCGAGTATTACCTGTTAACCCGCGATCACGTCTCCGTCTCTGAGTTTGAAGGACAAGAGATCCTCAAGGTGGATCCGCAGGCGCTGACGCTGCTGGCGCAGCATGCTTTCCACGACGCCTCGTTTATGCTCCGTCCTGCGCACCAGCAGCAGGTTGCCGATATCCTGAGCGACCCGCAGGCCAGCGAGAACGATAAATACGTTGCCCTGCAGTTCCTTCGTAACTCAGACATCGCGGCGAAAGGCATTCTGCCAACCTGCCAGGACACCGGCACGGCGATCATCGTCGGTAAAAAAGGCCAGCGCGTCTGGACCGGCGGCGGTGATGAAGCGGCGCTGGCGCATGGCGTCTACAACACCTACACCGAAGACAACCTGCGCTATTCGCAAAACGCGGCGCTGGATATGTACAAAGAGGTCAACACCGGCACCAACCTGCCCGCGCAGATCGATCTCTACAGCGTCGACGGTGACGAGTACAAATTTCTCTGTATCGCCAAAGGCGGCGGCTCAGCCAACAAAACCTATCTCTACCAGGAAACCAAAGCGCTGCTCACCCCGGGCAAGCTGAAGAACTACCTGGTTGAGAAGATGCGCACCCTCGGCACCGCGGCGTGCCCGCCGTACCATATTGCCTTCGTGATCGGCGGTACCTCGGCGGAAAGCACGCTGAAAACCGTCAAGCTGGCCTCAACCAAATACTATGACGGCCTGCCTACCGAAGGTAACGAGCACGGCCAGGCATTCCGCGACGTGCAGCTTGAGCAGGAGCTGCTGGAAGAGGCGCGTAATCTGGGCCTCGGCGCGCAGTTTGGCGGCAAATACTTTGCCCACGACGTACGCGTGATCCGTTTGCCGCGTCACGGCGCATCCTGTCCGGTCGGGATGGGCGTCTCCTGTTCTGCAGATCGCAACATCAAGGCCAAGATCAACCGCGAAGGCGTGTGGATCGAAAAACTGGAAAACAACCCGGGCAAATACATCCCGGAAGAGCTGCGTAAAGCGGGTGAGGGTGAAGCGGTTCGCGTTGACCTGAACCGTCCGATGAAAGAGATTCTGGCGCAGCTTTCGCAGTACCCGGTCTCGACCCGCCTCTCCCTGAACGGCACGATTATCGTGGGCCGCGACATCGCGCACGCGAAGCTCAAAGAGCGTCTGGACAACGGTGAAGGGCTGCCGCAGTACATTAAAGATCACCCGATCTACTACGCGGGCCCGGCGAAAACGCCTGAAGGCTACGCCTCTGGCTCGTTAGGCCCGACCACGGCAGGGCGTATGGACTCGTACGTTGACCAGCTGCAGGCCAACGGCGGCAGCATGATCATGCTGGCGAAAGGCAACCGCAGCCAGCAGGTGACGGACGCCTGCCACAAGCACGGCGGCTTCTACCTCGGCAGCATCGGCGGCCCGGCGGCGGTACTGGCCCAGGGCAGCATCAAGAGCCTGGAGTGTGTGGAGTACCCTGAGCTGGGTATGGAAGCGATCTGGAAAATCGAAGTAGAAGACTTCCCGGCGTTTATCCTCGTGGATGACAAAGGTAACGACTTCTTCAAGCAGATCCAGTCCTCCCAGTGTTCGGCGTGCGTGAAGTAATTCTGTAAATTGTCGGGGGGGGGCCCCCGCCCCCCCCCCCCCAAAAAAACCCCCCACACCCCCAAAAAGGTGGAACAAATAAAAAAAAAAATAAACAGAAAAAATGGTGGCAGAACACATGTTTTTTTTA